>JBQCIO010000106.1:0-86075 GCA_051953655.1 Motilibacteraceae bacterium
ACGGTGCGGCCGCGCAGGGTCGGCAGCTTCTTGATCGGCCGGTCGGCGACCCGGGCCATCTCCTCGGCGGTGTCGAGGATCAGGACGGCGTCGTCGCGGGTGAGGTCGGCGGCCGAGATGAGATGACGCTGCATCTGTCAGGCTCCGTAAGGCAGTTCAGTCGGGGAGATTCCGGGCGAGCCGGGGCACACCGATGACCGGTATGCCCTCTCGGCCCGCTACTGGGTCTGTTTGGCGCCGAGCAGCACGGTGTCGCGACCGTCCTCCTCGGCGAGCTGGACCTTGACCGTCTCCCGCAGCGACGTGGGGAGGTTCTTGCCGACGTAGTCGGCGCGGATGGGCAGTTCACGGTGGCCGCGGTCGACGAGGACCGCGAGCTGCACCGCGCGCGGGCGCCCGAGGTCGTTCAGGGCGTCGAGGGCGGCGCGGATGGTGCGGCCGGAGAAGAGCACGTCGTCGACGAGGACGACCAGCTTGCCGTCGATGCCGTCACCGGGGATCTCGGTGCGGGCCAGCGCACGCGGCGGGTGCATGCGCAGGTCGTCGCGGTACATGGTGATGTCCAGGGCGCCGACCGGGACGTCGTGGCCGGCGATCTCCCCCAGGCGGGTGGCCAGGCGGCGGGCCAGCGCCACGCCGCGGGTCGGGATGCCGAGCAGGACGACGTCGTCGGCACCCTTGGTGCGCTCGACGACCTCGTGGGCGATGCGGGTGAGGGCGCGGGCGACGTCGTCGGCGTCGAGCACCGCGCGGGCCGGCTCCTCGGGTGGAGCGGGCCGCTGGGCGTGCGTCATCGTGGACCTCCTTCCCCGCCTCACAGGACGGGTCGTTAAAGGACGCCTTCGAGCGGCCACCCTACCGGACCCGTGCGGGGTCGCCCGCGGGCACGGTGAGCGCCTAAGCGACGACGCTCAGACGTGACGGAGCGTGGCGATCGGGACGGTTGATCGCGGTCGCTCTCGCGACTTGAGCGATAACCCTTGACGTCCGGCGTGACTCTCCGTAGTTTCCGCACTGACCGATGGCTCGTCGCGGCACCGCCTACCCATCCAGCACCTGTCCAGGGGCCCCACACACTCAGGGGGAACGTCATGTCCAGCGACTACGCGAAGGCGCTGGGGCTGCGGCTCCGGTCGATCAGGACGCAGCAGGGCCTGTCCCTGCACGGCGTCGAGGAGAAGTCGCAGGGCCGCTGGAAGGCGGTCGTCGTCGGGTCGTACGAGCGCGGCGACCGCGCCGTCACCGTGCAGAAGCTGGCCGAGCTGGCCGACTTCTACGGCGTCCCGGTGGCCGAGCTGCTCCCCGACAGCGCACCGGGCGCGGCCAGCGAGCCGCCGCCGCGGCTGGTGATCGACCTCGAGCAGCTCTCCCAGGTGCCCTCGGAGAAGGCCGGCCCGCTGGCCCGCTACGCCGCGACCATCCAGTCGCAGCGCGGCGACTACAACGGCCGGGTGCTCTCCATCCGCCAGGACGACCTGCGGACCCTCGCCGTGATCTACGACGAGCCGCCGAGCGTCCTCACCGAGCAGCTCATCGGCTGGGGCGTGCTCAACCCCGAGGCCCGTCGCGCCGTGGACATGGCGGACCTCTGACCCCCAGCCTCTTGCCGTGATCAAGCAGAAATGGTGAAGCGAATGCTTCACCATTTCTGCTTGATCGCGTTCTAGTGGGTGCGGTCCTACAGCGCGAGGCTGGGCTTGAGTTCCATCAGGCGGGCGAGGAGGCCGTTGACGAACGAGGGGCTCTCGTCGGTGCTCAGCTCGCGGACCATGTCGACGGCCTCGTCCACCGCCACGACGTCGGGGACGTCGTCGCGCCAGAGCAGCTCGTAGGCGCCGATGCGGAGCGCGGTGCGGTCCACCGCGGGCATCCGGTCCAGGGTCCAGCCCTGGCTGTAGGTGCCGAGCAGCTCGTCGATGCGCTCGCGGTGCTCGACCACGCCGTTCACCAGCTCGACCGCGTAGTCCGGCAGCGCCGGCTGGCCCTCGCGGGTGCGGTCGCGCTCGCGGTCGGCCAGCGCCTGCGACGGCTCCACGCCGCGCAGGTCGGCGGCGTAGAGGACGTCGAGGGCGTGCTTGCGGGCCTTGCTCCGTGCACCCATATCAGCTGTTGACGCGGCCCAGGTACTCGCCCGAGCGGGTGTCCACCTTGACCTTCTCGCCGGTCGTGATGAACAGCGGCACCGCGATCTCGGCGCCGGTCTCGAGGGTGGCGGGCTTGGTGCCGCCGGTGGAGCGGTCGCCCTGCAGGCCCGGCTCGGTGTACTGGATGACCAGCTCGACGGCGGCCGGCAGCTCGACGTAGAGCGGCACGCCCTCGTTGGTGGCGACGATCGCGTCCTGGTTCTCCAGCATGTACTTGGCCGCGTCGCCCACGGTCTCCTGGGAGACGTGGATCTGGTCGTAGGACTCCATGTCCATGAACACGAAGTCGTCGCCCTCGCGGTAGAGGTACTGCATGTCGCGCTTGTCGACGTTGGCCACGTCGACCTTCACGCCCGCGTTGAAGGTGCGGTCGACGACCTTGCCGGACAGGACGTTCTTGAGCTTGGTCCGCACGAAGGCGCCGCCCTTGCCGGGCTTGACGTGCTGGAACTCGACGACGGTCCACAGGTTGCCGTCGAGGTTGAGCACGATGCCGTTCTTGAGGTCGTTGGTCGTCGCCACGAGGTGTCCGGTCTCCTGCGGTCGGGGGCGCGCGTCAGCGACTGAGGGTGTCAGCCGAGGACGAGCAGCTCCTTGGTCGTCGTCGTGAGCAGCTCTGCGGTGCCACCGCCGGTCGCGCCGTCGTGGACGACGAGCGTGTCCTCGATGCGGACCCCGCCGCGACCCGGGAGGTAGACCCCCGGCTCGACGGTGACCGGCGTGCGGTCGGCCAGTCTAGCGTCCGCGCTGTACCCCATCATCGGCGCCTCGTGGATCTCCAGGCCGACGCCGTGGCCCAGGCCGTGGGTGAAGTGCTCCCCGTGCCCGGCCGCCTCGATCACGCTGCGGGCGGCGCGGTCGACGTCCTTCACCAGCACGCCGGGCGCGAGGGCCTCCCGGCCGGCGCGCTGGGCGTCGAAGACCAGCTGGTGCAGCTCGGCCTGCCAGTCGGCAGGTACGCGGCCGACGACGAAGGTGCGGGTGCAGTCGGCGTGGTAGCCGCCGTACTGGGCACCGAAGTCGATCTTGAGGAAGTCGCCGGCCTCGACCTTGCGGTCGGTCGGGCTGTGGTGCGGGATGGCGCTGTTCGGGCCGCTGGCCACGATGGTCTCGAAGGCCAGCCCGTCGGCGCCGAGGTCGAGCATCCGGCTCTCGAGCTCGCGGGCGATCCCCCGCTCGGTTCGGCCCACCGCGATCCCGCCGAGCAGGTCGGTGAGCGCCTGGTCGCTGATCTGGCAGGCGCGGCGCAGCAGCTCGAGCTCGCCCTCGTCCTTGACCGCGCGGAGGCCCTCGACGGCCTCGCCGAGCCTGCGTAGCTCCGCGCTCTCCGCGGCCTCGGCCAGGGCGTCGTGCAGGGCGACCGTGACGTCGTGCTCCTCGAACGCGATCCGCTTCGCGCCGCGCTTGGCGGCCTGGGCGGCCAGCTCGGGACCGACGTTGCGCTCGATGAGCCGCTCGACGTCGGGGGACTCCTGCTCGGACTGCGTGTCGTAGCGGCCGTCGGTGGCCAGCACCGCGTCGTCGGCGGTGAGCAGCACCGCACCGTTGCTGCCGGTGAACCCGGTCAGGTAGCGGACGTTGACCAGCCGGGTGACGAGGACGGCGTCGACGTCGAGCTCGGCCAGGACCGCGCGCAGCCGGTCGCGGCGCAGGGCGTGCGTCTCGGGCATGGGCGGGACGGTACCTGAGGGGTCTGGCGGCCGCTGGCTCGGCTTACGCCGGATCGGCCACCAGCTGGGTGCGCGCCTCGAGGACCTGCAGCGGCACCGGCGCGCCGGGGACCGTGGCGGTGCCGGGGACGTCCTGCCAGCCCCCGCCGTCCACCGAGTACTGGCCGGTGTAGGTGACCTGCACCGACACCTGGTAGCTGCCCTTGCGGGTGTAGTCGTGCGTGATGTCCCGGCGGGGGTACGGCGCGCCCGGGGTGTCGCTGTCCAGCGCGGTGCCGTCGCCGAAGTCGAAGGTCCACGTCTGCTCGTGGGCCCGGACGCGGACGTCGTGGCCGAGGAGGGTCAGCGCGTAGGGGGCGGCGGGGAGGGTGGACTGGGCGGAGAAGATCGTGTCCAGGTTCACCAGGGTCCGGCCGTTGGGCTGGACCTGGAGGGTGCCGGCGGGGAGGGGGAGCCTCCTGAAAGCGGTCAGGACGTCGGCAGGGGTCACTTCCCCGCCGCCCAAGGTGCCCATAACCGGATCGCCCACCTCGCGGCAAGTCGACCCTGGCTGCTGCTCCCAATCACTCCAACCCGTTGTACCGACCGGTCGTCGGATGAATAGCCACATCCGCACCTGCTGGGGCGAGGGACATAATGTCGCCAGAGTGCAACTTGCTCCTGAATCCGTGTCCGGCGAGTTTCCACCGCAAGCGGTAACCCACTGATAGACAGGCTGGCGACCCGTGACAGCTTGTTCGACATTGGGCTGCGGAGCGGCTGCCCCGGTACTTGGCGTCGATTGCGAAGCATCGAAGTCGAACGAGCCGTCGCCAGTGCCCGCACCGACACCGTCGTCAGCTTCGGCAGGAGCAGCAATCAACAGGAGTCCCGTCAGGAGGAAGAGACCAAGGTAACGCTGGTAGCGACCCACTCGCCGTCCCTCCTCTCCATCGTCATGTCCACAACGAGAATCGGTACCGCCTTCGTCGTGGCGATTGGCGTTCCCTGGGAATCCACAGAGACGCCGCTACTCCGACTCATACCTACTTCGACCTTCCAGACAGGGCCACGCTGGATTATCTCGGTGGCCCTGACGTCAACAACTGCACCAATGACCGACTCGCCTTTAGCCCGTGCCTTCGTAGCCGTGTCAATAGTCTGGTTGCAGGACTTGCAGTCAGCACTACTTATCTTTTGGAGGGGCACGGTGTCCCTCGTACGACCCACATAGTTGACCACCTGCCAGAAGTAGGCGGCAAACGCCTTCGCGCCTTGTTCGTCGGCCGACTCCGCGGCGTCTGGAATGGCTGGCGGGGTCGGCTTGGGCGTCTCTCGGGGTGTTGGCGCGGGGCTCGCCGTACTCGCCGCCGGCGTCGGCCCAGCAGCCGCCGACGAGCTCGCCCCCGTGCACCCCGTGAGCGCCAGCGGTGCCAGCGCTAGTGCGGCGATCGCCCCCATGTGTCGCACGGGCGGCACTGTAGCGGGACGAAACGGTTGATCGGGAGGGGTGGCGCCGCGCCTGTGGACAACCGCTCAGGCCGGCGGCAGCACCAAGGCGGCGATGGCGCGCAGCGCCAGCCGGTAGGAGTCGAGGCCGAACCCGGCGATGGTTCCGGTGGCCACTCCCCCGACCACGGAGATGTGGCGGAAGTCCTCGCGGGTGGCCGGGTTGGTGATGTGCACCTCGACCAGCGGGGCGGTCAGCTGGGCGCAGGCGTCGCGCAGGGCGTAGGAGTAGTGCGTGAAGGCGGCGGGGTTGAGGACGACCGGGGTGCGGGCGTCGGTCGCCTCGTGCAGCCAGTGGACCAGCTCGGACTCGTCGTCGGTCTGGCGGACCTCGACTGCCAGGCCGAGCTCCTCCCCCGCGCGCTCGCAGGCCTCGACCAGGTCGTCCCAGTTCGCCCGGCCGTAGACCTCGGGCTCCCGGCTGCCGAGCCGGCCGAGGTTGGGACCGTTGAGGACCAGCACGTTCAGCACAGGCGGCAGCGTACTGACCGGTCAGACGACCATCCGCGCCGCCAGCGCCGACCACACGATCCGCTGGCGTCCTGCGCCGTGGCCACGCCGTAGCTCATGCTCGGGTTCGCCCGAGCACGCCTGTCGCACCGCCCATCCGGGGACGGCTCCGATGCCGTCGCCGCCCCCGCCCAGACCCGCGCCGCTTTCGCGCTCATGGCTGCTCCCCGAGGTGCACCGTCACGGTGCGCCGGTTCCTCGGAGAAGCAGGGGGTTTCGCTAGCCCGCGCAGACCTCGGCGTAGGCGGCGACCAGGAGCTGCGGGTCGGGCGCCTCGAGCAGAGCGGGGCGGGCGAGGTCCTCGAGCACGACGAAGCGCAGGCGGTCGCCGCGGGACTTCTTGTCCACCTTCATCGCCTCGAGCAGCCGCGGCCAGGCGTCGGCGCCGCGGGCGTACGACGTCGGCAGGCCGACGGACTCGAGCACGGTCCGGTGCCGGTCGACGACGTCGTCGGACAGCCGGCCGGCCAGGCGCGCAAGCTCGGCGACGTAGACCATGCCGATGGCGACGGCGGCGCCGTGCCGCCACTCGTAGCGCTCGACCTTCTCGATGGCGTGGCCGAGCGTGTGGCCGTAGTTGAGGATCTCCCGGCTCACGCCGGCGCCGATCGGGGTGCCCTCGCGCAGGTCGCCGGCGACGACGTCGGCCTTGACCTGGATGGCGCGGGTGACCAGCTCGAGGGTGTGCGGGCCGGACGGCGTGGCGGCGCCGGCGGGATCGTCCTCGACCAGCTCGAGGATGCGTGGGTCGGCGATGAAGCCGGCCTTGATCACCTCGGCCAGGCCGCTGACGTAGTCGTTGCGGGGCAGGGTCTCCAGCGCAGCGAGGTCGCAGAGCACGCCGGCCGGCGGGTAGAAGGCGCCGACGAGGTTCTTGCCCTCGCCGGTGTTGATGCCGGTCTTGCCGCCCACCGCGGCGTCGACCATGCCGAGCAGGGTGGTCGGCACGTGCACCACCCGGACACCGCGCAGCCAGGTGGCGGCCACGAAACCGGCCAGGTCGGTGGTCGCTCCCCCACCCACGCCGACCACGGCGTCGGAGCGGGTGAAGCCGGCCTTGCCCAGGACGTTCCAGCAGAAGGCGGCGACCTCGGCGGTCTTGGCCTCCTCGCCGTCGGGGGTCTCCAGCGCGACCGCCTCGTAGCCCTGGGCGGCGAGGTCCTCGCGCACCGCCTCGCCGGTCTCGCGCAGCGAGCGCGGGTGCACGACGGCGACCCGCTGGGCGGCGGTCCCGACCAGGCCGGGCAGCTCGCCGAGCAGACCGGTGCCGACGACGACGTCGTAGGGGGCGTCGCCGCCGACCGTGATGCGCTTGGGCTCGCTCACTGCCCCTCCTCCGACGGTCCGTCGGAGACCTGCTCGGCGATCTCCGCTGCGATGTCGTCCGGGGTGCGGCCGTCGGTCTTCACGACCAGCGAGGCCACCCGCTCGTAGACCGGGCGGCGCTTGTCCATCAGCGCGATCCACTGTGCGCGCGGGTTCTGGATGAGCAGCGGTCGGTCGCGGTTGAAGCCGATCCGGCGGGCGGCGTCGGTGATGCCGACGTCGAGGAAGGCGACCCGGTGGCCGCGCAGGGCTTCTTCGGTGGTCGGGTCCATGACGGCGCCGCCACCCAGGGCGAGGACGCCGTCGTGCTCGGCGAGCGCCTCGGCCACCGCGGCACGCTCCAGCTCGCGGAACCGCGGCTCGCCCTGCTCGACGAAGATCTCGCCGATGGAGACGCCGGCGGCGGCCTCGACGTCGGCGTCGGTGTCCCGGAACGCGACGCCGAGCCGGGCTGCCAGGGCCTCCCCCACCGTCGTCTTGCCCGAGCCGGGCGGCCCGACCAGCACGACCAGCGGCGCCATCAGCGCACCGCCAGCCCGTCGAGGTAGGCCTGCAGGTTGCGCCGGGTCTCTGGCACCGAGTCGCCGCCGAACTTCTCCAGCACAGCGTCGGCGACGACCAGCGCGACCATCGCCTCGGCCACCACGCCGGCGGCGGGCACGGCGCAGACGTCGGAGCGCTGGTTGATGGCCTTGGCCGGCTCGCCGGTGGCGACGTCGACGGTGTCCAGCGCCCGCGGCACGGTGCTGATCGGCTTCATCGCCGCCCGCACCCGCAGCGGGTCGCCGGTGCTCATCCCGCCCTCGGTGCCGCCGGCCCGGTCCGTGCGGCGGTGCACGACGCCGTCGACCAGCTCGATCTCGTCGTGCGCCTGGGAGCCGCGGCGGCGGGCGGTGCGGAAGCCGTCGCCGACCTCGACGCCCTTGATGGCCTGGATGCCCATCAGCGCGCCAGCGAGGCGCGCGTCGAGCCGGCGGTCCCAGTGCACGTGGCTGCCCAGGCCCGGCGGGAGGCCGTGCACGACCACCTCGACGACGCCACCGAGGGTGTCGCCGTCCTTTCGGGCGGCCTCGACCTCCTCGATCATCGCCTTGCTGGCCTCGGGGTCGAGGCAGCGGACCGGGTCGGCGTCGATGCGCTCGAGGTCGCCGGGCTGCGGGACGAGTCCGTCGGGGGCGTCGGCCTCGCCCAGGCTGACGACGTGCGAGAGCACGTGCGCGCCGACGGCCTGCTCGAGGAACGCGACGGCGACAGCGCCGAGGGCAACACGCGCGGCGGTCTCCCGGGCGCTGGCCCGCTCGAGCACCGGGCGGGCGTCGTCGAAGCCGTACTTCTGCATGCCGACCAGGTCGGCGTGGCCCGGGCGGGGACGGGTGAGCGGGGCGTTGCGGCCCAGGCCCTCGAGCTCGGCGGCGTCGACCGGGTCGGCCGACATCACCTTCTCCCACTTGGGCCACTCGGTGTTGCCGACGCGGATGGCAACCGGCCCACCGATGGTGCTCCCGTGGCGGACGCCGCCGAGGAACTCGACCGCATCCTGCTCGAAGCTCATCCGCGCGCCGCGGCCGTAGCCGAGGCGGCGGCGCGCCAGGGCGTGCCCGACGTCGGTGGTGGAGGTCTGGACCCCGGCGGGCAGGCCCTCCAGGATCGCGACGAGAGCGGGGCCGTGGGACTCCCCTGCGGTGAGCCAGCGCAGCATGCCCGCAGTCTCCCAGACGCCGACGGGCGGCTCCCCCTGCGGGGTGCGGCCCGTCTCGCTGGTCGGGACGCTGCGTCCCAGTTGCTGGTCCTGCTCAGGGGATGATGAGCCCCTGGTTCAGGCACGCCTTGCCGCCGACGACGTCGCCGTACTGCACCGTGGCGCAGCTCTTGTCCAGCGCCGTCACCTTGAAGTAGGTGTCAAAGACCGACCCGACCTTGGTCAGGTACGGCGTGCCGTTGACGCCGATCCAGGCGCTCTTGCCGTCGCTGGTCACCTTGAGCAGCTGGACCAGGAACGGGGGCTTCTCCGGCTGGGCTGTGGTGCCGCCGCTCGGTGCGGGCACCGGAGCCGGGGCGGAGGTCGGGAACGGGAACGGGTTGGTCGGCGTGGTGGTGCCGCCGGTCGTCGTTCCGCCGGTGGTGGTGGAGCCTCCGGTGGTCGTCGTCCCGCCCGTGGTGCCGCCGGCGGACGGTGCCTGGGAGGGCTGGGCAAGCGGCTTGAACGGGTCGACGCCGACGCTGGCGTCCAGCGCCTTGGGGGCCGGGGTGGCGACCGACGACGCCGAGGGCGAGGCGCTCGCGGCCGGCTTCGGCTTGGGCAGGGCCACCGGACCGCCGGCGGGCTCCTCGCTGGAGCCGCCGGAGAGCAGGAAGAACCACGCGGCGGCGCCGACCACGGCCAGGCCGAGCACGCCGAGCAGCACGAACAGGAGGCGGTTGTCCTTCTTCGGGGCCTCGTCCTGCGGCTGCTCGGGAGCAGGCGCCTGCGCCGGCACGAAGGGGAAGGTCGTCTGGCTCATCGTCCTGCTCCTACTTGGCCGGGGCGGGGGCCGGGCTCGCGACCGGCTTGACGGCGGTGGCGGGCGTCGCGGTCGTCGGGGCGACGAACACGCGGCCGTCCAGCTGGAGGTCGAGGTCGCGGCTGGCGCTGGTGTCGGCGCTACCGGCCGAACCGGCGTCCTTGGTCTGGCCGAGCTGGAACCCGGTGACTAGGAACGAGCGCTTGAGCCCCTCGAGCTGGTTGATGAACAGCTCGACCTGCGGATAGGTGCCGGTCACGTGCAGCTGGACGGGCACCGCGAACAGCGGCGAGGCGGCGCCAGCGGCGGACGTACCGGCCGCCGCGCCCGAGGCAGGGGCGACCGGGGCGGTGGCCGCGGCCGGGGTCAGCGCAGCTGGCTGGCCCGGCGCCAGCGAGACCAGGTCGGTCCCGGCGGCCTTGGTGGCCTTGGTGAGGTCGCGCACCAGGGTGGGAAGCGCGGGGTTGTCCGGGATCCTCAGGTGGAAGTCCGCCAGCTTGGCCTGCTGGGCCGGCAGGTCCTTGGCCTGGGCCTTGAGCTGCTCGAGCTTGGCCTGCAGCTGCTGGTTCTGCTGCTGCTGGGAGACTGTTTGGGCCCGCAGGTCCGAGGCCTCACCGCGCTTGGGCGAGACGAGCAGGAACCAGCCGGCCGCCAGCACAGCGACCACGGCCAGGCCAGCGAGCAGGGACCACTGACGCATCTTGGTCATGTCAGTTCCCCGCATTCTGCGTGTACCGCCCGGAGAGCGCGACGCTCGTCACCGTCACGGTGGAGTCGAATTTCACCGTCGGCCGGGACAGCGTGTCGTCCTCCTCGGACTTGCTGAAGTAGGCGTCCGCGTAGCCCTTCTGCTTGGCCAGGGCGTCCAGCCAGGCGGCGACGTCGTTGTGCGCGTAGGCGACACCGCTGAACTTGACGCTGCCGATGCCCGGAGTAGTGAGGCTGGCCTGCGCACCGGCCGCCGGGTTGGCGGCGGCAGCAGCGTCGGTGGTGGTCACCTGCAGCTGGGTCAGCCAGACGTGCGGCGGGATGGTGAGCGACAAGTCGTTGAGGTAGTACGACCAGCGCACCTCCTGCCCCATGGCCTGCTCCAGCTGCGCCTGAGCAGCAGCGACCTGGGCGTAGACCCGTGGGACGTCGGAGTACTTGGCGGTCTCGGCGTTGATCTGGGACGTGCGTGCCTGCGCCGCCGTCAGCTGGTCCTGGGCGTCGTTCACCGCGCCGGTGGCCTGCACGTAGAGCAGGCCGACGACGGCTACGGCGCCGACCACGACGGCTCCCAGACCGGCCTTGACCTTGCGCAGCCGGGCCGCCTCGGCGATCTCCGGCGGGAGGAGGTTGACCCGCGGCAGCGCTGCGGTGCGCGCCGGGGTGAGGGTGCTGGTGCTCATGAAGCCGCTCCGAGGGCGAGGCCGACGGGCACCGCGGCGAGCGGGGCCACGAACTGCAGCTGGTCGTCGGACAGGCCGGTCTTGCCGACCTGCACGCGGGCGATCGGGGTGCCGATCTCGACCGGCACCCGGGTGGCGGCCTGCAGCCGCTCGGCCAGGCCGCCGAGCCGGGAGCCACCGCCTGTGATCACCAGCCGGGCGATGGGCGCGGAGCCCGACGACGCGAGGTAGTAGTCGAGCGAACCCCGGACCTCGTCGACCAGCTGCGAGCCGGTCGCCTCGACGACGCGGGCCGCGGCCTGCGTCTCGGGAGCAGCACCGGCGCCACCGAGCCCGAGGGACTGCTTGATGGCCTCGGCCTGCTCGGTCGGCACGCCCATGCGGTCGGCTACGGCGTCGGTGACGTCCTTGCCGCCCATCAGCAGGATGCGGACGAAGCGGGGCACACCGCCCTGGTGGACCACGATGTTGGTGACCCGGGCGCCGACGTCGACGAGGGCCTCCACCGGAGCGCCCATGGCGAGGTCATCGGTCTCCCCCATGGCACGCAGGACCGCGAAGGAGGACAGGTCCACCATCGTCGGGGTGAGTCCGGCCTTCTGGACCGCCTCGAGGCTGTTGTTCACCATCTCCCGCGAGGCGGCGACGAGCAGGCCGCGGACGAGCCGCTGGCCGCCGTCGGCCTGCAGGTCCTCCAGCGGGTGGAAGTCCAGCACCGCGCTCTCGATCGGCATCGGAACGAAGTCCTGGGCCTGGAAGCTGAGGGACTTCTTCAGCTCGTCGATCGGCAGCCACGGCAGGTCGACCTGACGGACGACCACCTTCGCGTTGGCGACGCCGACGACGACCTTCTTGCTCGAGAACTTGGTGTGCGACCAGAGCTGCTTGATGGCGCCGGCGACGGTGTCGGGGTCGACGACCTCGCCGTCACGCACAGCACCCTCCGGCAGGGCGACCTGACCGAAGCGGTCGAGCGTCACGCCCCCCTTGCCGAACGACAGCTCGGCGGCACGCACGCCGGAGGTCCCGATGTCGAGACCGATGGCGGATCGTCCAGCCACGACGCTCCCCTTCCCAGCCGGCGCACGCCGTGCTGTGACCTGTCTGTCGCTTTCCCAAGGACCGGATCGGACAGACGGGGTGGGGGCTTGAGCGTGAACGCGCTAGGTCCTTGGACCCACGATCAGCAGGAAGGGTGTCACCACCCGTTCGGCGCAGCGCTCGGGCCGCCGAGGACGACGCTCAGAGTGCGAGGGTGCCGAGGTAGAGGTCGGCCAGGTGCTGCCCGACGAGGATGCCCACCGCGGTGCCGGCGAGCATGAAGGGCCCGAACGGCAGGGCGGTCTTCCGGCCGGCGCGCCCCACGGCCATGAGAGCGCCGCCGACGACTCCGCCGAAGAGGAAGCCCGCGAACGCGCCGACGAGGAGTGCGCCCCAGCCGATCCAGCCAAGGCACAGGCCCAGGACGCCGGCGAGCTTCACGTCACCGAATCCCATACCTGCGGGGTAGATGAAGGCGAGCAGGAAGTAGAAGGCGAAGAGCGCCACCGCCCCGAGCAGTGCCCGGAGGTAGTCGTCCCACCGGCCATCGACGACAGCCGGGATGAGCAGCAGAGCGGCGACGACGCCGTAGGAGGGCAGCACGATGACGTTCGGCAGCCGGTGGACGTCGATGTCGATGAGCGCGAGCGCCACGCCGATGGCTGCCAGGTAGAGGAACGCCGGCAGCGCCCAGTCGGCCCCGATGACGGCGGCGGTGACGCCGAAGGCCACCGCGGTGCCGGCCTCGACGAGCGGGTAGCGCACGCTGATCGGCGAGCCGCAGTCCCGGCATCGGCCGCGCAGCAGGACCCAGCTGAGCACGGGCACGTTGTCGCGCGGCCGGACCGGCCTCCCGCACGCCGGGCAGTGCGAGGGCGGGCTGGCCACCGACTCGCCCCTCGGCACGCGCCAGACGACGACGTTGAGGAACGAGCCGATGACAAGGCCCACGACGGCGGCGAAGACGACGACGAACGGGCCCAGGTTCACGATCAGCACCCTAGGCATTCCGTCCGTCGTGGAGCGCCGCCCGCCCGCAGGACACGCGGGCGGAACGTCACGACGTCGTCTCGCGCTTGTAGAGAATGTCCATCGAGTAGTACTTGACCTTGTTGGTCGTGTTGCTCAGGCCCCAGACCGGCAGCGGCCGGTAGTACATGGTCAGCTGGTTGTCGACCTGGGCCACGCCGCCGGCGTAGATCTGGCCGTAGTGGTCGGTGTTGTTGGCCTTGCGGATGGTGCAGGGCGAGTACAGCAGCTCATTGATCGTGCTGGAGATGCTCACCTGGTTGTCCAGGTTGATGCCCTGGCTGGTGCACGGGTGCGTGCTCACCGCGTTGTAGGGCTGGATCAGGTACAGATTCCGCGTCGTCGTGTTGGTGCTGGTGATCGTGAGCGTGTTGGAGATCGTGACGCCACCCGATGCGAACACGGCCAAGTTATTGTTCAGGCACACAGTCTTGTTGCCGCACGCGTTGTTCTTGTTGGGGTTCTGGATGACCACCTGGCAGCTCGTCAGCAGTACGGTGGGCCCGGAGAGGCTGTTCCCGTGGTCGACCATCCATTGCCCCGGTCCGTTCGAGCTGCTGCCCGAGTATCCGCAGTCGTTGTTCGTCACCACGTTCGTGTAGCCGTTGGCGGCCCATTGAGCCGCCGTGTTGCTGTCCCAGTTGAGGATCGGGAAGGCCTGGCTCGGCGGGTCGGAGACCACTCCGTTGCCGGTGGTGCACTTGCCGGGGTGGCTGGTGCACCAGCTGCTCGGCGAGACGCTCTGGGCGATCACCTTGCCACCGATGGTGCCAGCGTCGATCTGTGCAGTGCCGCTGGAGACCTTGACGTCGCCGCTCACGGTGCTCTGCGGATTGGTCGAGTTGAACCCGGTCTTGGCCCAGGCGTCCACGTCGATGGTGCACGAGTTGGACAGCGAGATCGAGCCCTGGGCGTAGACCGACCCACGGAAGTGCTCGTTGTTCTGGCAGGCGAAGTTGCCGTTGGTGTAGATGTCCGCGTCTGGCGAGGTCCCCTGACCGTAGAGCTCGGTCTTGTTCGCGAGGGTCACCCCGGCGTCGCCGAAGATGGCCTTGTCCAGGCCCTGTGCGAAGGACGGCGTCAGGCGGACCTCGGACTCGATCGTCCGCACCGCGGGAGCCTGCCCGGCGATCGGAGTAGTGGTCGACGTGCTCTTGATCAGGGCGGTGGCAGCGGCGACGTTGGACGACGGGTTCTGCACATCACTGCAGCTGAGCTGGACACCGTTGACGTCGAAGTAGGTGACCGTGGTGGCGATGGTCATCGTGTCGGGCTTGGACTGCGTGTTCGTGACCGCCGTGGTGTCGCAGGGCAGTGTGGTGGGGTCCTGCTGCTGGATGGACGCCATCGCCACGTCCACCGCACCCTCGGCGCTGGTGATCGCCTCGCTGCGCTGCCGGTCGCGACCGGTTTGGGCGCTCTCGCGCAGCGTGAACACGAGCAGGGTGGCGACGAACACCGAGACCAGGCCGACGATGGCGATGGCCATGACCAGGGCGACACCGTCGTCGGTGCCGGCGCGACCGCGCACCCCGACCGTCAGCCGAGCACGCATGCTGGTTCTCCTCATCCCGCGGGTTCCGGGCTGCACTGGCCCGGGTCGTAGCCGTAGTTGGTGTTGCGCCCCGAGAGGGAGGACTCGATGACCGTGGACTTGCCGCGGCGGGTGTCGAGCGCCTCGAACTTCACATCGAGCAGGCGTCTGCTGTAGGCGGTGGTGGCCCCTTGCAGGGTGAAGGGAGCACCGGCGCTGGGGTTGAGCCCGCGGGCCACGATCCCCCAGTCGGTGACCTTGCCGTCGGTCTGCCAGTCCGGCGACCAGGCCCGACTACGCAGCAGGTTGGTGCCGGCGTGGTCAGGGTCGGTCAGAACCTGCCACTGCACGCACCTCTCCTCGCCGTTGGCCTGGGTGTAGACGCGCATGCAGCTTCCGGCGTTGCTGCCGGAGGCGGTGCAGGAGGCCAGTTGCGCCGGCTCGTTGGCAGGGCTGTAGAGCACGTTGCCCGAGCGAACCTGCCGGTCGATCTGCGCCAGGGCGATCCGGACCTCGGAGGCGCTGTCCGCGGTGGCCTCGAGGTCCCGGGTGAGCGTCTGCGAGCGGATCAGCGCCGTGGTGATCATCGCCAGGGCGAGGCTGAGGACGACCATCGCCACCATCATCTCGATGAGCGTGTAGCCGCCGTCCTCCCGTCCTCTCCGGCGCACCAGGCGCGTGAATGTCGTCATCTCTCCACCCCTCAGGAGGCCGGCGCGGCCTGGTAGGAGGACTGGGCCAGCACCGAGCCAAGGTCGGTCACCACGACGAACTGCGTCAGCGGGACACCGTTGAGCGTCACGACGTAGCGGGTGCTGGACCGGAGGACGCTCGCCCCGGTGGAGGACACCGCGCACGCGGCGGCCTGACACGGGCTGGCCCCGGTCGAGGCAGCAGAGGCCTTGGCGCTAGCGGTGATCGTCGACTCGACGGAAACGCTGACGTAGAGCGAGGCCAGGTTGTAGTAGAAGGCGTTGACGACCGGTGTTGAGATCGAAGTGTCCGCCGTCAACGTCGTGAGGTTGAGCGTGCTGTAGCCGCTGCCGTTCCAGTAGGACAGGGTGCCGCCCGTCCGGGAGTACGCGGACGCCGGACTGCGGGTACCGGTACCGCTCTCGGCGTAGGCAGTCTCGGTCAGGCCCGAGACCTTGAAGGAGTAGTCGTAGCCGGCCGGCACGTTGTCGCCGGGCGAGGCGGCCGGGATGCGGCCGACGGTGACGTCGCCCAGGGAGCGGGTCACCCCCGAAGTGATGCATCCGGTGCCGCTCGGCGACGGGCAGGCGCTGCCGGCCGTGCTGAGCAGGCGCGAGACGTAGGCCCTCGACGCCGCCGGCGCGGCGCCGACGCTGGCCAGCGAGAACGTCGGCAGCGACCGGACCGCCGCCGCGCCGCTGAGGTTGAGCGTGATGCTCCCGGCCGTCCCGGACGCCTGGACACTGCCGGAGGTGCACGGCTGCCCGAGCGGGTTGATCGTCGTGCCGCTGTCGTTGACGCAGCCGGTGCTGGTCGACACGGCGTAGGCACCAGCCGAGCCGGTGTCACCGGTCGTCGGCGTCACCGCAAGGGTGCCCGCGAGACCGGTCAGGGACTGGGTGCCGCTGGACTGGCTGGCAGTGGTGCCGCTGGACGTGGTCTGGGCGGTGGATGACGGGTCGGTGTCCGCACTCGCGGTGACCGCCTGGCCTCCTGAGCTGCTGGTGGTGCCGTCGGCGTAGGTGACGGCGGCCTGCGTCGTCTGCGCGCCGCCGTTGAGCTTCGTCGTCTGCTCGACGCCCACGCCGGCGGTGAGCGAGGGCAGGCTCAGCAGAGCCTTGAGCCCGTTCAGACCGCTGATCGGCTGGGTGGAGTCGACGTCGTTGGTGACGCTGATGCCCGCGGTCGACAGACCCGCCTGGCCGTTGAAGAAGGCCTGGCACGGCCCGGAGTACGGGTGCGTGGCGCTGGAGAGGCAGCCGCTCGGCGAGTAGGAGGTCGAGCGCTGCACGACCGTCTTGGTGGTGCCCTTGGTGACGTTGGAGCTCCACGACACCAGCACGGTGAGGTTGTACGCCGGATTCGCCGTACCGGCGTGGGTGACGTAGGTGCCGACCGTGTAGTTCACGCCATCCACCGACTCGGTGGTGCGGTGGGGGAACAGCGGGCTCTGATCGGCCCCGGTGGCGTAGGTGACCAGCGTCTCGCCGCTGATCCCGCCGACGGTTGGGCTGAACGTCGAGCCGCTGATGTTCGGGTCGCCGCTGGTGTCGGTGCTCTTCAGGCCGCCGGTCACGGTCGCGTAGGGCAGTGCGCGCAGCTCTTCCATGACGTGCGTGGCGAGCGCAGTCGCGGTCTGCCGCTGCTTGGAGAGCGTAACAGTGGAGAGGGTGCTCACGAAGGCGACAAGAAGGACCGCCATTACCACGAATGTGATAGCCATCGCGAGGACCGTCTCAACGAGGGTAAAACCCGCGTCTTTCCGAGCAGCGGATGGCCATTGCCTCCCTTGGGAAGTCACGCGCAACTCCCTAAACCAAGCCCATTTTGAGCTTCGTACTTGAAGGTCTTATCGCGCCCCTTGGGGTCAGTAAGGCTCACACACCATGTGTCCGGTGACCCCAGGTTTGACCCTGCTCCACTGGTGGGAGCGACAGTGCCGTTAGTCAGGTTCACCATGGCGACCCATCCGCTACCGTCGCTGAGAAGTGCTTTGCCCGGACTTGTGTCGAAGTCGAGAAGGACTGTCCCGCCGCCGTCGACGAAGTAAGTGGCGACCTCCTTTGCGAGCGTATTCACGTCAGCCTTCGTCGAGGCGTCACGCGCCTTGGCACGCTGATTGAGGAAGACCGGGATTGCAATAGCAGAGAGCACTCCCACGATGGTCAACACAACGAGAAGCTCGATGAGAGAGAATCCCGCGGAACACGCACCCTTTCGCATCGCTCCTCACTCCGCCCTTCGGCTTTCGTTGCTTGTCCCGACTTCCTGCCGCCTTGACGACCTTGCAGAGTGCAGGGAGGGCTGCGCAACGTTCACGTAGCCCTCCCTGCCGCCGTGTCAGCGCTATCGCTACCGACTAGTAGTCAGTGGTGGCAACGCAGTCGGCACCGTTGACGAGGCCCGCCTGGGCCGTGTACTTGAACAGCTGGACGGAACCCTGCGTGTTCTGGACCGCGACGCACCAGTGGGTGGCGTCAGTGAAGTGCTGCGACTTGAGCGTCACATTCGCACTCGCGGCACCGATGTCCTGAGCCGTCGCCCCCGTGGTACCAGCCGTGAGCGTGTAGCGGCCACCAGTCGTGAGGGCGAGGGTCGGCGCCGTCGTGTTGTCGACGTAGTAGGTCGCCACCTCCTTGCCAATCGTGCTGACGTCAGCCTTCGCCGCCGTGTCCTGCGCCTTCTTGCGCTGGTTCAGGAAGACCGGGATGGCGATGGCGGCAAGGATGCCGATGATGATCATGACGACCAGGAGCTCGATGAGCGTGAAGCCCTGCTCCTTCTCGTCCATGGCCTTGCGGATGCGAGCGAGCATTCGCGTCTGTCCTTTCCGGACCGGATCGAGTGAGCGCCACGGACCCGGTCCTTGCCCAGTCGCAGTGCGACTGACCGAGGCAGCTGGGCCGGCCGCTCCAGGTGGAGCGCCCCCCTGGCTTTGCGGCCCCACCTCGCGGTGGGTGTGCCGTTTCTGGCCGTGGAGCTCGATGACATCCACGATGTCGGCGCTCTTTCGGCGGCGCTTAAGCATCCGAGAACGCGACGCTACGAACCACCCTCTCGGACTAGCCCTAACGGCTGTGGCCCCGACCAGTCGCACGACTGACGGGGCCACAGGAGCGTGACGATGAGCAGGCGTCGCTAGCGGCGATGTCCTCAAGGCGGTATAACGACCGGTGAGGCACGACCCAGCGTCCTACTTGATGAGGTCAAACACCTTGAAGATGGGCATGTAGAGCGCGACGATCATCGATCCGATGATCCCGCCCAGGAAGGCGATCATCAGCGGCTCGATCAGGCTGGTGAGCGCCTCAGCTGTCGCCTCCACCTCCTGGTCGTAGAAGTCAGAGATCTTGTGCAGCATGGTGTCAAGGGCGCCGGTGTCCTCGCCCACCGCCATCATCTGCACGACCATCGGTGGGAACACCTTGTGCTGCTCAAGGGGCTTGGTCAGCGACTCGCCCTTCCGCACGCTCTCCTGGACGTCGCGCACTGCTCGTTCCAGGACGATGTTGCCCGTCGTGGCGGCGACGATCTCGAGGGACTGCAGGATCGGCACGCCGGAGCGCATCATGGTGCCGAGGTTCCGACTGAAACGGCTGAGTGCGATCTTCCCGAAGAGCGGGCCGAAGACCGGCATCTTCAGCTTGATGGGGTCCACGACGCTTCGGACGTTCTCCTGGTGCTTGACGCGTCGCCAGACGGCCACCCCGACGATCAGCCCGACGAGGATGACCGGACCGAGCAGTTGGAGCGAATGCGAGAGGAAGACCAGCACACGGGTCGGCGCGGGCAGGGTGCCGCCCAGCTGGGCGAACATCTTTGCGAACACCGGCACGATGAACAGCAGCATGCCGATGACAGCGATGATCGACAGGACGAAGACGACCACCGGATACGTCATCGCCGACTTGATCTTGCCCTTGAGCTTGACCTCGGCCTCGTAGTTCTCGGCGATCTGCAGCAGGACTGAGTCGAGGAAGCCGCCAACCTCGCCGGCCCGGCACATGTTGACCATGAGCGGCGGGAAGGCCTTCGGGTGCTTCGCCATCGCCGCCGAGAGCGCGACGCCGGTCTCGACGTCGTTGCGGACCGAGGCGAGGACCTTGGCCAGCTCCTTGTTCTCGGTCTGGTTGGCGAGGATGTCCAACGCGCGCAGCAGGGACAGACCGGAGTTGATCATCGTCGCGAACTGGCGCGACATGACGGCGAGGTCCTTGAGCTTGATCCGACCACCGAGACCAGGGATCTTGAGCTCGGTGTTCACGCCGGTGTTGGCCTTGGTGATGCTGACCGGCGCGTAGCCCATCTGCCGCAGCTTGTTGACGACCGCGGCCTGCGACTCGGCCTCGAGCTTGCCGTTGACGATCTTCCCGGCCCGGTCGCGGACCGAGTACTGGAAGGTGGCGGTGGCTGCCATGCGTATCCCTCTCAAGCCCGGCCGGTGAGCCGGTTGAAGTCCTCGACGTGGTGGCACTTCTCGAGACCGTGCTCGTAGGTGATCTGACCGCGCCGCACCAGGTCGGCGAGGTGCTGGTCGAGCGTGTGCATGCCGTGCTGCTGGCCGGCCTGCATCGCGGAGTAGATCTGATGGGTCTTGCCCTCGCGGATGAGGTTGCGGATGGCCGGGGTGGCCATCATGACCTCGGTGGCGACGACGCGGCCCTTGCCGTCGGGCGTCTTGCACAGGGTCTGGCAGACGACGCCCTGGATGGCGCCGGCCAGCTGCACGCGCACCTGCTGCTGCTGGTGCGGCGGGAAGACGTCGATGACGCGGTCGATGGTCTGCGCGGCGTCCTGGGTGTGCAGGGTGGCGAAGACCAGGTGGCCGGTCTCGGCGGCGGTGAGGGCCACCGAGATGGTCTCCAGGTCGCGCATCTCGCCGACCAGGATGATGTCGGGGTCCTGGCGCAGGACGTGCTTGAGCGCGTTCTGGAAGGACCAGGTGTCCTCCCCCACCTCGCGCTGGTTGACCACGCAGCTCTGGTGGCGGTGGAGGAACTCGATCGGGTCCTCCACCGTCATGATGTGGTCCTTGCGGGTCCGGTTAGCCAGGTCGACGATCGCGGCCAGCGTCGTCGACTTGCCCGAGCCCGTGGGACCGGTGACCAGGACGAAGCCGCGCGGCAGCTGGGCGAAGTTCGCCACCACCGGGGGGACGCCGAGGTCCTCGAGCTTCTTGATCTCGTAGGGGATGAGCCGGAACGCGGCGCCCAGGGCGTCGCGCTGGCGGTAGAGGTTCACGCGGAAGCGGGCCCGGCCCGGGACCGAGTAGGAGAAGTCGAGCTCGAGCTCCTCCTCGAACTTCTCCCGCTGCTTCTGGGTGAGGATCGCGTACATGACCCGCTGGATGACCGGCGGCGTCATGACCGGGTAGTCCTCGAGCTGGGTCAGCTCGCCGTGCAGCCGGATGGTCGGGCGGGTGCCGCTGGTGATGTGCAGGTCCGAGGCCTTGAGCTCGAGGACCTTCTCCAGGATCTCGTTGAGGTTGAGGTCGTCCTCGGTCTGCTGCGCCTCGGTGGAGGCGCGCGAGTACGCCTCCTCGTCGGCCTCGGACTCCTCCACGACCACCGGGCCGAGGGTGAACGTCTCCGGCTCCGGTTCCGGGACCAGCGACAGCGGCGTCGACGCGGGCGCGGCGGCCTCGGGGGCGAGCAGGTACGACGTCGACGACGGCTGCTCGACGGGCGGGATCGTGTAGGTCTGGTCGTACGACGGCTGGTAGGACAGGTCCTCGACCTGGCGGACCTGCGGCGCGTACGCCGACGTCTCCCCCGCCGGCTGGTAGCCGGTCTGGGCCAGCGCCTCGAACGAGGACGGCGCGAACGGCTGGGTCTCCCCCGCCGGGTCGAAGTGCACCGCCTCGTAGGAAGGGGGCGCGGCGGCGGGCTCGGGCTGCCACGACGCGGCGTAGGACTGCCACTCCGAGCCAGCGCCCGCGGTGTAGGAGGACGCCGGCGCGCTGAGCGCGTCGTCGACCGGAGCCGCCGGCGCGGGCGGCTGGTAGCCACCGGTGGCGTCGAAGGAGTAGCTCCAGCCACCGGCGCCGCCGTCGGCGGCGAGCGGCGACGGCCCGGGCGCGAAGCCGCCGGCCAGCTGCTCGGGCTCCTCGCCCGTCGGGTATCCCGGAGTGGTCACCGTCGCATCCCCTCGTGCTCGTCCCACCCGCGGCGCGGGTGCGGTCCGTCCTGAGGAGGCATCGGCGGGGGCGGGAGGCGGCTTGAGGCTCTACGCCCCACGCAGCAGGGCGAAGGACCTACGTCGACAGTTACACGACGACGCGGAGGATCTCGTCGATGGACGTGACGCCCTGGCGCACCTTGTCCATCCCGTCGTTCCGCAGCGTGATCATGCCCTGCTCGCGGGCGACCTCGCCGACGGCGGAGGCCGAGGCGCGCTCGACGCAGAGCCGCTCGATCTCCTCGGTGACCGGCATGACCTCGTGCAGCGCGAGCCGGCCCTTGTAGCCGGTTTTCGCGCACACCGAGCAGCCCACCGGGCGGAACAGCTCGGGCAGCTCCTCGCCGTCCTGCCACGGGTAGCGGGTGGACAGCAGCTGCTCCGGCGTCGGCGTGTAGGGCTCCTTGCACTTGCTGCACAGCCGGCGCGCGAGCCGCTGGGCCAGCACGCAGTCAAGCGCGGAGCCGACGAGGAACGGCTCGATGCCCATCTCGGTCAACCGGGTCACCGCCGACGGCGCGTCGTTAGTGTGCAGCGTGGAGAGCACGAGGTGACCGGTGAGGGCGGCCTCGACCGCGATCTGCCCGGTCTCGTGGTCACGGATCTCACCGATGAGCACGACGTCGGGGTCCGAGCGAAGGATCGAGCGCAGCGCCGCGGCGAACGTCAGGCCGGCCTTCTGGTTGGTCTGCACCTGGTTGATGCCCGGCAGCCGGTACTCGACCGGGTCCTCGACCGTGATGACGTTGATCTCCGGCCGGCTGACGATGTTCATCGTCGCGTAGAGCGTGGTCGACTTGCCCGAACCGGTCGGGCCGGTGACCAGGATCATCCCGTAGGGCTTGGTGAAGCTCACCGAGTAACGGTCGTAGTTGGACGGCGAGAAGCCGAGGTCGGCCAGGTCCAGCCGTGCGGTGGAGTTGTCCAGGATTCGCATGACGACCTTCTCGCCCCACACCGTGGGGAGGGTCGCGACGCGGAGGTCGACCTTCTTGCCGTGCGCGTTCACCGACAGGCGGCCGTCCTGCGGGATGCGCCGCTCGGCGATGTTGATGTCCGCCATGATCTTGAGGCGGCTGATGACGCCGGACTGGATCGCCTTGGGCGAGCGCATGACCTCGTGCAGCACGCCGTCGATGCGGAAGCGCACCCGCAGGTCGTGCTCGGTCGGCTCGAGGTGGATGTCGGAGGCGCGGTCCTGGATGGCCTGGGTGATGAGCAGGTTGACGTACTTGACGATCGGCGCGTCCTCGACGATCTCCTTGACCTTGGAGAGGTCGTCCTCGTCCTCGGCCTGCGCGTCGAGCACGCTGGTGAGGTCGTCGAGGTCGGAGTCCGCGCGGTAGAAGCGGTCGATGGCCGCGAGCACGTCGCCGCGGGTGGCGACGACGGCGCGCACCTCCATGCCGGTGATGGAGCGCAGGTCGTCGATGGCGAAGACGTTGGCCGGGTCGGCCATCGCCACCAGCAGCCGGCCCTCCTCGAACCCGATCGGCAGCGCGGTGTGCCGGCGCGCGACGGTGCCGGGCACGCGGCCGATCGCGGAGCCGTCGACGGCGTAGTCGGTGAGCTCGACGAAGCGCAGCCCGATCTGCGTGGCCAGGGCGGCGACGAGCTGGGCCTCGGTGAGCACGCCGGAGTCGACCAGCACCCGACCGAGGCTGCGGCCCTGCCGCTGCTGCTCCTCGTAGGCGCCGACCAGCTGGTCCTCGCTGACCAATCCCCCCTCGAGGAGGATGTCGCCGAGCTGCTTCACCCCGCGCTCCCGTCCGTCACGTCGTCCACTCCACCATCGGGCGGACACCCCCCGACCTTGACCAGTCCTGGGCGCGAGCCCCTCAGTCCCTGGGCTGCAGCAACCTCGTGGCGGCGGCGAGCAGCGCCGCGGCCTGCGGCGAGGCCGCGGGCATCCGCTCGCTGCGGCCGTCGGTGAAGCCGAGCTCGACGACGGGCTCGTCGGGCTCCGCAGCGGGCGCAGCGGGTGGTTGCGGCGCGGGCCGGCGCGGGAGCACGGCGTCGTCCGCGGATGTCCTCGGGACCGGCACGAAGACGGGTTCGGCCGCGAGGGCGGCGGCCAGCGGCGTCGACGGCGGCTCAGCCGCGCGGGATGCCCCTACCGACCGCACCGACGACGTCGGCCGTCCGGCCGCGTGCCGACCGGCGGCCCGCCGCGACCACAGCCGGGACCAGCGCACGTCAGGCCCGCACCGCTTCGGCCTCGAGCTGGTCGAGGACGCCGAACAGCAGGGACAGCACCACGTTTTTCACCGACTCGCGGTCGGTCGCGTCGCACGGCACGATCGCCACGCTGCCGTCGACGTCGAGCGCGGCCCGTACCTGCTGCTCCACGGCCGGGTCCAGCGACGCGGCGCGGTTGAGCGCCACCACGAACGGCACGGTGGCCATGGCGCGGAAGGCGTCGAGGATGCCGCGGCCCTCGGCGAAGGACTCGGGGCGGGAGGCGTCCAGGAGCAGGACGTAGCCGAGCATCCCCTCGCCGAGGATCTCCCACATGAAGTCGAAACGCTCCTGCCCGGGCGTGCCGAACAGGTAGAGGACGAGCTCGCGGTCGATGGTGATCCGGCCGAAGTCCATCGCGACGGTGGTCTCGGCCTTGCGGGCGCGCTCGCTGCCGTCGCTGGTGCCGCGTTCGGTGCTGAGCACGGTGATCTCGCTGATGGTGCGGATCAGCGTGGTCTTGCCGGCCGCGTAGGGGCCGGTCACCACCACCTTGACCGCCTGGCCGCCGTGCCGGCGCCGGGGGCGTCCCTGCCGTGCGGTCACCTAGAGACCCCTCACGCCGGCGATGAGACGAAGCATGAGGCTGCGGTTGATGCTCGGGTCCCGCTCGACCATCGGGGCGCGGTCGGCCGCCATCGCGACGCTGCCGACCACTCCCCCGACCGACGGGGTGCGGGTGGGCAGCGGCGGCAGGGCGGCGCGGGCGGCCGCGAGCTCGTTCTCGCGCTCGTCGGTGTCGTGCTCCGGGCGGCGCTGGGGCAGGAACGGCTCGGGGCGCGGCGGGATGACGTCGCGCTCGGACGGGGGCACGAACGGCTGCCCGACCGGCTGCGGAGGAAGGTGCGGCTCGGGGCCCCAGTCGCCGTTCCAGTCGTCGGCGGAGCCATTGGAGTCAGCAGCCTCGTCGTCCCAGACCTCGACCTGCGGCTCCTCGCCGGGGTCGTCGGGCTGCTCGTCGGGCTGGTCGCCCGGCTCGGTCCCGTTCTCGACGGCGGCGAGGTCGGCCCGGTCCGCCCGGGCCTCAGCGAAAGGGGGCGCCTCCGGAGCGGGGGCCAGGGGCACTCGCAGGGTGGGCCGTTCCAGGCCGTCGACGACGGCGAGCCGGCGGGATCGGGCATCGCCGGCGGCGGCGCCGTCGGCGGGCGCGGCCAGACCGCGGCGCTGCAGCTCGCCGAGGGCGGTGAGCACGGTGACCGGGCTGTCTCCGGCCAGCTCGACGACGTCGGCCACCGTGCGGTGCCCGTCGAGCAGCGCCAGCAGCGCCCACTCCTGCGGCTCGGCGGTCACGGCCTCGGCCACCGGGGCGAGGCGCAGCACGGCGTCGAGCGGCACCGAGGCGGACAGCGCCTCCCAGGCGGCGGCGCGCTCGCGGGCGGCGGCGACCAGCTGGTCGACCGGCAGGCCGAGCGAGAGACCCTCCGGCTCGAGCTCGTCGGCGTCGAGGGCGAACTCGCCCTCGTTCCAGTCGAGCAGGTCCACCACGGCGTCGACGGCGTGCTCGCGGGCCAGCGCCGACACGGCGTCAGAGCCCAGTGCGCCGGCGTCGAGCAGCGAGCGGAGCACTCCTCCCCCAGCACCGACCGCCACCGCTCCGGCGACGGCCGTGGCCAGGGCGGCGTCGTCGACCGGCAGGGCGGCTACGACGCGGCGTAGGAGGGTGGGGCGGGACAGGTCGGCGCTGGCGTTGGCGACCAGCCCGGCGTCGAACCAGACCGCGCCCTCGAGGCCGTCGGCCGCGCGAACGCGCAGTCCACCGGTCTTGCGGGTGGCGGCGAGCAGCTGGAAGACGTCGGGGAGTCCGAACGCGTCCAGCGAGCCCTCGAGCTTCACGGCGGCCTCGTCTGCGTGCAGGTGGGGTGGGACGGGAAGGGACTACCAGGCCGGCGGCGGCGTGGGGTGCCCGTTGACCGGCTGTCCGTTCACGGGCTGGCCGTTGAGCACGGGCGCTGCCTGCTGCGGGGCCCACTCGCCGGCCGGCCAGCCGGTGCCCGGAGCGCGGTCGGCGGTCTTCTCGGCGTAGGCGGGCTCGTAGGGGACGGCCGCGGCGGCGACGCCCTCGAGCACCTCGGCGGCCTCGTCCAGCGAGGTGAACGGGTCGTCGGCGCGCAGGGCGGCGGCCACCGCGGCGGCGGCGTGGCGGACCTCGTAGAGCATCAGACCGGTCTTGGCGCCCTTGGCGGCCACGGCCACCAGGACGGCCTCGTCGTCGGCGGAGACCAGGAAGACGGTGCCCTCCTCGGCCTCGACGAAGACCTGCGACAGGTCGCCGCGGCCCAGGCCCTCGGCGGCCCGCTCGCCCAGCGAGAGCAGCGCGGCGCTCATCGCGGCCACCCGGTCCTCGTCCATGAACGGCGGCAGCGCCGAGGCCATCGGCAGGCCGTCGAAGGTGACGACCGCGGCGGCCTCGAGCTCGGGGGCCTGCGCGAGCAGGTCACCCAGCACGCGGGCCAGCCGGGAGGCCCGGCCGGGGCCGGCAGGCAGGTCGTACGACTCGGGCACGGGGCACCTCTTCGCTGCGCGGGGCGCACCCGTCGGCGCGCCGTCACCCCTCCCATCGGCCGGGCGGTGGCTCGTCTTGACCCTGCTGAACGGGCTACCTGCGGCGAGCGTTACAGGGGGCAAGTCCATTTCGGAACGATCACGTCCCCGCGATCGATTCATGCTTACCGCGCCAGATCTGTCGCGGTAAGCAGGTAAGGACCACGCCCCCGTGATCGTTCCGAACGGGCCCGGGGGGTCAGGCGCGGGCGGCGAGGGCGCGCTCGCCGGCGGCGCGCATGACGTCGACCAGGCGACCGGTCCCGTCGGCGGGCTCCTGGCCGGTCATCAGGGCGACCTGCAGGACCGCCTGGTGGACCAGCAGGTCCAGGCCGCCGACGACGAGGCCGCCGGAGCGCTGCCAGGCCGCGGCCAGGGCGGTGGGCCAGGGGTGGTAGACGACGTCGAAGAGGGTGCGCGGCGCGATAGGCAGGGCGGCCGCCAGGCCGGCGGCGGCGTCGCCGGGGACGGTGCTGACCACCAGGTCGCGGGCGAGCAGGCCGCTGGAAGGGTCGGCCGCCTCGGCCCAGGGGCGGACGTCCGGCCGCACCCCCAGCCGGGCCGCGGCGTCGAGCAGCTCGCCCACCGCCTCCGGCCGGCGCACGACGACGGCCGCCTCGCGGACCCCGAGGTCGGACAGCGCGGCCAGCGCGGAGGTGGCGGTCGCTCCCCCGCCGACAACGGTGGCCGACGCCGCACCGAAGACCCCGCGCTCGCGCAGCGCCGCCACCATGCCAGGGACGTCGGTGTTCGCCCCCAGCCGGCGACCTCGGCCGAGCACGACCGTGTTCACCGCGTGCACCTGCCGGGCCAGCGGGCTGACCCAGTCCAGCAGCGGGATGACCGCGCGCTTGAGCGGCATGGTGAGCGACAGCCCGGCCCACGAGGCGTCCAGCCCGGCGAGGAACCCCGGGAGATCGGTCTCCGTCACGTCGTAGGAGTCGTAGCTCCAGTCCAGCCCGAGCTCGGCGTAGGCGGCGCGGTGCAGCACCGGGGACAGGCTGTGGGCGATCGGCGACCCGAGGACGGCGGCTCTCACTGACCCGGGTGGTCCCGCAGCCACTTCTGGAACTCGGCCACGTTCTTCTGGTGCTCGGCGTCGGTGACCGCGAACTTGGTCTCGCCGGTGTCCGGGTTGACCGTGACGAAGTAGAGCCACGGGCCGTCGGCCGGGTTGAGCGCGGCCTTGATCGCGTTCTCGCCGGGCGAGTCGATCGGGCCCGGCGGCAGCCCGTCGTGCACGTAGGTGTTGTACGGCGACTTGGAGGCGCGGTCCTGGTCCGAAGTGGTGATGCCCGGCTTGCCGGTGGCGTAGGACACCGTGGAGTCCAGCTGCAGCCGCATGCCCTTGTTCAGCCGGTTGTAGAGCACCCGCGCCACCTTGGCCTGGTCGGCCGGCGGGGCCTCCTTCTCGGCGATGCTGGCCACGGTGAGGATCTGCAGCGGGGTGTACCGCTTGCCGTCGATGGTCGCGCCGTCGCCCAGCCCGGTGTCCTGCGCCGCCTGGTCGAAGCGCTTCACCGCCGCGGCCAGCACGTCCTGCGCCTTCACCCCCGGCTTGAAGGTGTAGGTGGCCGGGAAGACGAAGCCCTCGAGGTTGCCCTTGGGCGTCCAGTCCGGCGCCCCCAGCGCGGCCGGGTCCTTGGCCGCGGCCTGCAGGTCGGTCAGCCGGATGTCGGTGGCCTTCGCGATGGCCTGCAACGACTCCTTGAGCCGCAGCCCCTCGCGCAGCAGCACCCGCTCCTGCACCCGGCTCGTCGGGTCGAGCAGCAACGACACGGCGTCGGAGGCCTTCATCTTCTGCTTGAGCGCGTAGACGCCAGGCTGCACCGAGGCGGCCTTGGGGTTGACCTTCGCCGCGTCCACGAACGCACCCACGCTGGCGACGACGTCGGCCTTGGCCAGCGTCTGCCCGATGGCCGTGAGGGTGGACCCGCTGGCCACCTCGACCTGCACCTGGCCGGTGCCGGGCCCGGGGTAGTCCTCCGGCCCGCCGTGCGGGATCAGCCCGCGCAGGGCGTAGGCCCCGGCGCCGACCACGCCGAGCACGAGCAGCAGCACGACGAGCATCGCGATGCCCACCGCGCGCCGCCCGCGGCGGCGGTGGCGCCGCTGGCGCTCCTGCTCCTCGCTCTCGGACAGCCCGAGGCCCAGCGAGCTCATCGCGTCCCTCCGTCCGTGCTGCCGGTCGTGTCGCTGTCCCCGTGGCTGCTGTGCTGGTTCCCGCTGCCGGCACTGCCCACCCCAGCATCGACCACGGTGCCGGGCGGCCGCCCGCTGCCGCGCTCGGCGTCGCGCGCGGACTGCAGGATGACGACGGCCGCGGCCTGGTCGACCACGTCGCGCCGGGTGCGGGCTGCACGCTTCCCGGTGAGGCCCGAGTCGCGCAAGCCCCGCTGGGCGGTGACCGTGCTCAGCCGCTCGTCCACCAGCCGCACCGGCACCGGCGCGAGCCGGCGGGCCAGCGCGGCGGCGAAGGTGCGGGCGTCGCCGGCCGAGGCGCCCTCGGCGCCGGACAGGTGCCGGGGCAGCCCGACGACCACCTCGAGCACCTCGTGCTCGGCGGCCAGCGCCACCACCCGGTCGAGGTCGCCGCGTCCGCGCCGGACGGTCTCCAGCGGGGTGGCCAGCAGGGCCGAGGGGTCGCAGGCCGCGACGCCGATGCGCACCGTGCCGACGTCGACGCCGAGCCTGACCCCCCGCCGCACCTCGCCGGGCGTCACCGCTCAGCCGTTCCCGGTGACCCGCTGCCCCACGAAGTGCTCGACGTGCGCGAGCGCCTCGAGCAGCTTGGAGGCGTCCTGGCCGCCGCCCTGGGCGACGTCGTCCTTCCCGCCGCCACCGCCGCCGAGCACCCCGGCCGCGGCCTTGACCAGCTCGCCGGCCTTGACGCCCCACTGCCGGCCGGTGTCGTTGACCGCGACCACGACCACCGGCCGCTCCCCCGCCTTGGCGCCCATCGCCACCACGGCGGGACGGTCGGCCGGGATGCGCCCGCGCACGTCCAGCACGAGCTTGCGCAGGTCGTCGGCGCTGGTGCCCTCGGGGGCGACGTGGCCGACGTAGGCGACGCCGAAGACGTCGGTGGGGTTGTGCGCGAGGCTGGCCGCACCGGCGAGCAGCTGCCCGGCGCGGATCTTGTCGATCTCGCGCTCGGCGTCGCGCAGCCGGCTCACCAGCCCGGCCACCCGGTCCGGCAGCTCCTCGCGGCGCACCTTGAGCAGGTCGGCGAGCTGGTTGACCAGCACGTTCTCCCGCGCGAGGTAGGAGTAGGCGTCGGTGCCGACCAGCGCCTCGACCCGGCGCACGCCGGAGCCGATGGAGGACTCGCCGAGCAGCTTGATCACGCCGAGCTGGCCCGAGCGCTGGGCGTGCGTGCCGCCGCACAGCTCGCGGGCCCAGTCGCCGACGCTGACCACGCGGACCTCGTCGCCGTACTTCTCGCCGAACAGCGCCATGGCCCCGCTGCGGACCGCCTCGGCCTGGCTCATGATCTCGGCGTGCACCGGCAGGTCGTCGACCAGCAGCGTGTTGACCCGGGCCTCGACGTCGGCCAGCACCGAGGCCGGCACCGCGCCGGTGGCGGAGAAGTCGAACCGGAACGAGCCGGGGCGGTTCTCCGATCCGGCCTGCGTGGCGGTCTCGCCGAGCGCCTCGCGGAAGGCCTTGTGCACCATGTGGGTGGCGGTGTGCGCGCGGCTGATGGCGCGCCGACGCTCGACGTCGACCTCACCCAGCGCGCCGAGCCCGGTGGTCACCTCGCCGGCCAGCACCCGGGCGCGGTGGACGGTGAGCCCGGTGACCGGCTTCTGGACGTCGTAGACCTCGACGACCGCGCCGTTGGACAGCTCGATCCGGCCGTGGTCGGCGAGCTGGCCGCCGCCCTCGGCGTAGAACGGGGTGCGGTCGAGCACCAGCTCGACCTCGTCGCCCTCGCCCGCCGCGGGCACGCTGGCGCCGTTGACCAGCAGGCCGGCCACCCGCGCCTCGGAGCGGACCTCGTCGTAGCCGGTGAACGCGACCTCGCGGCCCAGGGCGTCGGCCACCGAGCGGTAGGCCGAGACGTCGGCGTGGCCGGTCTTCTTGGCCTTGGCGTCCTCCTTGGCCCGGGCGCGCTGCTCGGCCATGAGCCGGCGGAAGCCGTCCTCGTCCACGGTGACGCCCTGCTCGGCCGCCATCTCGAGGGTGAGGTCGATCGGGAAGCCGTAGGTGTCGTGCAGCTGGAACGCCTTCTCACCGGACAGCCGCGGCGCGGCGGCGACCGGGCCGCCGGTGGTCTCCTCGCGCACCGCCTCCTCCCGGGCCTCGGCCACGGCGAGGTCGAGGATCTGCGTGCCGGCGCGCAGGGTCTGCCGGAACGCCTCCTCCTCGGCGTAGGCGACCGCGGAGATCCGGCCGAACTCGCGCTCGAGCTCGGGGTAGCTGGGCGCCATGGCGTCCTTGCTCACCGGCAGCAGCTCGGGCAGCGCGGGGGTGTCCACGCCCAGCAGGCGCATGGCGCGCACGGCCCGGCGCAGGATGCGGCGCAGCACGTAGCCGCGGCCCTCGTTGCCCGGGCGGACGCCGTCGGCGATGAGCATGAGCCCGGTGCGGACGTGGTCGGCCACCACGCGCAGCCGGACATCGTCGTCGTGCTGGGCGCCGTAGCGCTTGCCGGACAGCTCCGACGCGCGCGCGATGACCGGGTAGACCTCGTCGATCTCGTAGAGGTTGTCGACGCCCTGCAGGATGCTGGCGATCCGCTCCAGGCCCATGCCGGTGTCGATGTTCTTGGCCGGCAGCTCGCCCGCGACGTCGAAGTCCTCCTTCGACCGCACTGCGGACAGCTCGTACTGCATGAAGACGAGGTTCCAGAACTCCATGTAGCGGTCCTCGTCGACCTCCGGACCGCCCTCGGGGCCGTACTCCGGCCCACGGTCCAGGTAGATCTCCGAGCACGGACCGCCCGGGCCGGGCACGCCCATCTGCCAGTAGTTGTCCTTCTTGCCGCGGCGGACGATGTGCTCGTCGGGCAGGCCCGCGATCTTCTTCCAGAGCGCGATGGCCTCGTCGTCGTCGAGGTAGACGGTGACCCAGAGCTTGTCCTCGGGCAGGCCGAAGCCGCCGTCGGCCTGCGACCTGGTGATGAGGTCCCAGGCCAGCTCGATGGCGCCTTGCTTGAAGTAGTCGCCGAAGGAGAAGTTGCCGTTCATCTGGAAGAACGAGCCGTGCCGGCTGGTCTTGCCGACCTCCTCGATGTCCAGCGTGCGCACGACCTTCTGCACGCTGGTGGCCCGCCGGTAGGGCGGGGTCTCCTGGCCGAGGAAGTAGGGCTTGAACGGCACCATGCCGGCGTTGACGAACAGCAGGTTGGGGTCGTCGAGCACCAGGGAGGCCGAGGGCACGACGGTGTGCCCCCTGTCCTCGAAGAAGCGCAGCCAGCGGCGCTTGATCTCGGCGGTCTCCATGCTCAGTGCTCTCCGATGGGTCGGGGCTCCTGCGCGGACGGGGGCGTCGGCAGGTGCGGACGGTTGAGCGGGGTGCCGTCGACGTCGACCGTCGCGGTGACCGGGGGCAGCGCCGGCGAGAGGCTGCCCGGCATGACCCGGGGCCGGCCGGTCTCGATGCCCAGGGCGTCGACGAGCAGGGCCTCCCGCTCGGCGGAGCCGGCGCGGACGTCGTCGGCGAAGTCGCGCACCGCGTCGCCGAGGATGGCCAGGGACTCGGCCAGGCTGGTGGCGATGCCCTGCGGGGTGAACGACTCGGCGGTCTGGGCGACCTTGCGGGCCAGGTAGATGCCGGCGGCCGCGCCCATGCCGAGCCAGAACAGCCGCTTCACGAGCCGGCCCCGTTCTGCGCGGCGGCGTGGGCCCGGGCGGCCTCGGCGGCGCTGCGGGCGGCCGCCCGCTCGGCGGCGCGGCGGGCCCGCCGCTCGGCGCGGATGCGCGCGCCGGCGGTGCTCTCGACCTTGGCGGTGCGCCGCTGGGCGATCGCCCGCTGCACCCCGTAGGAGAAGGCGGAGACCTTGATCGCCGGACCACCCAGCCCGCTGGTGACCAGGCCGGTGAGCCCGGAGACGTTGGAGCTCATGTCGTGCACGTCGGAGGCGATGCCCTCGGTCTGGGCCAGCGAGGCGTTGACGCTGCGCATGGCCGCGGTGGCCTCCTGCAGCGTGGGCAGCGTCTTCTCGGTGAGCTCCTCGAGCGAGCGCTGGGCCTGGGCGATGGTGCGCGTGAGGCGCAGCAGCGGCAGCGCCAGCAGCCCCACGAGCACGACGAAGGCGAGGGCCGCGATGAGCCCCGCCACCTCTCCTGCCGACATGGGGCTTGACCCTACCGCCCGGGGCGTGGGCGGGCTGAGGGGGAAAGGGGCGGGGGCGCCTCGAGTGGAAGGTTGTTGCGGGACACGCTGGCGTGTCGTGACATCGCCGTTCCACTCGTGGGTCACGCGGCCGAGGGGTCCCGCCAGCTCCAGCGGCCGCGCGGGCGGCTCGCAGCCTCGGCCCAGGCCGCCTTGAGCCGGGTCACCGTCCGCAGCCGATGGGCCAGGTCGAGCCCCGTGGCGCGGACGACGACCAGACCGGCGCGTTCCAGCCCTTCCTCGCGGCCGTTGTCCGCAGTGTGGCGCTCGGCCGTCCGGTGGTCTGAGCCGTCGTACTCGCCGACGAGCCCCACCTCGGGATCGAGCAGGTCGGCCAGCGCGAGCAGGTGGCCTCGCCCGTTGCGCACCTCGACATTGACCTGCGGCGCGGGGAGCTTGGCGTCGCATCGCCACAGCACCCGGAGCCGGCTCTCCCCGCGCGACCGAGTGCGCACATCGACGAGCGCGACCGCTCGCAGGACCAGAGGGACGCCTCGCCACCGTGGCCGCTGGCGTGCGTACTCCGCCACTTCGCCGGGACTGACCCCCACATCGCGGCAGACCGCATCGAGGTCAGCGACTGCGTCGGCCAGCGACGGAGCCAGCCGGGCGACGTCGAAAGCCGTCCGAACCGGGCTGGTGATCAGCACGCCGTCGACGGTGACCACGTCGTCCGGCAGCAGGCGGCTGCGGAAGGGGCACAGCCCGGCACGACGGACGATCCGAGCGGCGGGCTCGAGGCAGACCAGGACCGGGTCACCCGGCCCACCACCACGCCGGCCGTCCAGCTCTCGCGTGCCGAGCAGCCAGGCCGCCGCCCACCCGCCGATCGCCGTCCCGGGTACAAGCGCCGCAGCGGCCTCGAGCAGGCGCAGGTGCGGGTGGGTTGGGTCCTGACCTTCGGGGCTGTGCACCCCCCGGAACGGGGAGCGCCAGAGCGGGCCCTCGAGGTCGGTGCGGGTGAAACCCTCGGCAGTCGCTTGCTGCCGGCTCCGCGGCCGCGCGGCTGGGAGGAGCGGGAGCTGCTGTGGGGACGGAGTCCGCATGAGGCCGACACTGAGCCGCCGCTGACGGACATGCTGATCTTGAAAAGCAGGCTGTTGACGGTGACGACGTGGCCCGGCCGGGTGTGGACGGTGACCGTCAGTACGGACTTCGACCCGAGTGGAGACCTGTTGCACGCCACGCCGCGCGTGTCGCGCGACGACCTTCCACTCGAGGCGGGGCGGAGGTGAAGGGGGCAGCAGGAGCCTGGTGGCGCCCACCTCCCCCGTCACCAGCGCCTTTGACCTTCCCCAGCTCCTCGCCACCTGCCGAGGGCCCGCGAGTGGAGACTTGTTGTTCGACACGCCGAGCGTGTCGGACAACAAGCCTCCACTCGAACCGCCCCCCTCAGCTCCCCCGCACCACCGCCCGCAACCGGGCCACGCGCTCGGCGAGCACGCGCTCGGCGCCGTGGTCGGTGGGGGCGTAGTAGTCGGTGCCGTGGACGGCGTCGGGGGCGTACTGCTGGGCGACGACGCCGTGGGGGGCGTCGTGGGCGTAGCGGTAGCCCTTGCCGTGCTCGAGCTTCTGCGCCCCGGAGTAGTGCGCGTCGCGCAGGTGCGGGGGCACCGGTCCGGCCAGGCCGCGGCGGACGTCGGCCAGGGCGGCGTCGATGGCGAGGTAGGCGGCGTTGGACTTGGGCGCGAGGGCCAGGTGGATGGTGGCCTGGGCCAGGGTGATCCGGGCCTCCGGGAAGCCGATCATCTGCACCGCCTGGGCGGCGGCCACCGCCACCGGCAGCGCGGTCGGGTCGGCCAGGCCGATGTCCTCGCTGGCCGAGATCATGAGCCGGCGGGCGATGAACCGCGGGTCCTCCCCCGCCTCCACCATCCGGGCCAGGTAGTGCAGCGCGGCGTCGACGTCGGAGCCGCGGACGGACTTGATGAAGGCGCTGGCGACGTCGTAGTGCTGGTCGCCGGTCTTGTCATAGCGCACCGCGGCCCGGTCGACCGCGAGCTCCAGCGTCTCGACGTCGAGGACCGGCAGGCCCGCCTCGATCGCCGCCCCGGCGCCGGCCTCCAGCGCGGTGAGCGCGCGCCGCGCGTCGCCCCCGGCGATCCGCAGCAGGTGGTCCTCCGCCTCCGGCGCGAGCTCCACCGCCCCGCCGAGCCCGCGCTCGTCGGCGACCGCGCGGCGCACCAGCACGCGCAGGTCGTCGTCGGTGAGCGGCTCGAGGGTGAGCAGGAGGGAGCGGGACAGCAGCGGCGAGATGACGCTGAAGTACGGGTTCTCGGTGGTGGCCGCCACCAGCGTGACCCACCGGTTCTCCACGCCCGGCAGCAGCGCGTCCTGCTGGCTCTTGGAGAAGCGGTGCACCTCGTCGACGAACAGCACCGTCTCCGGACCGCCTGCGCCGATGGTGCGCCGCGCGTCCTCGATGACCGAGCGCACGTCCTTCACCCCGGCCGTCACCGCCGACAGCTCGACGAAGCGGCGACCGGTGGAGGTGCTGACCAGGTAGGCGAGGGTCGTCTTGCCGGTGCCCGGCGGCCCCCACAGCACCACGCTCGCCGGGGCGGCCGGCCCGGCGTCGGCGGGGGCGACCAGCCGGCGCAGCGGGGAGCCGGGGCGCAACAGGTGCTGCTGCCCGACCACCTCGTCCACCGCGCGCGGGCGCATCCGCACCGGCAGCGGCGGACGGCCCGCGCCGGCCCCTCCCGACGTCGACGCCGTCGCCTCGGTGAACAGGTCCTCGCCCACGGGCTGGACCCTACGTCGCCGCGCCCCGCGCACCGGCACCCCGCGGGGCGGACCGGACGAACCGCCCCTAGGGTCGGAGCCGTGAGCCACGGGGACGCCATAGCGTCAGACCTGCCCGCCGCGGTGGCGACCGCCGTCGCTCCGCTCGACCACCCGGCGGCCGTGGCCGCGCACCCGGCGGTGCAGCGGGCCGCGGTGCTCGCCCGCGTGCTGGAACCGACCGCGCAGGACGTCGACGTCGAGGGCGTCACGCGCGACCGGGTGGACCTGGTGGCCGAGGCCGGGCTGCTGGGGCTCGCCGCGCCGGCCCCCGACGGCGGCGAGGGCGCCTCGGCCGACGTCGTCCGCGCGGTCACCGAGGAGCTGTCCGGCGCCTGCGGGTCCACCTGGTTCGTCGCCACCCAGCACGGCATGCCGCTGCAGTACGCCCTGCGCACCGAGAACGCCGCCCTGCGCGACCGCCTGCTTCCGGCCATGGGCCGCGGCGAGCTGCTGGCCGGCGTCGCCGTCTCGCACCTCCGCCGCCCTGTCACAGCCGGCGGCACTCCCCCGGTGCGCGCCCGCCGCGACGGCGACGGCTGGGTGGTGGACGGCACGGTGGGCTGGTTCACCGGCTGGGGCCTGGCCGACGTGCTCCTGCTCGGCGCCGTGACCGAGGACGCTCGCGCGCTCTTCGCGTTCCTTCCGGCCCGCGAGCAACCCGGTCTCACCCCCGGAAGCCCGATGCGGCTGGCCGCCATGGAGGCCACCGGCACCACCACGCTGCACCTGGACGGGCTGCGGATACCGGACGCCGACGTCGCCGACCTGGCCCCGCTCGCGCCGTGGCTGGAGGCCGACGCGGCCAAGACGGCGAACGTCACGCCGGCCGTGTTCGGCCTGCTGCGCACCATCGTGCGCCGGCTGGCCGGCTGGGCCTACGCCACCGGCAGCGCCGAGGGGCTCGAGCTCGCCGCCGCCCTCGCCGCCGAGGGAGGCGGGCTGCGCAGCGAGGCGTACGGCCTGATCGACGACCTGCCGCCCGAGGCGGCCGTGGAGGACCGCCTCGCTCTGCGGGCCGCGGCGCTGGAGCTGCTCAACCGCTCTGCCGCGGCGCTGGTCGCCAGCGGCGCCGGCCTGTCGATGAGCCGGCGCTCGCCCAACCAGCGCCTCGCTCGCGAGGCGCTGTTCCACCTCATCCAGGCCCAGACCGCACCGGTGCGGGCGGCCCTGGTGCGCCGCTACGCCGACCTCGCACCCACGCTGCCCAGCCGGCCGGCCTGACCGGCATCCCATCCGCAGGCGCACCTGCTCCGAACCGGCGTCGACACGCTGACAAACGCCCGTTGATGCGCCCGGCCTGCGCCGGCACTAGCCTTCCGCCGCCCACCCGCACCGCGCGACGGGCCAGCTGACAAGGATTCATGTGACGATCGCCCCCAAGCTCGCCGCGCTGGCCGCCGGCGCCGCCCTGCTCCTCTCCGCCTGCGGCGGCTCGGGCAGCAGCGCCGCCGCGAGCAAGGCCCTGGACCCCGCCGACTGGTCATCGGTCCTGGCCGCGGCCAAGGGCCAGACGGTCAACTGGTACATGTACGGCGGCGACGACAACCTCAACGGCTACGTCAACGGCTACGTGAAGAAGAAGGCCGCCGAGGCCGGCGTCACCCTCAACGAGGTGAAGATCAACGACACCGTCGAGGCGGTGAACAAGGTCCTCGGCGAGAAGCAGGCCGGCAAGACCTCCGGCGGTTCGGTCGACCTCATCTGGATCAACGGCGAGAACTTCGCCACCGGCAAGCAGGCCGACCTCTGGTACTGCGGCTACCCGCAGAAGGTTCCGAACGCGACGTACTACGACTTCGGCGACCCCTCGCTCAGCACCGACTTCGGTGTGCCGGTGGACGACTGCGAGGCGCCGTGGAACCGCGCCCAGTCCGTCCTGGTCTACGACTCGGCCAAGGTGAAGGCCGACGACGTCGACACCGTCGACAAGCTCACGACGTGGGTCGCCGCGCACCCGGGCAAGTTCACCTATCCCGCCCCGCCGGACTTCACCGGCTCGATGGCCGTGCGCACCTTCGCCTACAACGCCGCCGGCGGCTACCAGAACATCCCCGCCTACAGCCAGCAGTCCTACGACCAGCTCGCCCCCAAGGTGTGGTCCGAGCTGAACGGGCTGGAGAAGAACCTGTGGCGCGGCGGGTCGACGTACCCGAAGGACCAGCCCAGCGTCACCAAGCTCTACGGCGACGGCGAGATCGACGCGTTCCTGTCCTACGACTCCGGCTCCATCTCCGCGCAGGTGGACAAGGGCGCGTTCCCGGCCACCACCCGCGAGCTGGTGTTCGAGGAAGGCACCATCGGCAACGTCAACTACGTGTCGATCCCGAAGAACGCCGGGCACCTGGCCGGGGCGATGGTCGTGGCGAACATCCTCATGAGCCCCGACGCCCAGTACGAGAAGCTGGCCAACCCGCCGGGCTACTACCCGGCCCTCGACGTCGACAAGCTCGACGCCACGGACAAGCAGAAGTTCACCTCGCTCAAGACCCCCGAGTCGCAGCTGCCGTTCTCCGAGCAGACGAAGAACGCCAACCCCGAGCTGCCCAAAGCGTGGCTCGAGGCGCTGGAGAAAGGCTGGACCGCCGAGGTGGAGCAGAAGTAGCCGAGCAGACCTAGCGCTGACCGTGACCACCGTGCTGCAGCCGACGGCGACCGCGACCTCTCCGGGTCCCGGCCGCCGCCGGCTGCTGCCACGGCAGCCGCTGCCCCGGCCCCTGCGCACCGCGCTGCTGCTCGCCCCCGCACTCCTCGTGGTGGTGGTGCTGTTCCTGGGCGGGCTCGTCCTGGGAGCGCTGCAGTCATTCGGCTACCAGCCGTTCCTGCCCGGCTGGCACTGGACCCTGTCCAGCTACACCGGCCTGTGGCACGACCCGGCGGTGCGCGCCTCGCTGGCCCTGACCCTGCGGGTGTCGGTGCTGGCGACCGCCGTGTCCGCGGTGCTGGCGGTGGCCTGCGCGCTGCTGATCCGCCGCACGCGGCGCGGCAGGCACGCGCTGACGGTGCTGTTCCAGTCCACGCTTCCGGTGCCGCACGTCGTCGGCGCGGTGGCGATGCTGCTGCTGCTCGGCCAGAGCGGGTTCCTGGCGCGGCTCCTGCACGTCGTCGGGCTCGTCGGCGCGCCGGCGTCCGCCCCGGCCCTGGTCGCCGACGGCTTCGGCTGGGGGATCCTCGCGGAGTACGTCTGGAAGGAGACCCCGTTCATCGGCGTCGTCGTGCTGGCCGCGCTCTCGCGCGGGGTGGACGAGCTCGAGGACGTAGCCCGGGTGCTCGGCGCGACCGCGTGGCAGCGGTTCCGCTCGGTCACCCTGCCCCTGGTCGCGCCCGCGGTGCTGTCCGGCTCGGTCATCGTGCTCGCCTTCGCCTTCGGCTCCTACGAGGTGCCGTACCTGCTCGGCCGCACCTACCCCGCCACGCTGCCGGTCGTGGCCTACCAGCGGTTCACCGACTCGGACCTCACCGCCCGCCCGCAGGCGATGGCCATCAGCATGGTCGTCGCCCTGGTCGCGACCGTGCTGGTGCTGGCCTACGTGCGCATCACCGCGTCGCTGCTGGGCAGGCGCTCGTGAGGCGCGCCGTCGGGGTGCCCCTGCTGCTGCTCGGGCTGCTGGTGCCGTTCGTGCCGCTGGTCGTCTGGGCCTTCTCCGCCACCTGGCGCTTCCCCGCGCTGCTGCCGCAGCGCTACAGCCTGCGTCCCCTGCGGATCGTCTCCGACCCCTCGTCGGACGTGCTCACCGGGCTGGTGACCTCGACGACGATCGCCGTCGTCGTCGCCCTGGTGTCCGGCGCCGTCGGGCTGGCCGCCGGACGGGCGCTCGGGCTGCACTCGTTCCGCGGGCGGCGGCTGGTGCAGTTCCTGCTGCTGGCGCCGGTGATCGTGCCCGGCATCGCGGTGAGCGTCGGGATCCAGGTCATCTTCATCCGCTACGGACTCGCCGACACCGTGCCCGGCGTGGTGCTGGCCCACCTCATCCCGACCACCCCCTACGTGTGCCTGGTGATGGCCAGCACGTTCGCCGGGTTCGACACCTCCTTCGAGGATCAGGCGAGAGTGCTCGGCGCCTCCCCCTGGCAGGTGCTGCGGCACGTCACGCTGCCGGCGGTGCTGCCGGGGCTCGCCGTGGCGATGACCTTCGCGTTCCTCATCTCCTGGAGCGAGTACGTCCTGACGCTGCTCATCGGCGGCGGGGTGGTGAAGACGCTGCCGCTGCTGCTGTTCGCCTACGTCGGCAGCTCGGACACTCCCGTGGCGGCGATGCTCTCGCTCGTCGTGGTGCTGCCGCCGCTGCTGCTGCTGGTGCTCACCTCGCGGGCGCTCGCCGGCCGCGGCGCCGCACCGACGGGCGCTGTCGTCGGGCTGGGAGGCTTGTGAGGTGACCGGCAGCACGCACGTCGCCCTGCGCGGCCTGGTGAAGCGCTACGACGGGACGTCGGAGAACGTCGTCGACGGCGTCGATCTCGACCTCGAGCGCGGCACGCTCACCACCCTGCTCGGGCCCAGCGGGTGCGGGAAGACCACCGCGCTCAAGCTGCTCGCCGGGCTGCTCGAACCCACCGGCGGGGACATCCTCTTCAACGGCACGTCCGTCGTGGGACTCCCGGCCGAGCGCCGGCCGGTCGCCATGGTGTTCCAGAAGCCCTTGCTGTTCCCGCACCTCTCGGTCGGCGAGAACGTGGCCTTCGGGCTGCGGATGCGCCGGGTGCCGGCCGCCGAACGGCGCCGGCGGGTGGCCGAGATGCTCGAGCTGGTGCGGCTGCCCGGCTATGAGGGGCGCCGCGCCGGCGAGCTCTCCGGCGGCCAGGAGCCGCGGGTGTCGCTGGCACGCCCACTGGTGGTGGAGCCGCAGGTGCTGCTGCTGGACGAGCCGCTCTCCCAGCTCGACGCCGGGTTGCGGGTGGAGATGCGAGACCTGGTGCGGCGGGTCCAGCGCGAGGTCGGGGTGACCACGCTGTTCGTGACCCACGACCAGGAGGAGGCTGTCGCCGTGTCCGACCGGGTGGCTCTGATGCTGGACGGGAAGGTCGAGCAGGAGGGCGCGCCCGAGGTGTTCTACGAGCGGCCGGCGTCCCTGCGGGTGGCCCGGTTCTTCGGCACCGCCAACCTGGTCCCCGGGTCGGTGCGCGCCGGCTGGTGGCAGGGACCGCTGGGACCGGTGGCCGCGCCCGAGGTGCCCGACGGGCCGGCGACGCTCGTGGTCCGCCAGGAGGCGCTGGCCGTCTCCACGGCTGCAGACGCGCCGGGCCTGCCGGCCACAGTCGTCGAGAGCCGCTACCTCGGCACGGCCTGGGACCTGCAGCTCGCCGTCGGGGGGACGACGCTCCGTGCGGTGACTCCCCCGACGGCCAAGGCCGCCCCGGGCGACGAGGTGCGCGTGTCGCTTCCCGAGGCCCACGGGCACGTCCTGGGCGGTCACCCGTGACCCGCGCCTGGCGCGTGCTCGGCGCGGACTGGAACCACTGGCCGGACGGGCTCGACGACCTCGCTACCTGGGAGCTGCTGGCCGGGCTCGGCGTGGCCGGTGTGGAGGTGGGCGTCTACGTCGCCTCCGTCGAGCTCTCCCCGCGGCGCACCGCAGCCCGTGCCGCGGCAGCCGAACGGACCGGGCTGCCGGTGGCCTCGGTCCTGCTGTCGCTCCCGGCGGCCCGCTGGCCCGGCGGCGCGCTGACCCACCCGGGCCCGGCCGTGCGCGAGCGCCTGGTGGCCGAGGTGTCGGCGTGCGCCGGGGCGGTGCGCTCGCTGGGCCTGGACCGTCTCGGCCTATGGCCCGGCGCGGACCTCTTCGACGCCGCGTGGGAGCTGCTGGTCGGCACCCTGGCCCGGGCCCGCGACGCGGCCGCCGCGCACGAGGTGCTGGTCGACGTCGAGTACAAGCCGGGAACGGTGGTGCCTGACTGCACCGCCGCGCTGCGGCTGGCGAAGGACGTCCCCGGCACGGGTGTGCTGCTGGACACCGGGCACGCCTGGGCGCTCGGCGAGGACCCGGCCGAGTCGGTGCGCCGGCTCGGGCCGCTGCTCACCGGTGTGCACCTGGGCGATGCGAACCCGGGCCGGTCCGACGACGACCTGCCGCTCGGGCGGGTGCATGACGTGGCCGCGCTGGTCCGCGCGCTGGACGACACCGGCTACGCCGGCACCGCGGCGTTCGACCTCTACGGCGCGGTGTCCGAGGCCGGGCAGAGCGGCGAGTCCGCGGTGGCCGAGTCGCTCGCTGCGCTGCGCGGCGCGGGGTGGGCGCCGTGAGGGCGCTGGTCGCCCACGGTCCCGGCTCCTACGCGGTGCAGGAGGGTCCCGAGCCGGAGCTCGTGGCGGGCGGGCTGCTGGTCGAGGTGGAGGCGGCCGGCGTGTGCGCCGCGGACCGCATGCTCTGGACCGGCAGGCACCCGTGGGGCGAGCTGCCCTGGCCGTTCGTGCCCGGGCACGAGCTGCTCGGCCGCGTGGTCGCCTCGTCCCGCGACGACGTCGCCGTCGGCACCCGGATGACGGCCGAGGTGAAGGTGCCGTGCGGCGCCTGCGGAATGTGCCGTCGCGGACGGCCGCACCTGTGCGCCACCGGCCCGCACCTCGGCTCGGGCATCCCCGGCGCCTTCGCCGAGCGGCTGGCCCTCCCGCCGGGAGCGCTCGTGCACGCGGTGCCCGACGCGCTGCCGCGGGAGGTCGCGGTGCTGGCCGAACCCTCGGCGTGCGCGGTGCACGCCGTGCAGCGGGGCAGCGTGCAGCCCGGCGACGACGTGCTGGTGTGGGGGCTCGGCCCGGTGGGGGCGCTGGCGGGGCTCGCGGCGCGGGCCGCGGGGGCGGGCCGGGTCCGGGTCGTGGTCCGGTCGCGGGCCAAGGCGGACCTGGCGCGGTCGCTCGGGCTGCCGCCGGTGCTCCTCGACGACGTCCCTGCCTCCCCCGCCGACGGCGTCGATGCCCCCGACGTCGTCGTCGAGTGCAGCGGCGACGGCGACGCCGCGGTCCGGGCGGTCCACGCCGTCGCACCCGGCGGGGTCGTCGTCCTCTACTCGGTCTACCGGGAGCCGGTCCCCCTCGACCTCAACCTGCTGGCCGAGCACAAGGGGATCGACGTGCGCGGCGGGCACCTGGCGCCCGGCGCCTTCCCCGCTGCCGTCGCGATGCTCTCCGACCCCGTGCTCTCCGACGTGCTGTCGGAGCTGGTGACGGCGGTCCGCCCGCTGAGAGACTTCCGAGCGGCGCTCGACCCCTCGAAGACCCCGAGACTGAAGGAGGTGCTCGTCCCGTGAGCTACCCCACCGGCGACGTCCGCGACCTGCTCGCGCACGTCGGCCGTGAGGCCGTGCGGGCCGGCCTGGTGATCGGCAGCGGCGGCAACCTGTCCGCCCGCGAGCCCGGCGCCGAGGCCTGCTGGGTGACCGCGAGCGGGACGTGGCTGGACCGGCTGGACCGCGAGTCGTTCAGCCTGGTGCGCATCGCCGACGGGGCCGTCCTGGACGGCAACCCCAAGCCGTCCAGCGAGGTGCTCCTGCACCTGCACACCTACCGGCGCCGGGACGACGTCAACGCGCTGGTGCACCTGCACCCGCAGACGTCGGTGCTGCTGGACGCGATGGGCTACGACGTCTCGCTGGTCACCATCGACCACGCCTACTACCTGCGCGAGGTGCGCCGCACGCCGTTCGTGCAGTCCGGCACCGAGGAACTGGCGGTCACCGGAGCCGAGGCGGTGGCCGACGGCGCCAACGCGGTGGTCCTGGGGCACCACGGGTGCTCGGTGCTCGGCGGCACCGTGGAGGAGGCGCACAAGCGCGCCTTCAACCTGGAGGAGGCGGCCAAGGCGACCTACGCCGCGCTCGTGCTCACCGGGGGCGACGCCTCGAAGGTGCCGAGCTGCCCCCCGGAGTACCTGGAGACGGTGCGGCGCAACGAGAACGCCGCGGCCGACGGCGGGGTCACCGCGGGTGCGTGAGGTCGTCCTCTGCGTCGACCTGGGAGGCTCCGCGGCGAAGGTGAGCACGGTCGGGGCGGACGGCCAGGTGCGCACCGACGTCGTCGAGCTGCCGCTCGACCGGCAGGGGCACCGGGTGGAGGCGGACCTCGCCGCCTGGTGGGGGTTGCTGGCCGACCGTCCCTCGGTGCTGCGGGACGACGAGCAGGTGCGCGCCGTCGTCGTCGCCTCGCTGCGCCAGGGCTACGTGCTCACCGACGGCATGTCGGAGATCGCGCCGGCCGTGCTGAACAGCGACCGCCGCGGAGCGCCGGCGCTCCGCCGGCTGCGCGAGATCGACGACCTGTACGAGCTCACCGGCCACTGGGCCGCACCCGAGCTCACCCTGCCCAAGCTGCTCGTCACCGCCGAGCGCCGGCCGGAGCTGTGGCGGCGCACCGAGCGGGTGCTGTTCCTGCACGACTGGCTGGTCTGGCGGCTGACCGGCGTCGAGGTCACCGAGGTGTCCTATGCCTGCGCCGGGCAGCTGGCCGACGTCGACGCCCGGACCTGGGCCAAAGACCTGTTGGAGCGGCTGGGGCTCGGGACCGGGTGGTGCGCGCCGCTGGTGGAGGCCGGAACCGTCGTCGGCGCGACCCGTCAGCCGTTCCTCGGCGCCCCCGCGGGCACGCCGGTGGTGGCCGGGTGCGGTGACACCCAGCTGGCGGCGATGGCCGCGGGCGGATTGGGCGACGGCGTCGTGACCGTGGTGGCCGGGTCCAGCACCCCGGTGCAGGCCGCGACCGCGGCGCCGGTCCGGGACCCGCTGCGGCACCCGTGGCTCTCGACCCATGCGCGGCCGGACCGGTGGGCGGCCGAGACGAACTGCGGCTACCCCGGCACGATGCAGGGCTGGGGCGCTGGGCTGATGGGAGCCGCTCCGTCGGGCGAGCCCGGCGCGCGCGGTGTCGTCGCGGTCACGGGCGCGCCGGCCTGGACCGAGGAGGGCTGGGCGGTCAAGGCGCCGATGTCCCTGGTCGGGCTGCGCCCGGACACCACCGCCGCCGACGTCGCCCAGGCGCTGCTCGAGGCGCACCTGGCCACGATCCGCGCCAACGTGGAGGACCTCGAGCGGGCGCTGGGGCGGGACGCTGCGGAGGTGGTGCTGGCCGGCGGGGCGGCCGAGCGGGACCCTCGCTTCGCCACGGAGCTCTCCCGGATGCTGGGGCGGCCGATCCGGGTCGCACGGTCCGACGCGGCCGCCGCTGCCTGGCAGCTGGCCACCGGCGAGCAGCTGCCGGTGCGGGCCGAGCTGGTGGAGCCGAGCGGGACCGGGGCGTACGAGTCGTCCTACGCTCGCTACCTCGAGGTGTGGGGGGCACTGCGCGCGGCGCTGCCCGAGCAGGACGAGGAGGCGCAGGCGTGAAGGCCGTCGTGACCTGTGAGCTGACGGACGAGGGTGCGCGGTCCTTGCGCGAGCTGGGCTTCGACGTCGACCGCACCGGCTGGGGGGCGACCCGGCAGCCGCTGGACGCCGCCGAGTACGCCGGCGCGGCGGCCGGCGCCCGCCTGCTGCTCACCGAGATCGAGACGGTGGGCGCCGCGGTGCTCGACGCCTGTGCCGACCTGATCGCGGTGGGCACCGCCCGTGGCGGGCCGGTGAACGTCGACATCGTCGAGTGCAGCCGGCGTGGTCTGCCCGTGCTGTTCACCCCCGCCCGCAACGCCGAGTCGGTGGCCGACTTCGTCGTCGGCCTGCTGCTCGGCCTGGTGCGGGGGGTGGTCGCCGGCGAACGGCATCTGCGCTCGGTCGGCTGGGGCGTGCCCACCCGCTACGGCGAGGAGCTGCCCTACCTGCACTTCCGCGGGCCGGAGCTGTCGCGCCTCACGGTCGGCCTGGTCGGCTACGGCGCCGTGGGCCGGGCGGTGGCCCGGCGGCTGCAGGGCGGGTTCGGCACCGACGTGCTGTTCCACGACCCGAACGTGGAGGGATCGGTCCCGCTCCAGCAGCTGCTCGCGCAGAGTGACGTGGTGTCGCTGCACTGCCCGCGCCGGCCGGAGACGCAGCGGCTGATGCGCGCCGAGACGTTCGCCCTCATGAAGCCGGGGTCCTGGCTGGTGAACACCGCCGGCGGCGCGTGCGTGGACGAGGACGACCTCGTCGCGGCGCTCGACGCGGGGCAGCTGGCCGGCGCCGCACTGGACGTCTTCGACACCGAGCCGCTGCCGCGGGAATCCCCGCTGCTGCGGCGGGCCGACGTCGTGCTCACCCCGCACCTGGCCGGGGCCGCCGACGACGTCGTGCGCCACCACACCGAGATGCTGGTCGGCGACGTCGCCCGGCTGCTGCGCGGCGAACGCCCGCTGCACTGCGCCAACCCGGAGGTGCTCGCGTGACCCGCCGCCACGAGTTCGGCTCGTCCTACTACCCGGCCCACCACGACCGCGCGGACTGGGCGCGGGACCTGGACCGGATGCGGGCGGCCGGGCAGACCGTGGTGCGCACCGCGGAGCTGCTGGCCAGCTGGGACCGGCTGGAGGTCGCCAAGCACTCCTACGACTGGTCGTGGCTGGACGAGTTCTTCGACCTGGTCGAGGAGCGCGGCATGCGCATCCTGCTGGGGACGGGCTCGCAGAACCCGCCGATCTGGATGCTGGACGAGCACGACGACCTGCAGATCGTCACCGCCGACGGTGCGAGGTACCCGACCGCGGCGATGTGGTCCTGGGCGTGCAAGGAGCACCCGGCCTACCGCACCGAGGTGGAGCGGCACGTGCGCACGCTGGCCGAGCGGTACGGAGGCCGGCCCAGTCTCTACGGCTGGCAGGTGGACAACGAGCCGGGCTACCCGTTCATCCCGTGGCGGGAGCGGCAGGTCGAGCTCTACGACTACAACCCGCACACCGAGGCCGCGTTCGTGCGCTGGCTGCAGGAGCGCTACGCGACGCTGGAGGCGCTGTCCGACGCCTGGCGGTGGGACCCGACGAACCACCGGTACTCGGCCTGGACCCAGGTGCGGGCGCCGCGCGCCATGCCGATGGCCTGGGCGGTGCACACCGCCTGGCTGGACTGGAAGGAGTTCACCGCGCAGCGCCTGGCCGAGTTCGTCGGCTGGCAGGCCTCGATCCTTCGCTCGCTGACGCCGGGGCTGCCAGTCTCGTCCAACATGAACGTGTGGGGCCGCGAGGACCCGTTCCACGTGCTCATGGGGCAGGACGCGCGGCAGATCGCGCGGCACGTGGACGCCATCGGGTTCGACCTCTACCCGGGCATCGGCAAGCGGCACCTGCGCGAGCCGGGGTTCGAGGCGATGCACCTCTCCTACGCCCGGTCGGTGGCGCGGGCCGCGGGGGTCGAGCTCTGGTACCCGGAGATCGAGTCCGGGCCGCTGAACGGCTGGGTCATGGGTCCGGACCACTCGACCACGCCCGACGACATCACCCGGCTGTGCGTGGCGGTCGTCGGCGCCGGCTCGCGGCTCACCCTGTTCCAGGGCTGGCGGGAGTGGCCGTGCATCCCTATCCACTGGGGCGCGCTGGTCGACCTCGAAGGCGAGCCGACGCCGCGCCGGGACGCAGCGGCGGCCGTCGCCGACGCGCTGTCGGAGCCGTCGGTGGCCGCGGTCCTGGCGGCTGCTGAGCCGGCCGAGCCGTCGGTCGCGCTGTACGTGGACCGGACGAACGCGGTGTCGCTGCAGGGGTTCGGCAACGGAGCCGACCTCTACGACGCGATGCTGGGCGCGTTCCGGGGGCTGCACGGCTTCGAGGTCGGCTTCGTCGACCCGTCCACGGTGGCGTCCACGTCGGCGCGGCTGCTGGTGCTCCCGCTGGCCCCGCTGCTGCCGACGTCGGTGGGGGCTGCGCTCACGTCCTACGTCCGCCGCGGCGGGCACCTGCTCGTGCAGGCCAAGGCCGGCACGGTGGACGGTCGCGGCTGGTCGCACCCGCGGCGCCCGGGTGCGGGACTGGACGCGCTGCTCGGCGTCGTGGAGGACGACGTCGACACCACCGACGAGCCGGTGCCGGTGATCCTCGCCGACGGTCGGGTGCTGGTCGGGGCCCACCATATGCAGAAGCTTCGGGTGGTCGCCGACGACGCCGAGGTCGTCGGGCGCTTCGCCGACGGCTCCCCCGCCCTGGTCCGCCGACGCGTGGGCGACGGCGTGGCCTGGGTGTGCGGGACGCACCTGGACCTCGGTCTGGTCCGGGACGGCGCGGTCGAGAACCGCTCGTTCCTCACCGCCCTGGCACGTGAGGCTGGCGCCCCCCGGCTGTGGGACGTCGAGCCCGGCGGCGACGACCTGCACCGCGTGTGGGCCCAGGCCCGGCACGCCGACGGCCGCACCCTGGTGGCGCTGACCTCGACCGACTCCTCACCCCGCTGGGTGGCCGTGCACCTGCCCGGCGCGACGAGCGCCGTCGACGTCCTCACCGGCGAGCGCCACCCGCTGTCCGCGGTTCCGGTGCCGCCGATGGGTGCCGTCATGCTGCTGACGGACTGACGCCCGCCCCCTGTTGCGGATCTTGCTGCACGGCCACGCTCAGGGTGGGTGCAGGAGGTCTCAAGATCCGGCGTCGATGGCGCTAAGGAACCGGCTGATCGTCGACCGAGCCAGGACGCAGCCCTTGCGCCTCCTCCGGCGGAGGGCCGACGAGGAACTGCCGTTCACCTGGCTGAGGCACCAGCCACGCTGACCGGTCCCTGAGGTCGAGCGATCGCGCCGACGAGGCGAGCGGCTCTGGCACGCCGTCCATCCCCTCGCGGACATAGAGCGTGACCATCCTCTTTTCGATGAGGGACTCGATGACGTCCGCGCACTCGCCGGGAGCCGCTAGTGGGTCCACTCCGCAGGCAGACCTGATGCGCCAACCGACCTCCCAGAGGCCGTAGAGGTCCTCGTCCGCGAGTTCCAGAATCTCGCGCTCGATGTCCTGCTTCACAACGCTGGATTCCCCATGAGAGGGATGGGGTCAGAGACCTCACCGTTACGACTGATACGCATATACGGCCCCTGCTTGACTGGATTCGGATCGGAGCGCTTTCCAGGCATGATCCGGATCTGCTCACCGAGGACTTCGGGATTGGAGTAGCGGATACCTAGGCCACCCTTCTTGGCATTTGTGGCCGACTTGATCCAATTCGAAGGTATCAGGCGCTCGACGTCGGCAGGTGTGGCGCCGCGCAGACTTGCGATGTCCGCGAGATCTCGCGTCGCCTGGTGAGGTGCTCGCCCGACGCCATGCTCAGCGCCCTCTTTCGCCGACCTTTCCGCCGCCTTCTCCGCGCCCCTCGCCGCCTCCCCTCCCTTGCCGACCGGGCCGAGCACCATCCCGGCGAGCGTGCCGGCCGTGATGCCGAGCGAGTGGGTCCAGTCGCCGCCGTCGTCGCGCCAGACGTCCAGCCCGAGGGACTCCTCGGTGGTGCGTACCGGGTGGACGACCTGGTCCCACATCGCCGCCGGCAGGCCGGCCACGTTCCGAGCCCATCGCCCGCGGTCGACCAGCGCCTCGCCGGTCAGCGCCCACACGCCCTTCGCCGGGTCGACGACGGAGGACTGGAAGAAGCCGCGGAAGCCCTGGGTGGCGCGGTCCCCCGCGCTCATCCCTCGTGCGTGGGCCGGCACCTGCCCCCACAGCGTGTCCAGAGCCCGGGCGGCGGCGCCGACGGCCGTCCGGTACGCCTCCAGCGCCCGCTCGTGGCGGGCGTGCGCCGCCCGCCACCGCTGGTCCAGGTCCGCGCTGCCCGGATCCGGCAGTCCGGCGGCCACCAGCACCGCCCTGCGCTGCCGCTCGGCCTCGACGTCGGCCAGCTCCCGCGAGCACGCCGCCACCTCGGCCTGGGCCCGCTCGACCACCTGCGCATACGCGCTGAGGGTCTCGGCCGCCCGAGCCGCCACCCCGGCCGCCAGCCCCAGCCGCTGGCCGACGTCGTCGCGGCCCGCGCCGAACGCCGTGGCCGCGGGCCCGGTCCAGACCGGGTCGGCTGTCGGCAGCGCGTCCGACGCGGCTGCAGCCAGCGACGAGACCTGCCGCAGCCGGAGCACGACCTGCCAGAGCGCCGCTGCATCCACCCGCGGCGCGGGCAACACCTCCCCCGCGTAGCCGCCCCCGACCCCTGCCCGCACCCGCCCGCACCCCCGTCCCTGCCGCGACCGGACAGGACGCTAGAGCGATCCGGCGCTCACGCGCCGAGCGCTGTCCACAGGCCGGGCCCGGAAGGGGTGAGGGTGAGCCTCACTCCGTCCGGGTGGCGGGAGACGTTCGGACTGAGGGTGACCCCGGTTCCTTCGCTGTGCACCAGGGTCACCCTCACCCCAACCGGTGCGAACTACGGCGCGTAGGAGAGGTTCCGCGCAGCGGCGAGGAGCGTGCGAGCGCTCAATGTGCCGCGCTCGAGCCCCATGCGCACCAAGGCGTCGAACACCCGCTGGTCATCGGCGGCGCCGCGGATGGTGGCAGCCACCAGGGCGGGGCGGCGCGAGAGCGCTGCGGTCAGCCGGACGTCGCGCAGGTGGCGACCGAGCACCCGCCGGAGCGAGGCGCGGTAGACCGCGCCGGCGTCGAGCCCGGACAACCCTTGGACCGCGGCCGCTCCGGCCAGCGCCCCGGACAGGACGGCCTCGTGGATGCCCTCGCCCGTCAGCGGGTTGACCAGCGAGAGCGCGTCGCCGGCCAGCAGCACCGGGCCGTCGGGCTGGTGGGGTCGGTGCGAGGACAGCGGCAGGTGGTGCCCGCGCCACGCCTCCCCGTCCGCTCCCGCGCCGGGCAGCAGCTCCTCGAGCCGCTCGAGCATCCCGGCCCTTGTCGGCGACGCGGCTCCGAGCACCTCGCCGTAGCCGACGTTGGCCCGGCCGTCGCCGATGGGGAACGACCAGGCGTAGGAGGGTGTCTTCCCCTTGCCCAGCACGATGATCTGGCTGCCGGACCGCCCGGCGCTCACCGGCGCGTAGCCGCGGAGCGCCACCGCGACGGTGCCCGGAGGGTTCGGCCCGAGATCCAGCGACCGCCGGACCGCCGAGCCCGCTCCGTCGGCTCCGACGACCACCCGCGCGGCGAGCACGCCGTCCAGCACCACCTGGTCGCCCCGCCGGACCACCGACCGCACCCGGTGCCGGACCGGGACCGCACCGGCGACCACCGCGGCCGCGGCGATGCGCGCGTCCAGCACGCGTCGCGGCACGACGTAGGCCGCCCGCGCCATGTCCCGCCGCACCGACGGCCCACCCTGCTGGCCGAGGGCCAGTTCGCGCACCGGCCGGAACCCGGCTGCGACGTCGTGGGTGCCCAGCGCCGCGAGCAGGTCGAGCGCCTGCGGGGCGACGCCGTCGCCGCAGGCCTTGTCCCGCGGGTGCTCGGCCCGGTCCAGCAGCGCGACCCGCACCTGCGGGCGGGCCCGCAGCACGGCGAGCGCCGCCGCCGCACCGGCCGGTCCCGCGCCGACGACGGCCACGTCGAACACGTCGTCCACCGCGGCCTCCCCTGGTCCTCCCCCACCCTGACAGGACGCGAGCAGGTCGGCACCCGAGGGCAGCCGCGGCCGTCGACGGCTGGGACCGTACAGTCGGCGGCGTGAGCGCCCTGCCGACGTCCAGCGAGGGCGAGGAGCTCTACGCCTCGCTGCTGCACCTCACCGACCAGGACCCCTACGTCCGCTGGCACATCTCGCCCGACCGGCTGCTGCACGTGCGCCGGCACGGGGACGCCACCGTGTGGAGCTCGCGCCGCCACGGCCCCGACGCCCCGGTGTGGCTGCAGGCGATGGGCGACCCGAACACCGTGGCCGAGCTCGTCCTCGACGTCGCCACCGACCTCGAGGCGCAGGGTCTGGTCCCCCGCGGGGCGACCCTTCCGCGTGACAGCTTCCCGCTGCTCCCCGACCACCTCCGGGGCGACCACGACGAGTGGGACTGGTGGTTCCTCACGCAGGCCCCGCCGGTGCAGCGCGGCGAGGCGCAGGTGCGCTGGCTCGACGACGTCGACCCCGCGCGCATCAAGGCCTTCCTCGAGGCGCACAGCCCCCGGCACTCGGCCAGCCCGGGTGACCCGCACGTGCAGCGGTGGGCCGGCGTCGTCGACGGCCAGGGCGAGCTGCTCGCCACCGCGGCGCACGAGGTGCTCGCCACCGCGACCCCGCACCTGGCCTCGGTGGCAACGCACACCGGCGCACGCGGGCAGGGCTGGGGCGGCGCCGTCACGGCGTGGATCAGCCGGCAGCTGCTGGCCGACGCGGGCGTGGTGACCCTCGGCATGTACGCCGACAACGAGCCGGCGCGGCGGGTCTACCGGCGGCTGGGCTTCGTGGACCGGCACCGGTGGACCAGCATGCGCTGGTCCTGACGCGGTTCCTCAGGAGGCGACAGCCGCGCGGGCCTGCAGGTCCGCCCCCAGCAGCCCGGCCAGGTGCGCCAGGTCCACCGGTCTGGACCACAGGAACCCTTGCCCCAGCGGACATCCCATCGCTGCCAGCACCGACGCCTGCTCCGGGTGCTCCACGCCCTCGGCCACGATCTGCAGCCCCAGGCTGCGGCCCAGCGTGACGATCGCCTCGGCCACCGCGGTGTCCTCCCCGCCGTGCTGCACCCGGTCCACGAACGCCTTGTCGATCTTCAGGACGTCGAGCGGCAGGTCGTGCAGGTACGACAGGGACGAATAGCCGGTGCCGAAGTCGTCCACGGCGATCCGGACCCCGTGCTCGCGCAGCGCGCGCAGCCGGGCGACGACGCCGGGCAGGTCCTCGAGCAGGGCCGACTCGGTCACCTCGAGCACCAGCAGCTCGGGCGCCAGCCGGGCGGCCCGCAGCGCTTCCACGACGTCGTCGACGAGGGAGTCCTCGGTCAGCTGGCGGGCAGCCACGTTCACGCTCATCCGCAGCGACCGGTCCGGCCGCTGCAGCCCTGCAGCCGTGCGGCAGGCCTCCTGCAGCACCCAGCGCCCGAGCGGAACGACGAGCCCGGTCTCCTCGGCCAGAGGCACGAACTCCAGCGGTGGCACCATCCCTCGCTCCGGGTGCGGCCAGCGCACCAGCGCCTCCAGACCCCGGAGCTCGCCGGTCTCGAGCGACACGATCGGCTGGTAGTGCACGGTGAGCTTGCCCTCGCGCAGCGCGTGCTGCAGGTCTGCGCGCAGGTCCAGCCGGCGCATCGCCTCCTCGTGCATGCGCTGCTCGAAGACCGTGTAGGTCCCTCCCCGGCGTCCCTTGGACAGGTACATCGCGACGTCCGCGTTGCGCAGCAACGCCTCCGCGGTGTCCGTGCCCGGGTGGCCCAGCGCGATGCCGACGCTCGCCCCGACCGACACCTCGACGCCCTCCACCACGACGCCGGGGGCCAGCGCCTCGGCCAGCCGGGTGGCGCTCGCCTCGGCGTCGGCGAGGCGCACGTCCTCGAGCAGGACGGCGAACTCGTCGCCACCGAAGCGCGCGATCGTGTCGCCCGCCCGGACCGAATCGCGCAGCCGTTGAGCCACCGCGACCAGCACCTGGTCCCCGGCCGCGTGGCCGAGTCCGTCGTTGACCGCCTTGAAGTCGTCGAGGTCGCAGAAGAGCACGGCGACGTCGCCGGTCCCCCGCCGCTCCAGGGCGTGCGCCAGCCGGTCGCCGAACAGCACCCGGTTGGCCAGGCCGGTGAGCGGGTCGTGGAAGGCCTGGTGGGCCAGGCGTTCCTCCAGCGCCGCACGCTCGGAGACGTCCCGCACGGTGACCACGAGCCCGTCCACCGCGGCGGAGTCGAAGTGGTTGCGGATGCTCCCCTCCACCGGCACGGTGCTGCCGTCCGGGCGGCGGACCCGCAGCGACAGCTCCTCGCCGGCACCGACGCAGGCGCTGCCCAGCAGCGCGACGAACGTGGCGACGTCCGGGTCGTCCACCAGCTCCACCCAGCGGGTGCCGACCAGGTGCTCGGGGTCGCGGCCCAGCACGGCGAGAGCCGACGGGCTGGCGTAGGCGATGGTCGAGTCGGCGTCGACCACGCACACGACGTCGACGCCGTCCTCCACCAGCGCGCGGAACCGGGCCTGGCTGGCCACCAGCGCCTCCTGCTCGGCGACGAGCCGGGCCGCGGCCCGCCGGTCGCGCACGAAGCGGCGGAAGGTGAACGACCAGAGCACGGTCGCGAACAGCACGACCCCGGCGACGCCGAGCTCGGCGATCCAGCGCCAGCGTCCGGCGCGGTCGGACAGCTTGCCGTCCAGCACGTCCAGCCGCACCCGCACGTCGTTCAGCGCGGCGACGGACTGCTGGGGCGTCGCGGTGCTGAGCACGGTGGCCGCCTGCCGCGAGGGGGCGAGCAGCCGGTCGGGCACGCCCTCGCGGTGCAGGGCGTCGAGCCCGGCGACGACCCAGGCGGCGGTGGCCCCCTGGGTGGCCGGCTCGAGGCTGCCGTCGCCGCGGTGCGGGACGGCGGCCTGCTGCTGCACCCCGGCGGCCAGGCGCACGTACTCGACCTGGTCGCGCACCGCGCCGGTCGACTGGCTCACGAGCGCGACCAGGCCGCCGATCTCGAGCACGACGAGCAGCGCCGACACGGCGAGCTGCACGACGAGCCGGCGCGTCTCACCGTGGGCGGCCCCGGGCGCAGAGGTCGGCACGTCCTTGTCATCGGCATGCGCGACGCGAGCCTGAGCGGCAGCCGGCTCAGGCGGACCTGGTGTCGACAGTCATCCAAGGTCCGTCCAACGGTCAGGGAACCTGCCGGCTGCCGGCCGACACGCCTTGATCCTGGCCGGTGCGCCAGCGGTGAGGAAGCGGCCCCAGGCGACGGCGATCAGTACCAGCGCGGTTCCGGCCCAGCCGGCGGGGCCGAGCGGGGCACCGAGGAACGCGCCGAGGACGGCAGCGAAGACGGGTTCGGTGCCCAGCAGCAGGCCGACCTGGGAGGGGCGGATCGTGGCCAGGGCGCGGTTCTGCACGAGGAACGGCAGCACGGTGCAGCCGAGCGTGAGGTAGCCGAGCGAGGCCCAGCCGCCGGTGTCTGCTGGAAAGCCTCCGTGCCGGGTCGCGGGCACGAGAAGCGCCAGAGCTGCGGTCAAGGTGGCCACCAGGGCCAGTTGGATGGTGCTGTCGGCGAGGGGATCAGGTTGGCGGTGGCCGCTGCTGCGGGCGGTGAGGGACAGGTGGCCGGCCCGGGCGACAGCTGCGGACAGAACGAGAAGGTCTCCACGCCAGGTACTGCTGCCGCCGGCGCGGGCCAGCAGCGCCACGCCGGCCACGCTGAGCGCCCCGGCCCCGAGCAAGCCGCGGGGCAGCGGGACCCGCTGCAGGACCGTCTCGGCCAGCGGGGTGAGGACGACGAAGACGCTGATGACGACGCCCGCGTGCGCGGGGCTGGTGCGGACGACGCCGTAGGTCTCCAGCAGGAAGACCGCGGTGAGCGCCGTGCCGGGCAGGACGTTCGCGCGCAGGCTCGCCGCGAGGCTCACCGGCTTCCGGTCAGCCCGCCGTCGGCGCCGCGCGGCAGCCAGTGCCAGCAGCACCACGACGGCGGCGCCGAAGCGGACTGCAAGGACCAGGGCCACAGACCCGCCTTCGGCGGCGTTCCGGGCGGCCAGGTAGCTCGACCCCCACAGGGCGGCGACGAGCAGGAGCAGGCCGTCGTCCACCCGCGGCTGGCGGCGTCGGGACGTGCTGGGTCGCTGGGTGGTGGGTCGGGCGTCGGTGTAGGTCGGAGCGCCGGAGATGTCGTTCACCTCGCCGCCCACGTTCCGTGGCGGGCGAAGGCGCGCGTGCGTGGCGCAGGCGTCGGACGCACGGGCCGTCCCTCACCGATGGGTTCTGCGGGGGCACGTGCGGTCCTAGTGCTCACGGAGATGCGCGTCCTCAACCGTCACGGCGGGCAGGGCGATGAGGCCGACGGCCAGGAGCAGCAGGTCCTGACCGATCATGACCGTCCACAGAGCACCACCGTGCAGACCGGTGGTGTGCAAGAGCAGGTCGAGTACCGCATGGGTCACAGCCAACGCCCACAGGGCGTTGGTCCGTAGCCGCAGCACGCTGTACCCGAAGCCGAAGGCGGCGGCTCCGACGGCCTGGGCCGCGGTGACGGCGGCGTTCTGACCGAAGAGGACGTTCGCCAGGTGAGCGGCGCCGAAGACGGCAGCGGAGAGGGCAGCGGCTCTTCCCGCTCCCATCGGGAGCGCGGCGCGAGCACGACGCCGCGGAACCACAGCTCCTCGTAGACGCCGGTGGCGATGTAGCCAACGGTCAGCACGAGCAGGGTCGACGGCTCCGGCGACCAACCCCAGGCGAGCGGCACCAGAGCCAGTGTGACCGGGACGACGAGCCAGCGCCTCGTCCGCCACGTGCTCGGGCCAGCGGCGGCCAGGGACGACCAGCCCACCCGCCGTGCCACGGCCAGGCTCAGCACGAGCAGTAGCAGCACGACGACCAACCGGCGAAGCGTCTCGTCCGAGTGAGGCGCGACCCACGCGAGCAGCAACCCACCCGCCAGCGTGGCGCCCACGCTGACCGCGGCCAGGGCGAACACGTCCCGGACAGGGCGGCTCCGACCGGCCTCGACCTCCAGCGCGAGGCCGGTCACGATGCCACCCGCTGGGCCCCGGTCGCGGCCTCGGCCGTGAGCGGCGCCGGACGACGTGAGCGCAGAGCCACAGAGATCGTCCGCGACAGCACCATCGCGAGCGCCATGGCGACGAACGCCGCGGTCCACGCGTCGGCTCCCGTGATGGCGTGGTCGCGGGAGAACTCACCGACGGTGTGGGCGCCCGGGCCGGTGGCCCACTCAGCGAAGGCGATGCGGCCGCCGATCGCGACGACCCAGGCCGCGGCGTATCCGACGCCGGTCGTGGCGACGAGTCGACCGCTTCGGTCGTGCAGTCGGGTGGACGCGCCGGCCGCCACGCCCAGGACGAGGCCCACCGCACCGAGCACACCGATCAGCAGGAGATCGTGGCCTTGGGTCGGTAGCGGCAAGAGGAAGATCGACGCCACGACGACGATGGCCAGCGGCACGACGAACGTGCCCTGCGTGATCGGCCTGGTCCCGAGGTTGCGCGCGAGGGCCCAGGTCAGGAGGGCCAGAGACAGGATCCACTGGGCGGTGCTCATCGAGAGCTCCCTTCGAGGTTGATGCCTCAAAGGTGCCGCTCAGGGCTCGCCACGGCCTCGGTGACAAAGGCCGCCGCGGTGGTGACCATCGGCCGTCCCCCTCTCGGCCGGATGACGTAGTGGCCCTACTGCAGCGTTCCGACCCCCGCCGCGTCGATCAGCCCCTCGCGCACTGCCCACATGGCGGCCTGCGTGCGGCTGGCCAGGCCGAGCTTGGCGAGGATGTTGGAGACGTGGGTGCGGGCGGTGCGTTCTGCCACCCCCAGCGTCCGCGCGATGTCGCGATTGGTCTGCCCTTCGGCGATCAGCACGACCACCTCGCGCTCGCGGTCGGTCAGGTCGGCCGCCGCGGTCCTCGGCGTCCGTAGCCCTGCCGCCAGCGCGGCGGCCGCCGCCGGGTCCAGCCGGACCTCCCCTGCCACGGCGGCACGGATCGCGGCGACCACGTCCTCAGCGTCCGAGTCCTTGAGCAGGTAGCCGGTGGCCCCGGCCGCGAGCGCGGCGCGGATGCGCGCTTCCTCGACGAAGGACGTGACGGCGATGACCTCGATGCCGGGCCACGTGGCCTTCACCTGCGCCGTGGCGTCGACGCCGTCGAGGTGAGGCATCTGCAGGTCCATGAGGACGACGTCCGGCGTGCGCTCCTGTGACGCCAGGACGCTCAGCCGGGCCAGCGCCTCGCGGCCGTCGGCCGCCTGACCGACGACCTCGATGCCGGGTTCGGTGCTGAGGTACGACTCCAGACCTGCCCGCACGACAGTGTGGTCGTCGACGAGGAACACCTCGATCGGCTGCCCGAGATCCACGCAGTCATTGTGGCGTTCCCGACTCGCACGTGCCAGGACGTGTGCGCCCGGGCTCAGACACGTGCAGGACGGCGTAGCGGTCACCGGGGGCCTCCTCCGGCACCTGGCGAGACCATAGGGTCAGGGTGACGCGGTGCCAGGTCGACGGGTCGATGCCGGTCACCACGCAGGTGACGCCCGGATGCCTCGAGGCCCTCGCCGCCTCGGCCCCCATCCGGTCGCTGAGCTCGATGAGCGAGAGTCCTGGGCCGATGCTGTCGACCGTTCGTGTCGCGGCGACCGGCACGACGTCACGTGCAGGCCCCTCGCAGACGGCGATGGAGTGCCAGGTTCGGATGGTCGGGCGCCCGAAGTCGTTGCAGATGCCGTCGAAGCCGGGCCCGAAGACGAACTGGTTCATCCCGTCGACCTCCGCCCACAGGTAGAAGGGCGCGTACTGGTTCACAGGCGACCCGTCGCGGCCGCGTTCGCGCATCAGGTACGCCTTGAAGCCGAGCCCCGGGAAGTCGTCGGTGCGCGACCCGCGGCTCGCCACGCGTTCGTGGATGATGCCCATGTCGTAGTCGGCGGGCAGGGTGATCTCGTACTGCATCAGATGCATCGGTGCTCCTGAAAGGGTCGCAGTTCCTCGGTGGTGAGCGCGCAGAAAAGGTTGCCCTCCGGGTCGGCGAACACCTGCCACCGGCCCTTCGGGTCCTGCCACTGAGGAACCGCGCCGAGCGACGTCAGCCGATCGAGGTCGGCAACGTCGTCGAGTCGGATGTCGAGGTGCACGCGCCCCGGGGGCGGTGAGAGCTGTTCCGCCGGGCTGATCCACACGTGCGGGCCGTCGCGCCGGCCGAGCAGCACCGACTCGCACTCGCCGAGTGTCCCGCGCTCGATCGCCTGGGCGTCCTGCGGATCGACGGGAAGGGCGAGCACAGCGGACCAGAAGGCGGCGAGCACGGCCGGACGCCGGCTGTGGATGGTGATCGCCTCAAGATGCGACACGGGTGCCTCGTTCGTCGTGAGTGGCCGTCCCTGCACCCCGCGGCAGAAAGGCGTCCAGTGCCCGGATCACGAGCCCCGGCGTCTCGAGCGTCGGCATGTGCGGTGCGCCAAGGAGCTCGACGTAGGTGGACCCAGGGACGTTGTCGGCGAGTCGGGTCATCACCGCCGGCCCGGTCGAGGCGTCCTGCTCACCGCACAGCACAAGCGTGGGGCGTGGCCAACCCCGGAGTCGGCCGGCCACATCGAGCCGCGAGAAGGAGCGCCACGCCGCGGCGACCTGGCGTGGCTCACCCCGCAGTACGCACTCGCGGGCGTACCGCACGCCCCAGCCGTTCTCGGCCAACGCCTCCGGCGTGAACCACCGTGTGAGAGAGGGAGCGACCTGCGCGGCCACACCGTCGTGCTCGACCGCTTCCGCCCGGCCGCCGAAGGAGTCGAAGGCTTGGTCGGTGGTGGCGGCAAGCGTCAGCGACAGCACGCTGTCCGGGTGCCGTACGGCGAAGGTCTGCGCCACGGCGCCGCCGTACGAGAGTCCGACGACGTGAGCGCGTTCGACGCCCGTCGCCGCCATCACTTCGAGCAGGTCGTCCGCCAGCTGCGAGAGCTCAGTAGGTGCCGGCGCTTCCGTGGCGGCGCCGTGTCCGCGTAGGTCGTAGGCGAACACCCGACGACCGACGGCCAGCTGCCGGATGATCGGCTCCCACATGCGCCAGGTGAGTCCGAGAGCGTGCAACAGGACGACGGCCGGGCCGGTGTCTCCGTACTGCGCGAGCTGGGTGGTGTGGTCCGACAGGGTCAGAGGGCGCACCGGCACGGCGACGCCGTCGTCGGCACCCAGGCCGTCGAGCACGTCTCGCACCACGTCCAGTCCGTTCAACGCCCGAGGGAAGCCGGCGTACACCGACGTGTGCTCAGCAAGGGCTCGCAGCTCGTCAGCCGTGACGCCGTGCTGCAGGGCCGCTTTCAGGTGCACGCGCAGCTGAGGCTCGACACCGCCGAGCGCGATGAGCACGGCGACAGTGGCGACCTCGCGGTCGCGCCAGGACAGCCGCGGGTCCGCCAGTGGTTGGCTGAACGCGCCGTCGAGCAGCCAGCGGAACATCGCAGGAGCCTCGGCCCGCAGTGAGGCCAGAGAAGTCTCGGGGTCGGTCCCGACGAGCGACCGGAAGGTGCGCGGGCCTCGCGCGTCGACGGTGGTCATACAGTGCCTCTCGTAGGGGGGCGATGGGCCGGCGGCTGACCTGCCGCCTGGCCTCACCAGCGTTGCGGTCGCGCGACCCGCGCACCTCGGTGCTGCGACCGGGGCGGGCCGTGACGTTGTGCCGTCGGCCGGTCGGCCGGATGACGTACCTGCCGCTTCCTGCGAGGTCCGCGCTGCTACGCCACCGGCACGCTCACCGTGACGACGCAGCCGGCACCCGGCGCGCTGTCCACGGTGAGGCGGCCGCCGATGGCCGTTGCGCGATCGCGCATCGTCACCTGGCCCAGGTGGCCCTCCTGCACGGAGGCGGGGTCGAAGCCCCGGCCGTCGTCGCGCACCTGCACGGTCAACAGGTGCGCCGCGTCGTCCGCGCGTACCTGGACGGCGACGGTGGTGGCCGCCGCGTGCTTGACGGTGTTGTGCAGCGCCTCCAGCACCAGGCGGTACAGGTGCTCCTCCGTTCGCGGATCCAGCGCGAGTCGGCGCTCGGGACCGGCGACGGTGATAGTCAGCCCTTCCCGGGCGCTGAGCGCCGCCGCCTGCCGCGTCAGCGCGACCACGAGACCTTCGTTCTCCAGCGCCCCGGGGCGCAGCTCGAAGATCAGCGCCCTCATCTCGGCGAGCGCACCGCGCGTCAGTGCCGCCAAGGTCTCCAGGCTGGTGGCGAGAGGGTCGCTCGGCGCAACCCCGTGGCCGGCGAGGCGTCGCTGCGCAGCACGCGCGTGCATCGTCATCGAGAACAGCGCCTGGCTGACCGAGTCGTGCAGCTCTCGCGCGAGACGCTGCCGCTCGACGAGCGTGGCGTGCGACTCGGCTGCGCCGAACAGTCGCGAGTTCTCGACGGCGACTGCGGACTGGTCGGCGATCGCCTGCAGGAACGCGCGCTCGGCCCCGTCCAGCTGGTAGTCGGCTGCGACGTAGAGCAGCAGGCACCCCACGCACCGCCCTCGGGCGCCCAGCGGCACTACGACGACGTCCTGGAACTGCATCGCCACCCACGTCGAGTGCAACGGGCCATAGCGAGGGTCGGCCTCGGCGTGGCCACGAAAGTCTCGGATGACCGTGACGTCGGTCGCCAACGTGACATTGCGGATCGGCGAGTCGACCCCGGCGGCGTAGGCGGCTTCGACCCGCTCGCGATAACCCTCGGGAAGCCCGTCATCGCCGTAGGCGGAGAGGTCCCGCAGCTCCTCGTCCTCCCACACCACGACGGCTGCCGCCTCGGCACCCGTGGCAGAACGCACGCTGCGGGCGACCTGACGCAGCGTCCCTTCGAGCGGGTGCTCGAGCGTCATGGCATCGGCGATCCCGGCGAAGGCCGCGATCCGGCGTTCCAGCTGCTCGTAGGCCGCCACCTGCTCTGTGACGTCGGTGGCGGTGACGAGAAGGCCGCGGGCCCCGCTCTCCAGCTCGATCGGGGCGAGGACCAGGTCCCAGTGGATCGCGGAGCCGTCCTGACCGGTCAGCGAGACTCTACGACGCCCGACGTCCGCGGAGGGCGCGCCAACCGCAGAGAGCCACCGACCGTCGAACCGGCTCCCGAAGAGCCCAGCCCACCCCGGGCTGCTACGCAGCACGCGGCCTTCGGCGTCGAGCAGAGCCACTGCTATCGGCAGATGACTGACAAGGCATTCCCACGACGGCAGCACCTCAGCGACACCGTGGCTTCGCGAGGGGGTCTCAGCCACCCAGTGGTCCATCCTCGACTCCCGACTCGTGCCCCTGCACCGACCGAGCCTGCCATGCCGGTCGGCGGCGCGTCGACGCCTTGCGCCTGGTCCGTCTCGGTCATCCGGCCGAGCTGCTGGCGACGTATCCGCAGGGACGGGTCGAGCCATCCCGCCGAGGTGACGACGCGCGCAGCGGGAAAGACTGGGCGACGCGCAGATCATCCGACGACAGAGGAGTCCGCAGCATGTCAGCCGAAAGCACGTCACCGGCCCCTGAGCTCTTCTCGGGAACCGCCTTCGTCCTCCTGGTCGACTACCTCTTTCCGTTGTCGCGGATCGACCAGCTGCTGGACGACCACCGCGCCTGGCTGGACGGCCACTTCGCCGACGGCACCTTCCTGGTCTCGGGTCCGCGGGTTCCTCGCGTCGGCGGCACGATCCTGGCGACCGGTACGTCGCGCGACGACCTGGAACGCAGGATCGCGTCCGATCCACTGGTCCTGGCGGGTGCGGCCCGCTACGAGGTCGTGGAGTTCAGCCCCACCCGCGGCCCCTACGCCACGGTGGCGTAACCGACGTCGTCGAGCCACCCCGCGCGGGCCGGGCGAATCCCGACACTGCTGACCGCTGGCCGGACATTGTGGACAGGCCTACCAGGGCCATCCCCTGGTCGTTCACCCCTCGACCGATGTCGCCCTGTGCGGTCTGGCCCCCGACAGAACGGCTCAGGCGACGACCGGCCGGCTGGCGGCCACCTGCCCCTGGCCGGGCAGCTGCGGCAGCGGCGACGGGCGCTCGTGCCGGGCCTGGTGCACGGCCACCGCGGCGCGGTGGTAGTCCTCCAGCTCGGCCACGAACGCCGGGTCGACGTAGCGCGCGCCGTCCACGGCCGGGCCCTGGGTGCCCTCGATGACCGCGACGACGTCCTCGCCGGACAGCGTGAGCTGGGTCTCCAGGGCGTGGGTGACCGCGAGGACCTCGCGGCGGTTGGCCCGCAGGATCTCCGACGTCCTGTCGTAGAGCTCGCGCAGCTTGGCCTCGATGGCCTCGCCGGTGGCCGAGTCGTAGGGCAGGTCGCCGAGGTCGACGCCGGAACGCAGCTGCACGCCCATGTTGTGCGCGCGCAGCGTCGAGCCCATCGCGTGCGAGAGGAAGGCGCGGGTGACGATGGCGGTGGCGTTGGCCATGTCGCCGCCGACGCCCTGGGTGTGGTCGCCGTCGTAGAACAGCCGCTCGCCGGCAAGGCTGGCCAGGAAGGTCATGACGTCGACCTCGACCTCGCTGCGCCACTCGACGAAGCGCTCCTCCACCGGGATCGGGGAGACGAAGCCGCCGGTGTCGCCGCGCCGCTCGATGGTGGCGGTGTCGATGATCGAGGACTTCTGCAGCCGGTACATCACGACCGCGTGGCAGGCCTCGTGCAGCGCCACGCTGTGCCGCTCGCGGTCGACGTAGCTGAAGCCGTCGGCCAGGCCGTGCTCCTTGAGCGAGCGGGCGCGCAGCACGTCGGCGTAGGTGACGGTGTGCCGCCCGTCGCGCATGGCGGTGATGAGTGCCTCGTTGACGACGTCCTTGATGGTGGCACCGGTGGCGTAGGGCGTGATGGTGGCCAGCCGCTCGATCTGCGCCTCGGTGAGGTCGTGGTCGACCCGGTCCAGGTAGTTCCGGTAGGTGACGACCCGGCCCTCCTTGGTCGGGTAGCCCACCCGGTAGATCCGGTCGATGCGGCCCGGGCGCAGCAGCGCCGGGTCCAGCGAGTCGGGCATGTTGGTGGCCATCACCACGAGGATCCGGTACTTGGGCGGCGGCTTGGGCCGCATGCCGAGCACCTTGCGCAGCGAGCGGTTGAGGAACCCGCGCGGCTTCTTCAGGCCGGACAGCTCGGTGAGCAGCGCCTGCAGGGTGCCGTCGAACGAGCCGCGCCCGCCGTTCATACCGCCGGGCATCACGAACTCCGCCTCGGCCCGCGCCATCTCCTGGCGGGTGAGGAAGTCGCGGGTCGGCGCGGAGACGTAACCACGGCCGCCGCACGCGTGCTCGTCCACCCACGGCGCCGGGCTGCCCATGGCCGCGGCCACCTTGCGCGCGTTGGCCACCGCGCCGCCGCGGCTGCCAAGGGTGTCGGCCTCGTCGAAGAACACGATGACGCCGCCGTAGCGCAGGGCGAGCTTGCGCAGCTTCCGGAACAGGCCCTTGACCTTGAGGACGCCGACCCCGAAGAACATGTTGATGAACGCGCCCGGGTCGACGAAGACGTAGGGCTTGCCGGTCTCGCCGGCCATCGCCTCGGCCATCAGCGTCTTGCCGGTGCCCGGCGGTCCCCACAACAGGATCCCGCTGGGCACGTAGCCGCCGGCAGCCTCGATCTTCTCGGGGTCCTCCAGGAACACGACGTTCTCGCGAACCTTCTCCAGCACGCGGTCCTGGCCCCACACGTCGGTGAACCGGGTGCGGATGTCGTCGGGCATGTAGGTCTCGACGCCGCCGCGGCTGAGGAACCAGAAGATGCCGGCGAACTGCAGGATCCCGAACAGCAGCGCGAAGGCGAGCTGGAAGGCCAGCGGCAGCGCGGAGTAGACCTTGGTGGGCAGGCTGAACAGGGCGCGCACCGGGGACTGGTGGGTGGCCTTGCCGAGCACGACCGCGAGCAGCACCACGAACAGCGCGAGCTTGAGGGCCCGGGCCAGCCGGTAGCGGTTCCAGTCGTCGATGCGGTGCGTCAGCCGGTCGGTGCCCGCGAACAGCCGGTTCCAGCGCCGGTGGTAGCGGGCGGAGCGCTCGGCCACCAGGAAGTGCAGCTGGCGCAGCACCTCCAGCCCGGCCAGCAGCAGCAGCCACCAGTAGGTGGTGGCGGTGGCGGGCAGCGCCGCGACAGGCGACTCCAGCCCGAGGGACTGGTCGTACTCGTACCACCACAGCACGCCGACGACGACGGCGAGCAGGAGCAGCAGCTTGGTGCGGTCCCACAGCGCGAGCTTGGGCCGGGTCGGCCGGTCCTCCAGCCGGGGGCGCGAGCCGACCGGACCGGTGTCCGGCGCGGCCAGGCCGGCCAGCGGGTGCTGCCCCTGCTCCGCCGTGGCCGTGGCGCTCTCGTCGTCGCTCATGCTCGCTCCTGCCCTGATTCCGCTCAGTCCCGGATCCGCAGCGACGTCGCGACGTCGTCGATGACGCTGCGCTGCTCCTGCCAGCAGGCGACCGAGCACCGCACCCGCAACGTGTAGGCCTTGTCCTTCTTCTGGTCGACCACCACCGTCTGGTCGATCACCATCGGCTTCTCGCCGCCGAGCTGGACGACCATGACGTCGCGCGCCCCGACCCGGCTGCCGCCGGACAGGTCGGTGTCCTTCACGACCCCCAGCACGAGGCCGGGCAACGAGGTCTGGTGCAGCACCGGGCCGCCGGCGAAGGCGGGGCCGGAGGAGCGGCCGGCAAGGGCGGTCGCACTGGTCGTGGTGGTCGTGGCCGGAGTGGTCGTGGCGGTGCCGGAGGCCGCGGTGAGGTCAGCGGTGAGCGCGTCGGTGACCGGCACGAAGGCGTCACGCGCGGTGTCCGGGGTCATCGCGGCGGCGTCGGCGGCGCTGAGCGGGTAGACGCGCACGAGCACCACCGGGTGGTCGGTGGCCTCGGGGGTCAGCACGTCGGCCGCATCGGTGCCGCGGCGCGCGGCGTAGGCGACCTGGTAGTCGACCGTCACCTCGGGCAGGCTGCCGGCCACCTGCTTGTTCGCCCTGGCGACGGCCCGCTCCAGGTCGGCGGCGGTGTACTGCTGCCAGGACCAGGGCACCCGGAACGCCATGCCGGTCCCGGTGTTCGACGACACGCGGTAGGAGGGCGCGGCGCAGGCGGCCAGCGGCACCACGGTGGCCGCCGCGGCGACCCACGCCGCGCGTCGCACCGCCCCGCCGCGTGCCCGAGCGGACACCCACCCTCCAGCTCCCGCCCCGGCCCCTGCGGCCTCGCGAGGATCTGAGTATGGACCGCGCCGCGGTGATCCGCCCGCCATCCGTCCGAGCGTTGGACAGCCGCTGCGCGGGGCGTCTGCAGCACCCGGACGGCCGAACGCCCACCGCGACACGAGGTCGCGATGGGCGTCCAGGCCGATGCGCTCGGTTCAGTTGCGCTGGTCGTCCGCCAGGGTCTCGCGGTCGGGCCGGAACCCGCCCGGCGCGTGCCCCTCGGGCTTGGCGTCGATGCCGGCCTCCTTGCGCTGCTCCGGCGTGATCGGCGTCGGCGCGGAGGTCAGCGGGTCGTAGCCGGCCCCGGTCTTGGGGAACGCGATGACCTCGCGCAGCGAGTCGGCCCCGGCCAGCAGCATGCAGACCCGGTCCCAGCCGAAGGCGATGCCGCCGTGCGGCGGCGGACCGTACTGGAAGGCGTCGAGCAGGAAGCCGAACTTCTCCTGCGCCTCCTCGGAGGTGAGCCCGATGACGTCGAACACCCGCTGCTGCATCTCGCGGCGGTGGATACGGATGGATCCGCCGCCGATCTCGTTGCCGTTGCAGACGATGTCGTAGGCGTAGGCCAGCGCCTCACCCGGCGCGTCCTGGAAGCGGTCGGCCCACTCGGCGTTGGGCGAGGTGAACGGGTGGTGCACGGCGGTCCAGCCGCCCTCGCCGTCCTCCTCGAACATCGGCGCGTCGACGACCCACAGGAACGACCACTGCGACTCGTCGATGAGCCCGCAGCGCCGGCCGATCTCCAGCCGGGCCGCGCCGAGCAGCGCGAGGGCGTCGTTCCGCTTGCCGGCGGCGAAGAACACCGCGTCGCCAGGCTGGGCGCCGACGTGCTCGGCGACCCGGGCCCGCTCGTCGTCGCTGATGTTCTTGGCCACCGGGCCGGTCAGCTCGCCGTCGGGCTGCACCAGGACGTAGGCAAGCCCCTTGGCGCCGCGGGCCTTGGCCCAGTCCTGCCAGCCGTCGAGCTCCTTGCGGGTCTGCCCCGCACCGCCGGGCATGACCACCGCGCCGACGTGCCCGCCGGACTCGACCGCCGCGGCGAACACCCGGAACGGCGTGGCCTTGAAGAACTCCGTGCAGTCCACGAGTTCTTGTCCGAACCGGTTGTCCGGCTTGTCGCTGCCGTAGCGCGACATCGCCTCGGCGTAGGTCAGGCGCGGCATCTCGCCGATCTCGTAGTCCAGGACGCCCTTCCACAGGGCGCGGACCACGGCCTCGCCGACCTCGATGACGTCGTCCTCCTCCACGAAGGACATCTCGATGTCGAGCTGGGTGAACTCGGGCTGGCGGTCCTTGCGGAAGTCCTCGTCCCGGTAGCAGCGGGCGATCTGGTAGTACCGCTCCAGGCCGCCGACCATGAGCAGCTGCTTGAACAGCTGCGGCGACTGCGGCAGGGCGTACCACTTGCCCGGCTGAAGGCGCACCGGGACCAGGAAGTCGCGCGCGCCCTCCGGGGTGGAGCGGGTGAGGGTGGGCGTCTCGATCTCGACGAACTCGCGCTGGGCCAGCACCTCGCGGGCGATCCGGCTGACCTCGCTGCGCATCCGGATGGCGCGGGCCGGACCCTGGCGGCGCAGGTCGAGGTAGCGGTAGCGCAGCCGCACCTCGTCGCCGACCTCGAGGTGCTCGTCGAGCGGGAACGGCAGCGGCGCGCTCTCGGACAGCACGTCGAGGGTCTCGACGACGACCTCCACCTCGCCGGTGGGGATGTTGGCGTTCTCGTTGCCCTCGGGGCGGCGCTGCACGGTGCCGGTGACCTTGACGCAGTACTCCGCGCGCAGCTCGTGCGCGGTGTCGGCGTCGCGGACGACCACCTGCACCACGCCGGAGGCGTCGCGCAGGTCCAGGAAGGCGACCCCGCCGTGGTCGCGGCGGCGGGCGACCCAGCCGGCCAGGGTGACGGTGGTGCCGGCGTCCTGCGCACGCAGGGAGCCGGCGGTGCGGGTGCGGATCACGAGCTCTTCTTCTCCTGAGTCTCCCCGACCCTGCTCACGAGGGCCGGCACGGCGGAGTCCAGCGGCACGGCTTCCTGCTCGCCGGACGCGAGGTCCTTGACCTGGGCGTTGCCGCCCTCGAGATCTCGCTCGCCGAGCACGAGCGCGAACCGGGCGCCGCTGCGGTCAGCCGCCTTCATCGCCCCCTTGAGCCCGCGGTCGCCGTAGGCGACGTCGACCCGCACGCCCGCGCGGCGCAGCTGCGCGGCCATCACGACCACCCGGTCCTTGGCCGCAGCGCCCAGCGGCACCAGGAAGACGTCGACGCGGCTCTGCTCCCCCACCGCCAGGCCCTCGGCCCGGCAGGCCAGCAGGGTGCGGTCGGTGCCCAGCCCGAAGCCGATGCCGGAGAGCGACTGACCGCCCAGCTCGGCCATCAGGCCGTCGTAGCGCCCGCCGCCGCCGATCCCGGACTGCGAGCCCAGGCCGTCGTGGACGAACTCGAAGGTGGTGCGGGTGTAGTAGTCCAGCCCCCGCACCATGCGCGGGTTGAGCACGTAGGCCACGCCGAGGGCGTCGAGGTGGGCACGCACCGCCGCGAAGTGCTCGGCGCATGCCTCGCACAGGTGATCGAGCATGAGGGGGGCGTCGGCGAGCTGGCGGCGCACGTCCTCGCGCTTGTCGTCGAGCACCCGCAGCGGGTTCAGCTCGGCGCGAGCGCGGGTGGCCTCGTCCAGGTCCAGCCCGCGCAGGAACTCCACCAGCAGCTCGCGGTAGGCCGGACGGCAGGCGGGGTCGCCGAGACTGGTGAGCTCGAGCCGGTAGCCGGTGAGGCCGAGGGAGCGGTAGCCCTCGTCGGCGATGGCGACGACCTCGGCGTCCAGCGCCGGGTCGTCCACACCCACGGCCTCCACGCCGACCTGGTGGAACTGGCGGTACCGGCCGGCCTGCGGGCGCTCGGCGCGGAACTGCGGGCCGGCGTACCAGAGCTTGACCGGCAGCTGGCCGCGGTCCAGCCCGTGCTCGATGACGCCGCGGATGACGCCGGCGGTGCCCTCCGGGCGCAGGGTGATGGACCGCCCGCCACGGTCCTCGAACGTGTACATCTCCTTGCTCACGACGTCGGTGCTCTCGCCGACGCCGCGCACGAACAGCCCGGTGTCCTCGAACACCGGCAGCTCGGCGTAGCCGTAACCGGCCCGGCGGGCCGGGCCGGAGAGCGCCTCGCGCACCGCGAGGAACGCGGTGGACTCGGGCGGGAAGTACTCCGCGACGCCCTTGGGTGCGCGGAACTGCGCCGACTGGGTGTGCTGCTGGGGCTTGTCGACGCTCGGCGCAGCGGTCTGCTCCGGAGCGGTCGCCTGCTCGGTCATGCTCACAGTCCTCGGGTGGGAGCGGCCGGGGCGCCCTCCCCCTCCTGCAGCTCGCGCAGGAACGGGTTGGTGGCGCGCTCGCGGCCGATGGTGGTCCGGTCGCCGTGGCCGGGCAGGACGAGGACGTCGTCGGGCAGCGGCAGGACCTTGGTGGCCAGGCTGCGCAGCATCGTCGCGGTGTCCCCGCCCGGCAGGTCGGTGCGTCCGATGCTGCCCGCGAACAGGACGTCGCCGGAGAAGCACAGCTGGCTGGCCTCGTCCGCGCTCGCCTGCTCGCCCGGCAGCCGGAACATCACCGACCCCCTGGTATGGCCGGGGGCGTGGTCGACGGTGATCTCCAGCCCGGCCAGGTGCAGCACCGCGCCGTCGTCCATGCTGCGGACGTCGTCGGGCTCGCTCCAGGTGAGCTGGCCCATCATCGCCTGCAGCTGCGGGCCCATGCCCTTGGCCGGGTCCGCAAGCAGCTCGGCGTCGTCGGGGTGGATGAAGGCCGGCACGTCGCGGGCGCCGCAGACCGGGGTGACCGAGAAGGTGTGGTCGAGGTGCCCGTGGGTGAGCAGCACGGCCACCGGGCGCAGCCGGTGCTCGGCCAGCACCGCGTCCAGCTGCGGGACGACCTCGATGCCGGGGTCGACGACCACGCACTCCTCACCGGCACCGGGAGCGACGACGTAGCAGTTCGTGCCGAACGCTCTGGCGGGGAACCCGGCGACGAGCACGCGTACGACCTCGCTGTCCGTGACGGCCCGCCTGCGCTGGGGCGGCGGGGAAGGGGGCGACCGACCGTCCGAGCCTACCGGCGCGGCGCGAGCCGGGGCGAACGAGAACGAGCCGCTGCGCACCTAGACTGCCCAGACCGGCGGCCGGGACCTGCCGGCGTGCGTCGAGGAGGGGTACGTGGCGAGCAAGGACCGCGAGCGCGAGCTCGCGCGGGCCAAGTTCGAGCGCCAGCAGGCGCGCCGGGCCGAGCGGGCCCGCCGGCGGCGGCGCAACAACATCGTGGCCGCGGTGGCCGGCGTCGTCGTCGTCGCCCTGGTGGGCGTGGTCGTCTACGCCCTCAACCGCGGCTCGGACACCACCACCACCCCCGCGGCGGCCGGCTCCCCCTCGCCCAGCGCCGCCTCGTGCACCTTCACCGCGGGCGGCACCCCGGCCAAGGGAGGCAGCGCGCTGGGCCGCCCGGCCGACGGACCTGCCGGCAACGAGCCGGGCTACACGGCCACGCTGGACACGAATGTGGGAACCATCGCGTTCACCGCGCTCACCGACAAGGCGCCGTGCGCCACCCGCAGCTTCGCCTACCTGGCCGGCAAGAACTACTTCGACGGCACGCCCTGCCACCGCCTCACCACCAGCGGCATCTACGTGCTGCAGTGCGGCGACCCCAGCGGCACCGGCTCGGGCGGGCCCGGCTACAGCTTCGGTGACGAGAACCTGCCCACGGCCTCGGGCAGCACCGCGGTCTACAAGGCCGGCACGGTGGCGATGGCCAACAGCGGCCCGTCCACCAACGGGAGCCAGTTCTTCCTGGTCTACAAGGACAGTCCGCTCCCGCCCGACTACACGGTCTTCGGCACCATCACCCAGGGCCTCGACGTCGTGACCAAGGTCGCGGCGGCAGGTGTCGCCGGGGGTGGCGGAGACGGGGCACCGCAGGACAAGGTGACCATCAAGACCGTGTCGATCTCCAAGTGACGATCTCGAAGGCGTGAGGACGAGCGTTGAGCACTGACGAGTGGGGGCGGGTCGACGAGACCGGCGCCGTCTGGGTCCGCACTTCCGCCGGCGAGCGGTCGGTCGGCTCCTACCCGGGCGCCACGCCCGAGGAGGCGCTGGCCTACTTCGGCCGCAAGTACGACGAGCTGGCCGGGCAGGTCTCCCTGCTCGAGCAGCGGGTGCGGGGCACGGACCTGCCGGCCAAGGAGGCCACCGGGCTCATCGACAAGCTGCGCGCCGCCGTCACCGAGGCGCACGCGGTCGGCGACCTCGACGGCCTCGCCGCGCGCCTGGACGCGCTGCGCCCCATCGTCGCTGCCCGGCAGGCCGAGCAGGACACCGCCCGGAGCAAGGCGCGCGAGGCGGCCCGCGAGCGCAAGGAGGCCATCGTCGCCGAGGCCGAGCAGCTGGCCGAGTCCACCCAGTGGAAGTCGACCGGCGAGCGCCTGCGCGCGCTGCTGGACGAGTGGAAGGCCGCCCCGCGGCTGGACCGCAAGACCGACGACGAGCTGTGGAAGCGGTTCAGCGCCGCCCGCAACGGCTTCGACAAGAAGCGCCGGCACCACTTCGCCACGCTCGACGCGCAGCGGGACGAGGCGAAGGCCAGCAAGGAGGCCATCGTCGCCGAGGCCGAGGAGCTGTCGACGTCGACCGAGTGGGGCGCCACCGCGTCGCGCTACCGCGACCTGATGACCCGCTGGAAGGCGGCCGGCCGCGCCGGCAAGAGCGAGGAGGAGGCGCTGTGGCAGCGCTTCCGCGCCGCGCAGGACGTCTTCTTCGCCGCCCGCTCGGCCACGTTCGCCGAGCGCGACGGCGAGCAGGCCGAGAACCTCAAGGCCAAGGAGGCGCTGGTCGTCGAGGCCGAGGCGCTGCTGCCGGTCAGCGACCTGCGCGCGGCCCGCGCCGCGCTGCGCGGCATCCACGAGCGCTGGGAGGCCATCGGGCACGTCCCGCGCGACGCCCGCCCGCGGATCGAGGGCCGGTTGCGCGCCGTCGAGGACGCCGTCCGCCACGCCGAGGAGGCCGAGTGGCGACGCACCAACCCCGAGGCCCGCGCCCGCGCCGAGGCCACCGTGGCCCAGCTCGAGGACTCCATCGCCAAGCTGGAGCGGGACCGCGACACCGCCCGCGCCGCCGGCCAGGACCGCAAGGCCGCCGACGCCGAGGCGGCCATCGAGGCCCGACGCAGCTGGCTCGCCGAAGCCCAGAAGACCCTGGCCGAGTTCACCCGGTGACCCCGCCCCTCCCGCTGGTGATCATGCACAAGATGTAGATCACCTCGCCGGCACCGGCGTCCTCCGACGCTGCCCGCCTCCTCGAGGGAACCGATCGAGCCGCTGCGACGACGAAGGTAGGGACAGACCGACCTCCCTCAGGGGGGCACCGAGCAGCGGGCCCGAAGGTTGGACCCGCACGGAGCCGGGAGCGGCATGACCCTTTTCACGCACGGACGTCCAGACCTCCGCCACGGCCGGGCAGGCCGGCGAGCCCGGCGGCGCGGGCTTCCCGCGGCGGTCGGCCTGGTCCCCGCCCTGGCCCTGACGCTGGTCGTCGCGCCACCGGCGGCCGGCGGCCGGCCAGCACCCGCGCACGCGGCGGCAGCGGTCCGCACCGAGCGGCTGGCCGGCCAGGACCGCTATGCCACGGCCGTCGCCGTCGCTCGACGCGCCTTCCCGGACGGGGCGTCCACCGCGGTGCTCGCCGGCGGCGAGAGCTTCCCCGACGCGCTGTCCGCGGCCCCGCTCGCCGTCGCGGTGCACGCCCCGGTCCTGCTCACCGCGCACGACCGGCTGCCCACCAGCACCCGGGACGAGCTCGAGCGGCTCGGTGTCTCCCGCGTTCTCGTCCTGGGCGGTCCGGGCGCGATCAGCCCGCAGGTGGCCGATCAGGTCGCCAGGCTGGCCACCGTGGAGCGGATCGGCGGGGCGGACCGGTACGCCACATCGCGGGACGTGGCCCGGCGCCTGGGCCAGGAGTCCGACGTCGCACCGGCCGACGCCATCGTCGTCAGCGGCCGGGCCTTCCCGGACGGTCTGGTGGCCGGCGCCGCCGCCACGTCGCTGGCGGGCACCCCCGCGCCGGTGCTCCTGCTCGACCGGACGCTGTCCGCGGCGACGCTGCAGGTGCTCCGCGACCTCGGTGTGGGGCATGTCGACGTCGTCGGCGGGCCCGGCGTCGTGCCGGACGAGGTCCTGACCCAGCTGCGCTCGCTGGGCGTTGGCGTGCGACGCGTCGGCGGGGCGAACCGGCAGGAGACCGCGGCCGCCGTCGCCCGCTCCTTCCCGGGCCTCGCGAGCGGGTCCGGCGCCACGCTGGTCCGCCCGGACGGTTTCCCGGACGCCCTCGTGGCCGCGCCGTGGTCCGGCGTCCACCACGCCCCGGTGCTGCTGAGCGCCGGTTGGCCGTGGCTGGGCGCGCCGACGACGACGTACCTGCTGGACCGCAGCTCGGGCGCTCACCCGGTCACCCTGGTCAGCGCGATCGGCGGCACGGTCGGTGTGAGCCGGACAGCGCTCTCCGGCGCGGCGGTCGCCGCGGGCGGGAGGCCTTCCGACGAGTACCGAGCCCGGCAGGCGCTGGCCCGCATGACGCTCGCCCAGCGCGCCGGCCAGACCCTGCTGGTGGGCCTGCCCGCCACCGGCGCCTCCACCGACGACCTCGCCCTGCTGCGCGCCCACCACGTGGGATCGGTGTTCCTGCGCGGACGCAGCAGCGCAGGGGTCACGGCCACCCGCACCATCACCGACCGGATCCGCTCCGCCCTGGCCTCAGGTGCGCCGTCGGGTGTGGGCACCCTGCTGGCGACCGACCAGGAGGGCGGCGAGGTGCAGGTCCTCTCCGGCCCCGGCTTCTCCGACATGGCCACGGCGCAGGCGCAAGGGACCTGGTCGACGTCCTACCTGCGCAACGCGGCGAAGCTCTGGGCCGGTCAGCTCGCCTCAGCGGGCATCGACCTCAACCTCGCTCCCGTGCTCGGGGTCGTGCCGGCCTCGGTGGGCACCGCCAACGCCCCGCTGGGCCGCTACCACCGGCAGTTCGGTTCCGACCCGACGTCGGTCGCCGCGTCCGGCGCGGCCTTCGTGGCCGGCATGGCGGAGGGTGGGGTGGCCACGACGGCCAAGCACTTCCCCGGGCTGGGGCGGGTGGACGGCAACACCGACACCACCCTCGACGTGACCGATCCGCTCACCACAGCCGACGACCCGTACCTGCAGCCGTTCCGCACCGCCGTCGACGACGGGGTGCCCGCGGTGATGATGGCCCTGGCCACCTACCCGCGCATCGACGCCCACCACATCGCCGCCTTCTCCCCCACCCTGATCGGCGTCGTGCTGCGCCGCGACCTCGGCTTCGAGCGCCTGGTGGTCTCCGACAGCCTGTCGGCGATTGCCGTGTCCCGGGTCCCGGTGGGTCAGCGCGCCATCGACCTTCTCCAGGCCGGCGGCGACCTCGCCCTGGTCACGTCCACCGCGCAGGGCGCCACCATGGCCAGCGCCCTCGTCGCCCGCGCCTCGAGCGACCCTGGCTTCGCCGCCCGTCTCGACGACGCCGCCCTGCACGTCCTCGTCGCCAAGGCCGGCGCCGGCCTGCTCTGACCCCGCTCGGCACCGCAGGGTGACCGAGAGGGCACCGTCGACCCGCGAGGGCCCCTCCGCGCCGATCGCACGCGCGCGGAGGGGCCCTGGCCGTCACTGCGGCGGGGGATCAGCCGCCCGCCTGCACCACGCTGTTCACGGTGAGCGTGTAGGACGCGGACTGCTGCACCTGCTCCGACGGGTCGTCGTAGGCGACCACGGCGACCACGGTCGGGTAGGACTTGAACTGCGCGAGGTCCGGGCCGGCCAGGCTGAACGAACGCCGGCCGTCGAAATCACGGACGAACGCCTTGCCCTTGGCCTCGTCGAGGCCGACCAGCCGGACGTCCCAGTTCGCGACCTCGATCGGGCGCACCTGGGTCCGGGACCGGAAGGCCGAGGCGTCGGAGCCGTCGGAGAGCGCCGTGCCGCCGACGGCCACATCGTCGACGTACCAGCCGCCGTCGTTGACCCCGCCGTCGCTGACGTAGCGGAACCCGAGCAGGACCTTCTGGCCGGCGTAGGCCGACAGGTCGAAGGTCTGCGTGACGAACGCGTCGGCGTCGCCGTTGAACGCCGGGCCCAGCGGCCCCTCGACGGTGTTGTCGTTGGCCAGAGCCGTGTAGGTCTTGCCGCCGTCGGTCGAGACCACGGTGTAGGCGTAGTCGTAGCCCTCCTCGGCGAGGTGGCGCTCCGTGTAGGTGAGCGTCGGGTCCGCCTGAGGCACCGTCACCTCGGCGATGGCGGTCGCGTCGCGGTTGGAGGAGTTGCCCGACCACAGCGTCGGGTCGCCCTCCCGCCCGGGGGCGTCGGTGACCGAGGACCACAGCAGCGGCTGCGCCGGCAGGGTCGCGGCGCCCTCGAAGGCGACCGACCGCAGCTGCTTGCCCGACAGGGTCGTCTGGTCCGCCGTCCGCAGCGACACGTAGTCCGCGCCGTTGGGAGCAGCGCCGGGCGCGGCGTACGCCTTGGGGTTGAGCAGGTTGAGCCGCTGGTCGAGGCTCGCGCTGCTCACCCGGGCCGTGTCGGTGTCACCCTTGGCCTTGCCGCCGTCGACAGCGTGGTCGAGCAGGTTCATCAGCTGGAAGTCGTGCACCACGTCGTAGACGTCGGTGCCCGGCGCGAACCTGTCGAGCTGGTCCTGCACGCCTTGCAGGCCCTGCGCCTCGCCGTCGCGGTGCAGCGCGGACATGAACTCCTGGCCGTAGCGGTCGTAGAGGAACAGCTGGAACGACCACGCGATGCCGTAGTCGGCCAGGATGCTCGCGTCATTGCCCTGGTCGCCCCACCTCGTGAGGCTGTTGGCCGGGCCGCCGCAGTCGCGCGGGTTGACGTTGTAGTCGGTCTTCACGGTGCCGAAGCCCTGGAAGCAGATGATGTGCGACTCGTTGCCCGGGTCGTACACGGTCGCCGTCGGGTTGCCGTAGCCGACCAGGCTGATCGCGAAGTCCGAGAGGCCCTCGTTGATGAAGTTCACCTCGTCGGGGTCCTGGTAGGACTGCAGGAGGTGCTGGTACTCGTGCGCGAACGTGCCTTCGTAGAGCCGCGGCCGCGCCTGCCGCGAGGTGCACACGTCCTCGCTGGGCTCGTTCGGCGGGTTGGCGCCGGTGCGGTGCGCCCAGTCGAACGCGTCGATCGTCATGACGTTGCGGTCGGTGAGGTCGTTGAACTGGCTGGAGAAGAAGCCCGCGATGTAGGACGACGCCTCGGGGAAGTCGTAGTAGTTGTCGTCCCGGACGTTGTCGACCAGCGTGACGATCTTGTCGCCGGGCCCGGTGAAGTCGAGGACGCCGGCGTACGGCGACGTGGACCCGTCGCGGTCCGGCGGGGTGCTGAAGGCCGCGGACTCCTTCGGGTACATGTTCGTGTCGAACTGGTCGGCCAGCGCCTGCGCCTGCTCGGTGGTGACCGTGGTCGTGCCGGGGACCTGCTCCCGGCAGTCGCCCGCCGGGAACGCCGTGTCGTTGGCCACCCACACCTCGATGTGGGTGCCGACCGCCTGGAGCGTGTAGTCCTTGAGGTACACCCGGCCGTTGTAGTCGTCCAGCGCCAGCCACGGGCGGACGGTCCCGACCTGCTCGGACGCCGTAGCCGCGGCCGTCAGCGACGAGCGCGCCGACGGCGAGGCGCTGGGGCCGGCCGTCGCGCCACCCTTGCCCTGCCGGAGCGCGGCCTGCAGCTTCTGGTCCAGCCCGAACTGCTTGCCCTGCGGCACCTCGCGGATGTCTGAAGCCCCCCGTGGGCCGGATGGTCGATGGCTGGCGGCGGTGGCTGCCGGAGGTGCGGCCGCGAGCGCGAGCAGGGTCCCTGCTGCGCCCAAGGCCGCCGTGAGCCGTATAGCTCGCATGCGTTAGTCCCCTTCCGCGTGCATCGCACGGGTCGCCATGATTGACGCCCTGTTGGCGCGCGATGGGCGGAAGCGTGCCTGACGGCTTTGACCTCGACAAGACTTGTTCTTGACGCCCGCATGGGCTAGGTGTGGCCCCCGGAAGCTCTTGCCGTGAATGGGGGGAGCTGTCCACAGGACGGCGGAATGCCTTGCCAGCGTCCACAGAACGCCGTGAGAGACGCCGAGGCGGACTCTGGACGGGCGCAGGCTCAGGCCATGGGTCTGCTCTTCGACGGGCTGCCGATCACTGCAGCTGACGCCCTCACACTCTTGAGTCGGCACGAACTGCGCCGGCTCGCTGCGCAAGGCGCAGTCCGGCGCATCTTCCACGGCGTCTACGTCGACGCCCAGGTCGAGGACACGCTCGCCCTGCGGGCTGCAGCGGCTGCACTCGTGGTCCCTCCGGGAAGCATCCTCGCCCGTCAGGACGCCGCGATGGTGTGGGGCGTGCCACCGCAGGAGGCGGGAGCTGACCGGCGGCGACACTCGACGACGCTTCGCCCTGAGGAGGCAACGGGACTGCGACGTGCCGGCGTGCTCGGCCGGGTCGCCGTCCTGCCTGAGGACGACGTCGTCTCGGTCGGAGACCTGCAGCTGACGTCACCAGCGCGGACGCTGCTGGACCTCGCTCGGTGGCTCGAGCGGCCGGATGCACTCGCCTACGCAGACGCCCTCAGACGTGCGACGCAGGTGGAGCCTGACGAGCTGCACGACGGACTCGATCGTCTCGTCGGCTTCGCGCGGGTGGCGCAAGCCCGGGAGATCGTCGCTCTGTCGGACCCGAAGGCGGAACCAGCCGGCGAGTCCTGGATGCGACTGCGCTGGATGGACGCTCGGCTCCCACCGCTCAGCCTGCAGCACCTGGTGGAGGACAGTCACCGCATCGCGTGGCTGGACGGGGCACTGCGGGAGCGTCGATTCGGTCTCGAGTACGACGGCATCGAATTCCACGGCCTCGAGCAGGCCGAGCACGACGCCCAACGACGCGCCTGGCTCGCTGGCCTCGGCTGGAGGTCCTGGCGGTCAGGAAGGCCCACGTCCTCGGTCGCACCTTCGGGTTTGAGGAGGCGATCTGTCTGGCTACCGGCTTGCAGCCCCGGCTGGTGCCCTGGGAGCGGCGGCGGCGCACCTACCGCGGACAGTCCCCGGCAGACCCCGCCGCCATTTCTGCCGGCAGGGGTTCGGTTCTCGCCGACGGTCAGGGGTCGGTCAGGGGGTGGGGGTGGTGGCGGCGGAGCTGGTGACGCGGTAGGTGTCGAAGACGCCTTCGATGCCGCGGACGGCCTTGAGGACATGGCCGAGGTGCTTGGGGTCGCCCATCTCGAAGGTGAAGCGGCTGACCGCGACGCGGTCGCGGGTGGTCGTGACCGAGGCGGACAGGATGTTGACGTGCTGGTCGGACAGCACGCGGGTGATGTCCGAGAGCAGGCGGGAGCGGTCGAGCGCCTCGACCTGGATCGCCACGAGGAACATCGAGGACGCGGTGGGCGCCCACTCGACGTCGACGATGCGCTCGGGCTGGCTGGACAGGGCCTGCACGTTCACGCAGTCGTTGCGGTGCACCGACACGCCGCTCCCCCGGGTCACGAATCCGACGATCGGGTCGCCGGGCACCGGCGTGCAGCAGCGGGCCAGCTTGACCCAGACGTCGGAGGCGCCCTTCACGACGACGCCGGGGTCGCCGCCCGGGCGGGCGCGGCCGGCGCGGTTGCGGGTGGGCGTGACCGACTCGGCGAGGTCCTCGGTGGCCCCCTCCTCCCCGCCCAGGGACTGCACCAGCTTCTGCACGACCGACTGGGCGGACACGTGCCCCTCGCCGACGGCGGCGTAGAGCGAGCCGATGTCGGGGTAGCGCAGCTCGTGCGCCAGCGCGGTGAGGGACTCGCTGGACAGCAGCCGCTGCAGGGGCAGCCCCTGCTTGCGCATCGTGCGCGCGATCTGGTCCTTGCCGTGCTCGATGGCCTCCTCGCGCCGCTCCTTGGAGAACCACTGCTTGATCTTGTTGCGCGCCCGCGGCGAGGCGACGAAGGAGAGCCAGTCGCGCGACGGGCCCGCGCCGGGCGCCTTGGAGGTGAACACCTCGACCAGGTCGCCGTTCTCGAGCTTGCTCTCCAGCGGCACCAGCCGGCCGTTGACCCGGGCGCCGATGCAGCGGTGTCCGACCTCGGTGTGCACGGCGTAGGCGAAGTCGACCGGGGTGGAGCCGGCCGGCAGCGCGGTCACGTCGCCCTTGGGCGTGAAGACGTAGACCTCGGCGGCGGACAGGTCGAAGCGCAGGGACTCGAGGAACTCCCCCGGGTCCTCGGTCTCCTTCTGCCAGTCCAGCAGCTGGCGCAGCCAGGCCATGTCGTTGCCACCGCCGGTCTCGACGGGGGCGGCCTTGGCCTCTTCCTTGTACTTCCAGTGCGCCGCGATGCCGTACTCGGCCCGGCGGTGCATGGCGAACGTGCGGATCTGCAGCTCGACCGGCTTGCCCTCGGGCCCGATGACCGTCGTGTGCAGCGACTGGTACATGTTGAACTTGGGCATCGCGATGTAGTCCTTGAACCGCCCCGGCACCGGGTTCCACCGCGCGTGGATGGTGCCCAGCGCCGCGTAGCAGTCGCGGACGGAGTCGACGAGGACGCGGATGCCCACCAGGTCGTAGATGTCGGCGAAGTCGCGTCCCCGGACGATCATCTTCTGGTAGATCGAGTAGTAGTGCTTGGGCCGACCGGTGACGGTGGCGCGGATCCGCGCCCCCCGCAGGTCGCCGGTGACCTGGTCGATGACCGAGCTGAGGTACTCGTCGCGCGACGGCGCGCGGTCGGCGACCAGCCGCACGATCTCGTGGTACATCTTCGGATACAGCGTGGCGAACGAGAGGTCCTCGAGCTCCCACTTGATGGTGTTCATGCCGAGCCGGTGGGCCAGCGGCGCGTAGATCTCGAGGGTCTCGCGGGCCTTGCGCTCGGCCGACTCGGCCGAGACGTAGCGCCAGGTGCGGGCGTTGTGCAGCCGGTCAGCCAGCTTGATGACGAGCACCCGGATGTCGCGGCTCATCGCCACGACCATCTTGCGCACGGTCTCGGCCTGCGCGGCCTGGCCGTACTTCACCTTGTCCAGCTTGGTGACGCCGTCGACCAGCATGGCGATCTCGTCGCCGAAGTCCTTGCGCAGCGCCTCGAGGGTGTAGTCGGTGTCCTCGACGGTGTCGTGCAGCAGCGCCGCGCACAGCGTGGGCGGGGTCATGCCCAGCTCGGCGAGGATGGTGGCCACCGCGAGCGGGTGGGTGATGTAGGGGTCGCCGCTCTTGCGCTTCTGCCCGCGGTGGGCGTGGTCGGCCACCCGGTAGGCGCGCTCGAGCACGGCGAGGTCGGCCTTGTGGTGGGTGGCCCGCACAGTGCGGAACAGCGGCTCGAGCACCGGGGTGGTGGTGGGCCGCTGGGCTCCGAAGCGGGCGAGCCGGGCGCGCACCCGGCTCGTCGTGGGGGCCGGTCCGGTGACCGGCGTCAGCGCAGTGGCGCCGTTGGGCCGCGGCGGCGGGGCAGGGGCGTCCTCGGTGGAGCGGACCTCGGGCCCACGCGGGGCGGCCGACTCGGCGGCGACGTCGCGGTGCGCGCCCTGGTGGCGGTCGGTGGGCGGCTCGGGCTCGGCGTTCCCCGGGGCGGCCGTGCCGACGCCGGGCGCGCGGCTGTCCGCGCGGTCTGGGGTGACCGCGGTGCTGCGCACCTCGTCGGCCAAGGCACCTCCCTGCGGGACGTCCGGGACACCAGTCTAGGTGGTGCCGGAGCGCGCTCGGACCAGGCCGGGCCGAACGGCACCGAGCGCGGAAGAACGCGAAGAAGCGGTCAGACCGTCATCAGCGCGTGCACGTCGAGCCCGGGCGCTTCCTTCGCCAGCCGCTCCCGCCCGTTCAGGGCCGCGATCTCGAGCAGCACCGACAGCCCGACCACCTCGGCGCCGCTGCGCTGGACCAGGTCGAGCGCGGCCGCCACGGTGCCGCCGGTGGCGAGCACGTCGTCGACGACGACCACCCGGTCGCCGGGGGCGAACGCACCGACCTGGACCTGCAGCACGGCCTCGCCGTACTCCAGCGCGTAGGACGTCTCCAGGGTCTCCCCCGGCAGCTTGCCCTTCTTGCGCACCGGCACGAACCCCGCGCCGATGTGGTACGCCGCCGGCGCCGCCAGGATGAACCCGCGGGCCTCGATGCCGACCACCTTGTCCACCGTGCCGCGACCGTGCGCCGCCACGACGGCGTCGACGGCCCCGGCGAAGGCGACGTGGTCGGCCAGCAGCGGGTTGATGTCCTTGAACAGCACGCCCGGCTGGGGATAGTCGGGCACGTCGCGCACCCTCTCGGCCAGCAGGGCAGCCAGGTCCAGGGCCATCGTCCTACCGCTTCTTGCGGCCGCTGGGCCGCCGGTTCTGGGTGCGCCGCGGCTGGTTGCGCGGTCCTGCCGGCCGCGCCGGACGCGCCGACTGCTCCGGGCCGCCCTCGTCCTGCGCGCCGTCCTCCAGCGCCGGGTCGTCGAGGACCGCGGTGGCGGTGGCCCCGCCCGACGCGCCCACGGCGGCCGCACGGGCCGGCGCCTTCTTGCCGCCGCCGGCGGCCGAGGTCTTGCGGGCCGCGACCCGCGAGGCGAGCGCCTGCATGGCCGGCTCGCGCTCCTTGAGGTCGGCCAGCAGCGGGGTGGCGATGAAGATCGAGGAGTAGGTGCCCGCCGCCACGCCGATGAAAAGCGAGAGCGAGAGGTCCTTGAGCGTGCCGGCGCCGAGCAGGCCCGCGCCGACGAAGAGGATCGCGCCGATCGGCAGCAGCGCGATCACCGAGGTGTTGATCGAGCGCACCAGGGTCTGGTTGATGGCCAGGTTGGCGGCCTCGCTGTAGGTCATCCGCGAGCCGCCCTGCAGGCCCGCGGTGTTCTCGCGCACCTTGTCGAAGACGACGACGGTGTCGTAGAGCGAGTAGCCGAGGATGGTCAGCAGGCCGATGACGGTGGCCGGGGTGACCTCGAAGCCCACCAGGGCGTAGATGCCGATGGTGATGACGATGTCGTGCAGCAGGGCGACGATCGCCGAGACCGCCATCTTCCACTCGAACGTGATCGAGAGATAGATGACGACGAGCACCAGGAAGACGATCAGACCCTTGAGCGCCTTGGACGAGACGTCCGCGCCCCAGCTCGGCCCGATGAACGTCGAGCTGACCTGGTTGGCGGGCACCGAGAACTCGTCGGCGATGGACTGCTGGACCTTCTGCGACTGCTGGGTGGAGAGCTGCTCGGTCTGGATCCGCAGCGTGTCGCCGCCGATCTTCTGCACCTTGGGCTCGCCGGTGACGCCGGCCTTGGCCACCGCGTCCTGCCCCTTGGCCACCGTGACCGCGGGGGCGGTGACGGAGAACTCCGAGCCGCCGCGGAACTCGATGCCGAGCTGGAGGCCGCGGAAGAGCAGGCCGCCGAGGGCCAGCAGCAGGATGACGCCGGAGATGGCGTACCAGCGCTTCTGCTTGCCGACGAAGTCGTAGGAGACCTCGCCGCGGTAGAGCTTGTTGCCCATGCTCCCGATGCGGGACATCAGGCCTCCTCACCGGTCGTGCCGGTCGTGCTGCTGGAAGAGCTCGAGGCGCCGGCGCGAGCCTCGGCGGCGGCCCGCCGCTCCCGGGCACGGGCCATGGCGAGCGACGGCGAGGCTGCGGACTGCGGCTTCGCGCCGAGCCGGGCCGGGTCCAGCCCGCTGAAGCGTCCGCTCGCGAACGAGCGCGAGCGGGCGGCCAGGGTGACCAGCGGCTTGGTGAACATGAAGACCACGAGAAGGTCGACCAGCGTGGTCAGGCCCAGGGTGAAGGCGAAGCCGCGCACGCTCGCGGTGGACAGGATGTAGAGCACCACCGCCGCGAGCAGCGACACGATGTCGGAGACCACGATCGTGTGCCGCGCCCGCCTCCACCCGGCCTCGGCCGCCACCCGCACCGACCGGCCCTCGCGCACCTCGTCGCGCAAGCGCTCGAAGTAGACGATGAACGAGTCGGCGGTGATGCCGATGGACACGATGAGACCGGCGATGCCGGCCAGGCTCAGGCGGAACCCGATCCGCCAGCCGAGCAGGACGACCAGGCCCCAGGTGAGCACACCGGCGACCACCAGGCTGGCCGCGGCGACCAGACCGAGGCGCCGGTAGTAGACGAGCATGTAGAGCACGACCAGCGCGAGGCCGATCCCGCCGGCGATGAGGCCGCCGCGGAGCGAGGCCGCGCCGAGGGTCGGGCTGACCTCCTGGGCCGCGCCGGGCTGGAAGGACAGCGGCAGCGCGCCGTACTTGAGCACGTTGGCGAGGTCGGTCGACTCGGCCTGGGTGAACGACCCGGTGATCTGCGCCGAGCCGCCGGTGATCGGCTCGTTGATGCTCGGCGCGGAGACGACCTGGCCGTCGAGGACGATCGCGATCTGGTCCTGCGGCGACTGCTGGGTGTTGATGTTGATCTTCGTGGTGGCGTTGGCGAACTTCTTCGTGCCGTCGCCGGTGAAGTTGAGGTTGACCTGCCACCCGCCGGTCGGGTTGCCGTTGCGATCGGTCTGCAGCGACGCCGAGGCGCCGCTGACGTCGGTGCCGACCAGCAGCGCCGGGCCGAGGACGTACTTGAGCCCGTCGCGCCCGCAGGCCGCGATCACCTGGTCGACCGGGTCGACGCCGGAGTTCTCCTGCTGCGGCTTGGTGCAGTCGAGATCGGTGAACTTCTGCTGCACGTCCGCCGGGATCTGCGGGGTGGTGGACGCCGGGGCCGAGGCGGTGGGGGCCGGCGTGGGGGCCGCGCTGCTCGACGGGGCCGCCGAGGCACTGGCCGGCGACGAGGCGGCCGGCGAGGGCGAGGTCTGCTGGCGCAGCGCCTGCGGCACCGCGGCGCCGGCGTTGGTCGTCGACGGCGACGGGCTCGCCTTGGCCGTGGACGCGCCGGAGGGGCTGGCGGCGGGCGTGGCCGCACCGCTCGGGCTCGCGCTCGGCGCGGGCGCCGGGGTGCCCGCGGCGGCGGCGAGCACCTGGCGGAAGCGCAGCTCGGCGGTCTGCTGCACCTGGTTGAGGACCTGCTCGTTGCCGGTGCCCGGGATGGAGATCAGGATCGTCTGGTTCGACCCGCTGCCCTGCTTGGTGATCTCGGCCTCGGAGACACCGAACGAGTCGACCCGCTTGCGCAGGATGCTGACCGCCTGGTCGATGCTCTCGTTGGTGATCTTCCCCTGCTGGCCGTCGGCCACCTTGGGGATGAGGTCGATCTGCGTGCCGCCCTCGAGGTCGAGACCGAGCCGGGCCTGGTACTTGTCGGCGAACGACAGCGCCTTGCCCGCGACCGATCCCGGCGCCGCGAAGAAGATCAGGACGTAGATGACGACCACGATCCCGGCGAGCACGCCGAGGGCGCGCCCGGGCCGGGACCCGGTCTGCGGTGCTGCCACTGGTCTGCCTTCTCCTCGTTCCCCGGTTCTGCTGCCCCGGGCTCAGTCCTCCGGGCCGGGCCCGGGCTCGTTCGCCCGGGACCCACCCACGCCGCTGGCGCCGCGGTGGCCGCCCCTCAGGGCGCTGCCGGCCGCGGCCGCGCACGCGTCCTAGGGAAGTATCCCTGACCGGAGGCGTGCTCCGGCCGCTTCGACCCGCTTCGCGGCGGGTCGCTACTCCCCGGGGTGGTCCTCCGCGCGCTCCTGACCGGGCAGGCTCGCCCCGCCGGCGGGCTCGGTGAGGACCTTGGCCACCGCCGCACGCGCCCACCGCGTCTGCACGCCGGGGGCCACCTCGAGCACGACGACGTCGTCCTCCACCGCGACGACGGTGGCCTGCAGCCCCGCGGTGGTCATGATCCGTGCCCCCGGCGCGAGCGCTGACTGCATCTGCGCCATCTGCTGCTGGCGCGCCCGGTTGGGACGCAGGAGCAGGAAGTAGAAGGCGATGAGCAGGACGACGAACGGGAGCAGGCCGGCGATGCGGTCCACGAGGGGGAGGTGTCCTTCCTTGTCCTGACAGCCAGGGTCTTGACCGTCACTGCCGTGTCACCGGAGCGCCCGCGCGGGGCGTGGCGGAGCGACACGGGTGGAGCGGCCGCGAGTCTAGGTGGCGCCGGGAGCCCGGACAACGAAGCACGCCGCCTGCCGGGCCGGCCAGCCGCCCGACGCAGCCTCCAACGCCCCACCGTGGGCCGAAGTGCCGGCGCACCGGTGGACCGGTGGACCAGCGGGTCGTCGGGTCGTTGGGGTGGCAGGTGAGCGAGCGACCCGCTCAGCCCGAGGCCGCCCCGCGTGCGGCGTCCTCGTCCCCCTCGTTCAGGTCGAACAGGGACGGCGACGCCGCCGCCACGGGGCGCGGCGGCACCAGCCCGAGATGGCTCCACGCCGCCGGCGTGGCGATCCGGCCGCGCGGGGTGCGGGCGAGCAGCCCGGAGCGCACCAGGAACGGCTCGGCGACGGTCTCGACCGTCTCGGTCTCCTCCCCCACGGCCACCGCCAGCGTGGACAGGCCCACCGGGCCGCCGCCGAACAGCCGGCACAGGGCGTCGAGCACCGAGCGGTCGAGCCGGTCCAGGCCGAGCTCGTCGACCTCGTAGACCTCCAGCGCGGCCCGGGCGACCGGACCGGTGACCACCGAGGCGGCGCGCACCTCGGCGTAGTCGCGGACCCGGCGCAGCAGCCGGTTGGCGATGCGCGGGGTGCCGCGGGATCGCCCGGCGACCTCGCGGGCACCGTCCTTGCGCAGGTCGACCCCGAGCAGCCCCGCCGAGCGGTTGATGATCCGCTCGAGCTCGGCCGGCTCGTAGAGCTCGAGGTGGCCGGTGAAGCCGAACCGGTCGCGCAGCGGCCCGGGCAGCAGGCCGGCGCGGGTGGTGGCCCCGACCAGGGTGAACTGGGGCAGCTCCAGCGGGATGGCGGTGGCACCGGGCCCCTTGCCGACGACGACGTCGACCCGGAAGTCCTCCATGGCCATGTAGAGCATCTCCTCGGCCGGCCGGGACATCCGGTGGATCTCGTCGAGGAAGAGCACCTCTCCCTCGGTGAGCGAGGAGAGGATGGCCGCGAGGTCGCCGGCGTGCTGGATGGCCGGGCCGCTGGTGATCCGCAGCGGCTGGCCGAGCTCGGCCGAGATGATCATGGCCAGGGTGGTCTTGCCCAGTCCCGGCGGCCCGGACAGCAGCACGTGGTCCGGAGCCTTCTGCCGGGCCCGGGCGGCGTCCAGGACGACGGAGAGCTGCTCGCGCACGCGCTCCTGACCGACGAACTCCTGCAGCGCGCGGGGGCGCAGCGCCGCCTCGACGGCCCGCTCGGCGTCGTCGGCGTCACCGCCCACGAGGCGCCCGTCAGTCATTCGATCCAGACCGTCCTGCTCGCTGCTCATCGCGCCCACTGTGCCATCCCGACGCGTCGGCTTCGGCGCGCCCTCGGCGCGCTGTGGACGGTGCTCATCGGTCGGCTCGTCGGTCGGCTCATCGGTCGGCTCATCGGTCGACTCGTCGGTCGGCTCACGGACCCGCTCACGCCTTGCTCAGCGTGCGCAGGGCGGCGCGCAGGAGCGCCGAGACGTCCGGGGTGCCGCCCTCGGCCAGGGCCTGCTCCGCCTCCGGCGCGACCGCCGTGACGGCGTCGTCGGCCTCCCGGCTGGACCAGCCCAGGCCCACCAGGGCTCCGTGCAGCGGCACCTGCCACGAGGCCGCTGGGGACCCAGCTCCTGTTCCCGGCGCGGGGACCGTGCCCACGGCGGGAGCGGCCGAGCCGCCGGTGACCGCCAGCCGCTCCTTGAGCTCGAGCACGATCCGCTGGGCGCCCTTCCTGCCGATCCCGGGCACCTGCACGAGCGCGGCGAGGTCCTCGGTGGCCACCGCCCGGCGCAGCGCGTCGGGGCTGTGCACGGCGAGCATGGCCTGGGCCAGGCGCGGGCCGACCCCGCTGGCCGTCTGCAGCACCTCGAAGACGGCGCGGGCGTCGTCGTCGGCGAAGCCGTAGAGGGTGAGGGAGTCCTCGCGCACCACCCGCGAGGTGGCGAGGAACGCCTCCGCCCCCACCCGGAGCGCAGCCCGCGTGGACGGGGTGCACTGCACGGCGCGCCCCACGCCGCCGACCTCGACGACGGCGCTGGTCGGCGCGACGGCGGCGA
>JBQCIO010000107.1:0-15647 GCA_051953655.1 Motilibacteraceae bacterium
GCCGCCCGCGCGCCGCGCGCGCCCGCCGCCCGGCGCGGGCGCGGCCGGGCCCCGCCCCCCCCCCCGGCCCCCCCCCCCCCCCCCCCCCCCCCGGGGGGGAGGGGGCGGGGGGCGGGGTCCCGCGTCAGGCGGGCCCCGCACCTGTCATCCCTGCGTGCACGTCACCGGTCAGTGAGCCAGGGCGCGCACGTCCAGCAGGAGGCTGCTCGCACGGTCCGGCCCGCAGTGCACGGCCAGCGTGCCGCGCGGGCTGTTCCGGTAGCCGGCGGGGAGCTGCCCGCGCAGCGGGTCCCGTGGCACCGGCCAGTGCCCGGTGAGCTCCAGGCGCAGCACCTCGCCGGCGCGGAACCGGGTGGCGTGGGGGAGCAGGGCGATCTGCACCGGCACGACCTCGCCCGGCGCCAGCGGCTCGGCGCGGTCGTGCCGGTGTACCGGCTGGGTGGGCGTGGACAGCGCGTCCTCCAGCTCGCGGTGCGCGGCACGCTGCCACCCGACACTGACCCCGTCGAGGGGGAAGCCGTAGCTCCCCTCGAAGGTGACCTCGCGGCCGTCCCGCAGCTTGCGGACCCGGGCGAACAGCAGCGGGTCGTCGGTGCCGGTGGCCGAGACGTGCACGGTGAGCGCCATCGGGCCGATGACGTCGACGTCCTCGGGCAGCTCCCAGTCCCAGTGCAGCCCGCCCCTGCGCAGGTCGACCGACGACGTCGACGGCCCGGTCGCAGCCTGCTCGCGGAGCAGGCTGCCGTCGTGCAGGTGGAGGCGGCGCCGCTGCAGCCCTTGCGTGGGCGGCCAGGTGTCGGCCATGACGACCTCCACCGGCTCGGGTCCCGCCTCGTGCACGGCGATGCGCGCGGCCGGGCGCCGGTCCCAGCCGTTGTCCTCGCCCTTGAGGACGTGGTCGAAGAAGCGCCGGCGCTCCTCGGTCGCCGACGGGCTGTAGTAGTGCGACCACTTGCCATCTCGGTGGGTGTAGAGCCACTTGCGGGCCGAGCCGGCTCGGCGGAACGCCTCGAACGAGCCGCGGCTGTGCAGCAGGTGGTCGGAGAAGCTGGCGCAGACCAGCATCGGCACCTCGATGCGCTCCAGCTCGGGCGTGTGCTCGCGGTACCAGTCGTCCAGGTCCGGCTTGGCCCGGAACTCCTTGCGGGGGTTGCTGGCGATGCGGGCCGCGTGCGCGGTGACGTTGCCCCACACGATGCTGAAGCCGTCCTCACGCACGCCGCCGGGGTAGGCGAAGTCGCGGTAGACGTCGGTGAAGCCCTCCCAGGGGCAGATCGCGGCCAGGTGCGGCGGGCGCAGGGCGGCCACCCGGTACTGGCTGATCGCGAGGTAGGACACCCCGTCCAGGCCCACCTTGCCGGTGCACCACGGCTGCGCGGCCACCCACTCGATGAGGTCGGCGTAGTCGCGGGCCTCCTGCTCGGACAGCAGGTCGTCGACGCCGTCGGAGGTGCCCCCGCCGCGCAGGTCGGCGTTCACCACCGCGTAGCCGTGCGAGACCCAGTAGGCCGGGTCCGGCGCCTCCCAGCTGGTCCGGTCGCTGAACCGGACCGGCTGGGGCTGCGGGAAGATGCGGTACTGGAAGTTCACCCCGCGCCCGCTGCGCGTGCCGGCCGGCACCTTGTCCTTGCCGTAGGGGTGGGCGGACATGACGACCGGCACGGGCGTGTCGTGCAGCGGCCGGAAGACGTTGAGCCGCAGGGTCGTGCCGTCCCGGACCTCGACGGCGACGTCGTGCTCGATCCGCATCGGTGGCGCTGGGGTCACCTGCACCCGCGGGCGCAGCGCGTTGGTCACGCGCCGCCGCGCCCACCCGGCGCGGCCGGGTCCGGTCTGCTTCCTCATCGTCCCTCCCTCGCCGGGCCGTCCCGTCCGGCGGCCCGCTCCCCTCCGGCGAGGACGGTAGGGCCGCCGTGATCTACTTGTCGAATGACCTATTTACCGGGCCGGGGAGCAGGGGTGGTGGCGGAGCAGGTAGGGCGCCCGCGCCGCGGACCGGGCCGGCCCCGTGCCGCCGAGGGACCGGTCCTTCGCCGGGAGGACCTGCTGGCCGCGGCGGCGCGGGAGTTCGCCAAGGGCTACGCGCAGACCAGCGTCCGCGCGCTGGCCCGCGAGCTCGGGGTCAGCCTGGCCGCGGTGCAGCACCACGCGCCGACCAAGGAGTCGTTGCTGGACGCGGTGATGGCCGAGGTGGTGCTCCCGCAGATGCGGGCCGACCGCAGCCGGCTCGAGCAGGCCGCGCGGGAGCGGGCCGGCGAGCGGCCCGACGTCGAGGCCCTCGTGCTCGGCCGGATCCGCTCGCTCGTCCTGCACGGCGCGGTCGTCGCCGGCGTGCTGCTCGACGACGGGCCCGGCGCGCAGCCGCGGCGTGCCCGGGTGCTCGCCGCCGTCGACCCCGAGCGGCTGGCCGTGCTGGCGGTGCTCGACCGGCTGGCCGACCTCGGGGTCATCCGCCGCGTCGACCCCGCGGTCTGGACGGTGGTGTCGCTGTTCGCCGTGCCGGCGGTGGGACGTGGCCTGTCCGTGCTGCCGCTGCTGTCGGGGCTCGGGTCCGGTCCGGACCACGGCCCCGACCAGGTGCTGTCGGGACTGGCGGACCTGCTCGTGCGCGGTCTGCTGCCCTGAGCCGGGCCGGCCCCGCCCCGGGAAGGGCGGGTCAGCGCACCGGGACGTCGTGCGGCAGCTCGGGCGCGGGACGGCCGAACAGGTAGCCCTGGAAGAGCCGGTAGCCGGCGTCGGCCAGCGCCTGCAGCTGCGCGTCGGTCTCCACGCCCTCGGCGACGACGTCGACGTCGAGGGCGTCGGCCAGCGCGCGGACCCCGCGCACCAGCGAGGTGGCGGACGCGCCGCTGGGGCCGTCGAGCGCCGCGGTGAAGGTGCGGTCCAGCTTGACCTGGTCGATGGGGAGGGTCTGCAGCCAGGACAGGGTGGAGTAGCCGGTGCCGAAGTCGTCCAGCGCGACCCGCACGCCGAGCCGGCGCAGCGCGGCCAGCTGGTCGGCGGCGGCGGGGACGTCCAGCAGCGAGCGGCTCTCCACCACCTCGACGTGCAGGCGGTGCGGGGGCAGCCCGGAGTCGGCGAGCGACGCGCGGACGGTGTCGGTCAGGCGGGCGTCGAGCAGGGTGGCGCTGGAGAGGTTGACGGCGATGCCCAGCCCGTGGCGGTCCGCGGCGACCGCCGCGCAGGCCGAGCGCAGGGCCCAGAGGTCCAGGTCGGACATCACGCCGATCTCCTCGGCCAGCGGCAGGAACTCGGCCGGGCGCAGCAGCCCCAGCCGGGGGTGCTGCCACCGCACGAGGGCCTCGACGCCCACCGTGCGCCACCCCTCCGAGCCGGTCCCGGCCGGTCCCGATCCGCCGGTGGGGAGCTCGACCAGCGGCTGGAAGTGCAGCACGAGGTCCCGGGTGTCGCGCGCGGCGGTGAGCAGCTCGGCCTCCAGCGAGGCGGGCAGGGAGCGGGCCGCGGGGAGCAGCCAGCCGTGCTCGGCCCGCGCGACCTGGTTCCGCCCGCGCTGCTTGGCCTCGTACATGGCCCGGTCGGCCTGGCGCAGCATGGTGTCCACCCGGCCGCCGGGCCCCCGGTGCAGGGCGACGCCCACGCTGGTGGTGACCCCCAGCTCCTGGCCCTCCACCCGGAACGGCTCCTGGAAGCAGGACACCACCCGCTCGGCCAGACCCGCGGCCGCCTCCTCGTCGCGCACCCCGGGCAGCAGCAGGGCGAACTCGTCGCCGCTGAGCCGGCCGACGAGGTCGGCCGGACGCAGGACCCCGCGCAGCCGGGCCGCGACCTGGCGCAGCAGCTCGTCACCGGCGGCGTGGCCGAGCTCGTCGTTCACCCGCTTGAACCGGTCGAGGTCGCAGAAGAGGACCGCCACCCCGTCGTCGTCGCCGGCGGCCGCCAGCAGCTCGCCGAGGGCGCGGCGGAACAGCTCCCGGTTGGGCAGCGCGGTCAGCCCGTCGTGCAGCGACTGGTGCCGCACCCGCGCGAGCAGCCGGGCGTTGAGGACGGACGTGGTGGCGTACTCGGTGACGCCCTCGAGGCGGTGCAGCAGCTCCTCGACGTCGTCCGGCCGAGCGCCGGGACGCCAGCCGGCGGTGACGACGCCGAGCAGCTCGCCCTGGCCGAGCAGCGGCGCCGCGGCCACGCCTTCCAGGTGCAGGGCCCGCAGCAGCTCGCGCAGCACCGGGGTCGGCTGCTCGTCGGTGATGACCGTCGCCCGCTGGCGGGTCAGCATCTCCACCAGCTCGGGGGTGTCGTCGGCGCGGATGGGCTCGGCGACGAACAGCTCGTGCTCGGCCGGCGTGAGACCTCCGCTGGCCGCCGCTCTCAGGGCGCCGGTGCCGGGCTCCCAGTACAGGACCGAGGAGGTGTCGCCTCCGGCGATGTCCGGCAGCAGCCGGGCGACGACCTCGGCGATCTCCTGCTCGTCGGTCGCCGAGCGCAGCTCGTGGGCGAGCTGCAGCAGCGCCTCGGAGCGGCTCTGGTCGCGCCGGGTCTCCTCGAGCGCCAGCAGCAGGTCCAGGGCGGCCGCGGCGTGCCGGGCGTAGGCCTGCAGCAGCGCGTGCTCGTCGCCCGGGCCCTGCTGCCCCTCGGGGTAGAGCGCCGCCAAGCGGCCGTGCTCACGACGGCTGGACGCGACCGGGACCACCACCGCGCTCAGGCCGAGGTCCTCGCCGGCGAGCAGCCGGGCGGCGAGGCGCTCGACGTCGCGCTCGGCCAGTCCCTGCGCGTGCACCAGGGCCGGCCCCTTGCCCGGGCGGGTGACCGCCAGCAGGTGCGCCGGGGCCAGCACGGCCTGCGCCGCGCGGCTGGTGATGCTCTCCACGACCGACTGCACGTCGTCGCCGGCCACGAGGTCGGCGGCGGCCAGCTGCAGCGCCTCGAGCTGGCCGCGCAGCGCCAGCAGCTCCCGGTCGACCTCCGACTCCGCCCGGTGCCACCAGCGCCGGCGCCGCTGCCAGGTCAGGTGGTAGACGCACGCGGGGGCGCCGTCGGACTCGCACTCGTCGTGCACCAGGCGGGCCGGTGGCAGCCCGAACACCTGCGGCACGAGGGTGATGAGCCCCTGCGCGTACAGGCAGTCCAGCCGGGAGTGCTGGTAGCCGGGCCGCAGGGTGTACCGCACGGTCGCGTGCGTCGGGCCGCTCTCGAGCACCTCCATCGTGGAGGTGGTGGAGAACTTCGGCACGGCCCGGGGGAGCTGGCCGTAGACGACGGCCGGGGAGCCGAGGGAGCGCAGGACCAGCACGAGGGAGTGGTTGAGCCCGCTGCGCAGGGCCGTCTCGCCCATCGCGAAGGTGCACATCGGGTCGCCGAGGACCTCGACGGCGGCCTCGAACAGGCGGATGCGGACGTCGTAGCTGAACCAGTTCGTCTCGTCGCGCAGCTCGTCAGCGGTCACCGGCACCTGGGCACGCCGCAGCAGCTCCGCCACGCCGTCCGCGCCCGCGCGCTCCTCGACGTAGCGCAGCACCAGGCCGGTGGTCACACCGGACGTCTCCCGCTGCATCCACACGCTCCCCGTGTCCCTGGCTATGTCGGCAGGATGGGGGCGGACCTGAGGCGGTGGGCGTCAGGGGTACCCGAGCGGAGCTGACGTGCGCACGGACATCTACGACGACCTCGGCCGGGAGCTGGAGCAGATCCGCGCTGCGGGGCTGCGCAAGAGCGAGCGTGCGCTGGCGACGGCGCAGGGCGTCCACGTGGCCGCCGGCGGCCAGAAGGCGCTCAACTTCTGCGCCAACAACTACCTCGGGCTGGCCGACGACCCCTCGGTGGTGCGGGCCGCGCACGAGGCGCTGGACCGGTGGGGCTTCGGGATGGCCAGCGTCCGCTTCATCTGCGGCACGCAGGAGCTGCACCACGCGCTGGAGCGCCGGCTCAGCGAGTTCCTCGGCACCGAGGAGACGCTGCTCTACTCCTCCTGCTTCGACGCCAACGGCGGCGTCTTCGAGGCGCTGTTCGACGAGCGCGACGCGATCATCTCCGACGCGCTCAACCACGCCTCGCTCATCGACGGCATCCGGCTGTCCAAGGCGGCCCGGCACCGCTACGCCAACGGGGACATGGTCGAGCTCGAGCGCGCCCTGCAGCAGGCGGCCGGGGCCCGGCGCCGGGTGGTCGTGACCGACGGCGTCTTCTCCATGGACGGCTCGTTCGCCCCGCTGCCGGAGATCTGCCGCCTGGCCGACCGCTACGACGCCCTGGTCATGGTGGACGACTCCCATGCCACCGGCTTCGTCGGCCCGACCGGACGCGGGACCGCCGAGCTGCTGGGCGTGCAGGACCGGGTCGACATCCTCACCGGGACCCTTGGCAAGGCCCTGGGCGGAGCGGCCGGCGGCTACGTGAGCGCGGCGGCCCGGGTGATCGAGATGCTGCGCCAGCGCTCCCGTCCCTACCTGTTCTCCAACGCCCTGCCCCCGGCGGTGGTCGCCGGCTCCCTGCGCGCCCTGGAGCTCGTGGCCTCGGCGCAGGACCGCCGGCTGCGGCTCGGGCGGAACGCCGAGCTGTTCCGCCGGCTGATGACCGGCGCCGGCTTCGAGCTGCTGCCGGGCTCGCACCCCATCGTCCCGGTGATGTTCCGCGGCGACGACGGCGCGGCGCAGGCCTCGCGCCTGGCCGCGGGGCTGCTGGACCGCGGGGTCTTCGTGACCGCGTTCTCCTACCCGGTCGTCCCGCGGGGGCAGGCGCGGATCCGCACCCAGCTGTCCAGCGCGCACACCGAGACCGACATCCGCGCGTGCGTGCAGGCGTTCGTCGAGGCCCGGGACAGCCTGTCCTGACGTTGCCGCCCGGGCCTCACGTCGGCCTCACTCCGGCGTCACTCCGGCCTTGCGTCGGCGTCACTTCGGCGGGATGACCTTGGCCTCGCGCAGCTGGTCGAAGAGGTCGAGGAAGGAGCGGGCCGAGTCCTGGTAGTCCAGGAAGCCGAGCGCACGGCTCTTGGACATCGAGGCGAACGTCTCCACCGGTCGCCCGAGGTCGGCGTCGGTGTGCCACCACGAGGCGAGGTCCGTGGCCGCGTGCGCCTCGAGGCCGTGCTCGGAGACCAGCTGCGCCCAGACGTCGTCCGCGTGCGCCAGCCGTCCGTCGAGCGGGTCGGGCTCGGCGCCCGGACCCACCGCCTCGACGCCGAAGTACTCGGCCAGCCGCGGCCACATCTGGCGCCACCGGAACACGTCGCCGTTCACCGTGTTGAAGGCCTGGTTCCGTGCCGCGGGCTCGGTGGCGGACCAGACCACGTGCCGGCCCAGCAGTCGCGCGTCGGTGATGTCGGTGACGCCGTTCCACTGCTGCTGGCTGCCGGGGAACATGAACGGCTCGCCGGTGGCGCGGGCGATGCTGCCGTAGATCGCCAGGGTGACGCCCATGTTCATCGCGTTGCCCAGCGCGTAGCCGATCATCGTGTGCGGGCGGTGCACGGACCAGGAGAAGCCCTGACGCTCTGCCTCGGCGAACAGGATGTCCTCCTGCTCGTAGTAGAAGTTCTGGTAGGGCAGCCGCTCCTGGCCCTCGTGGAAGGGGGTGTCGGCAGGCGTCTTGGCGTAGGCCTCGAACGGGCCGAGGTAGTGCTTCAGGCCGGTCACCAGCACCGCGTGCTCCAGCTCGGTGGTCTCGCCGAGCGCGCCCAGCGTGTTCGCCAGCATCGCGCCGTTCACCCGGCAGTTCTCGGCCTCGGTGTCCTGACGCGCCCAGGTCGTGAAGAAGAGGTGGCTGACCCCCAGGTCCTTCACGGCCTCCGTCACCGACGCACGGTCCATCACGTCGGCGTACACGTGACGGACGCCGGGGATCTGGTAGCGCGGCGCACGAGACAGCCCGGCCACGTCCCAGCCCTGTGCGAGCAGGGCCTGGGCGGTGTTGTAGCCACCGATACCGGTGACGCCGACGACGAGCGCGGTCCGCGCCATGGGAGCTCCTGGGTGCTGAGGGGATCGCTGGGGGAGGTGCCCGAATCTTGGAGCGGTACTGGACACCGCGTCAAGCAGCAGTTAACGTCCGCGTCACGTCGACGACCTGCTCACCGGCGACGTCCCCGGAACCTCCCCGTCCTCTGCGAGGTCTCATGTCCGGCCGCGTGTCAGGCAAGGCGATCGTCGTGACCGGCGCCGGCAGCGGCATGGGGCAGGCCTTCGTCACCGCGCTCGCGGCCGAGGGCGCGAGGGTCGGCGTGCTGGACCGCGATCCGGGCGCGGCCGAGCGGGTGGCCGGGCAGGTGCGCGCCGCCGGCGGTGACGCGCTGGCCCTGGTGGCCGACGTCAGCAAGCGGGACGAGGTGGCCGCCGCCTTGGACGCCTTCCTCGAGCACACCGGACGCCTCGACGTGCTGTTCAACAACGCCGGCTTCAACAAGCCGATGCACCTGCTCGACGTCACCGAGGAGAACTGGCGCTCGATCATGGACGTCAACGCCCTCGGCACGCTGATCGGGATCCAGGAGGGTGCCCGACGGATGATCCCGACCGGCGGCGGAAAGATCGTCAACACCTCGTCGATCGCCGGTCGGCAGGGCTATCCCAGCTTCGCGCCCTACAGCGCCAGCAAGTTCGCGGTGAACGCCCTGACCCAGGCCGCGGCTCGGGCGCTCGCGCCGCACGACATCACCTGCAACGCCTTCGCCCCCGGCGTCGTCGACACCCCGCTCTGGACGGCCCTGGACGCGGATCTCCTGGCCATCGGCGACGCAGAGCACCCGGGGCAGGCGATGGGTGCCTTCGCCGCCGACATCCTGCGCGGCCGGCCGGCCACGCCGGACGACATCGTCGGGACCGCCCTCTACCTCGCCTCGTCGGACTCGGACTACCTCACCGGTCAGATCATCATGATCGACGGTGGGATGGTCCTGGTGTAGCCGCTATGACGGAGAACGGGCAGGCTGTGGTTCAGGCAGCACCACCGAGACGACCAGCACCCAGACAGCCAGCACGCAGGCAGCCGGTACCCGGCGAACGGAAGGGCGGGCAGGTGAGCGAGGAGCCGATCGAGGTCTCCGCTCCCGAGGAGCCGGGGGGCGGGCTGGGGGCGCGGCTGCGCGCGGTGCGCCAGCGCTCGGGCCTGTCCCTGCGCGAGGTGGCGCGCCAGCTCGGGGTCTCGCCGTCCTTCGTGAGCCAGCTGGAGAACGGCAAGTCCCAGCCGTCCGTCGCCACGCTCTACTCGCTGTCCCAGCTGCTCGGGGTCTCGATCGACGAGCTGTTCAAGCCCGACGGCCAGAGCAGCCCGACGGCCGGTGGAAAGGGCAAGGGCGGCCGCAGCCGCGCCAGGAGCGCCCAGCCGAGCGTGCAGGACGTCCTGAGCCGCGGCGACCTCGGCTCCCCGGCCGAAGCCTGGCCCGCCGACCAGGGGATGGCGAAGCTGTCCCGGGTCACGCCGGAGGACAGGTCCCGCATCGTCATGGACAGCGGCGTCATCTGGGAGCAGCTGGCCAAGAACACCGGCGACGCCCTGGACTTCATCGAGATCATCTATCCGGTGGGCAGCAGCTCCACCACCGACCAGCGGATGCTGCGCCACACCGGCTACGAGTACGGCTTCCTGCTCGAGGGCGAGCTCGAGGTCACCGTCGGGTTCGACTCCTTCACGCTGCGCCCGGGCGAGTCGATGGGCTTCGACTCCTCCGTCCCGCACCTGTTCCGCAACACCGGCTCGATACCAGCGCGCGGCATCTGGTGCGTCTACCACCCCCAGCACTGACCAGTCGCAGAAGTCCCAGCACTTCCCAGCTCCAGCACAGAGAACTCACGCACTGACCGGCTAGATCACGACCTGCCCGACATCTCCCCACCGCCTGCTCACACAGTGGCGATCAGGGGTTGACGCAGGGCGGCCGCCACCCCACCATCGGCGTTCGGCTGTTCAATCCCGCTGAACGGGGAGCGGCTCCGGTCCAGCACGTCCCCCTCTCCTGCGCGAGCCGCGCTCTGCGCGAGGCGGCCCGCCCGCGAACCGAAGACCAGCCGTCCGGAAGGCGAGCAGACCATGAAGGCGCTCCAGTTCGTCGACGAGTCCAAGTACGCCGTCAACGAGATCGACGTCCCGCAGATCGGCGAGGACGAGGTCCTCGTCGCGGCCCGCAGCGTCGGGGTGTGCCACTCCGACATCGAGCTGCTCGAGGGCCGCTACATCATCCCGTTCGAGTACCCCGTCATCCCGGGGCACGAGTGGAGCGGCGAGGTCGTGCAGGTCGGCGGCCAGGTCCGCGACCTGCGCCCCGGCGACCGGGTGGTGGGCGAGTGCGTCATCGGCACCGAGCACTTCGGCTTCAGCATCAGCGGCGCCGCCGCGGAGTTCTTCGTGGCCAAGGCGTCCTGGCTGCACCGGCTGCCGGACAACCTCAGCTGGACCCAGGGCGCGCTGGTCGAGCCGTTCAGCTGCGGCTACTACGCCACCGTGCGCGCGGACAACCTCGACGCCAGCGACACCGCGGTCGTGCTGGGCGCCGGCCCCATCGGGCTCGGCGTCGTGGCCGCCGCCGCGGCCAAGGGCGTCCGGGTCATCGTGGCCGAGCCCTCCGCTGCGCGGGCCGAGCTCGCTCAGCGCCTCGGCGCCGAAGCCGTCGTGGACCCGACCGACGCGTCGTTCGCCGACGCGGTCCGCGACCTGACCGGCGGGCGAGGCGCCGACGTCGTGTTCGAGGCGAGCGGCAAGCCCGCGGCCAGGGCCGCGGCCCTGGAGGTCGCCGCCTTCCGCGGTCGCCTCGTCTACATCGGCATCGACGTCGGCGGCAGCGCTCCGGCCAAGCTCGGCCTCATCCAGTCCAAGGAGCTCCAGCTGCGCGGGATCATCGGGTCTCCCGGGGTGTGGCCCCAGACGCTTCGTTTCCTGTCCCGCAGCGGCCTCGACCTGAGCCCGCTGGTGACCGCCAGCTTCCCGCTGGCCGAGGCCGACCGCGCCGTCGAGACCGTGCTCACCGACCGGTCCCAGGTGAAGGTGCACATCACCTCCGACGCGCGCCTCTGACCGGCTCGCCCGCAGACCTCCCCGCTCTTCCCTCACCCCAGGAGCAGCAGTGAAGGCTGGAGTCCTCTACGCCCCGCACGACCTGCGTGTCGAGGAGCGTCCCGATCCCGCGTGCGGTCCCGGCGACCTGCTCGTGCAGGTCTCCCACAACGGACTGTGCGGCACGGATGCCACGGAGTACTCGAAGGGGCCGATGATGGTCCCGCTCACCACGCCGCACCCGGGCAGCGGCCACGTCGGACCGACGATCCTCGGGCACGAGTTCATCGGCACGGTCGTCGACACCGGCCAGGAGGCGCGGTCCTGGCAGGGCAAGCGGATCGCCTGCGGAGCGGGCATCTCCTGCGGGTCCTGCCGCTGGTGCCGCGACGGCCGCACCAACCTGTGCGCCGGCTACTACACCCTCGGCCTGAGCACGCACGGGGGACTGGCGGAGTACGCCGCCGCCCCGGCCGCCATCTGCGTCGAGATCCCCGACGGGTGCGCCGACGAGGACGCCGCGCTGGCCCAGCCGCTCGCCGTCGGGATCCACGCCGTGCGCCGCTCGGGCGTTCGCCCCGGCGACCACGTCGTGATCCTCGGCGTGGGCGCCATCGGGTCGTTCGTCGCGGCCGGCCTGGGGAACCACGACGGCCCGGTCACCGCGATCGACGTCGACGACGATCGACTCGACGTCGCCAAGACGCTCGGTGCCACCGAGACCCACCGCATCGACCGCGACGCGACGCCGGCGGACCTGCGCGACCTGCTGCCCGGCGGCGCCGACGTCGTCTTCGAGGCGGCCGGGGTGCCGGGCGGCGCGGCGCGGGCGTTCGCCGCCGCCCGGCGCGGGGGCACCGTGGTGCTCGTCGGGCTCACCAAGGCCCCGCAGCCGCTGGAGCTGGCCGACATCGTGCTGCGCGAGGTGGACGCGCGCACCACCGTCGCGCACGTCTGCTCCCAGGACCTCCCCGAGGCCCTCGACCTGCTGGCGCGGCGTCCGCTCGCACCGGTCCTGCTCGACCGCGTGGTGGCGCTGGAGGACGTGGTGTCCCAGGGCCTGGAGCCTCTGGCGGCCGGTCAGGTCAGCGGCAAGGTGCTCGTCGACCCGCGCGGGAGCAGCCGTGGCTGACGTCGCCGTCCTGGGCACCGGACGCATGGGGGCGGCCATGGCGGCCCGCCTGGCCGGGGCAGGGCACCGGGTCGCCGTATGGAACCGGACACCTGCCACCGCCCAGGCCCTCGTGGAGCGGTTGCGGGGGGCGGACGGGACCGTGGACGTGCGCCTCGCCGGCAGCGCGGCGGACGCCGTCGCGGGCGCCGACGTCGTGCTCTCGGTCCTCGCGGACGGCGACGTCACCCGGGCCGTGCTGCTCGCGCCCGACGTCGTCGGTGCGCTGCAAGCCGATGCCGTCGTGTGCGATCTCGGCACCAGCGGCGTCGCCGCGGCGAGGGCTCTCTCCGACGCTCTGTCGGAGCACCGGCGACGCTTCGTCGACGCACCGGTCTCCGGCAGCGTCCCGTCCGTCGAGAACGGCCAGCTGCTGGTGATGGCCAGCGGCACGCCGGAGGACGTCGCCGCCGTGGAACCGGTGCTGTCCGCGTTCGCGCGGATGGTGGCCCACGTCGGTCCGGCGGGGTCGGGACAGGTCATGAAGCTGGCCGTCAACCTCGTGGTGCACAGCCTCAACTCCGCCCTGAGCGAGGCGCTCGCGCTGGCGACGGCGGCCGGGGTGGGGCGCGCGGAGGCCTACGACATCTTCCGGGAGAGCGTCGTCGGCGCCCCCTTCGTCCAGTACAAGCGAACAGCCTTCCTGGACCCGGACGCGCCGGTGGCGATGAGCCTCGACCTCGTGGCCAAGGACCTCCGGCTGGTCCTCGCGCTGGCCAGGGCGAGCTCGGTCCCGCTGCCCGCCACGGCTGCTGTGCTGGACGAGGTGGACGAGGCCTGTCGTGATGGATTCGGCAGCAGAGACATGGCTTCTCTGAGCCGATGGGTCGAGATGCGCAGCCGCGAGGGGTTGTCCGCGCGCGAGGCCTCGAGGGCCTGACCAGGGCCCGGGCTGGGCCCGATCCGGGTGTTGATGTGGGGCTGATCCGGGTCTGATCCGAGCCGGACGATCCCGCTCGGATCACGGTTCGATGACGGCCACGAATTGGCCGTGTGAACCTCTTGTTAACACCCTCGGGGCTATGTACAGTCTCGCGCAACGCTCGGCTGGAACCCTTCCTCGGCCGGCGGCGAGAGACGCAGAAGGTTCGACCCCTCGCTCTTTCGGCGAGTTCCTCGTCTGCAGGAGGACCGATGACCAGCACCCTCGAGACCCTGGCCGGCGGCCGTCGGTGGCCGCTGTCCCGCGGCCTCAGCACGGTCCTGGTGGCCATCGTCGGCCTGGTGGTCGTCGGCCTCCTGTTCGCGCCGAGCAGCCTGAGCAGCGGTGCCGTCCAGGGCATGCTCCCGTTCGCGGCGGTGCTGGCGATCGTGGCGCTCGGCCAGACCCTCGTCGTGATGCAGGGCGGCATCGACCTGTCGGTGGCCGGCTCGGTCTCACTGGCGGTCACGATCGTCACGCACGAGGCCTATGGCGACAACGCCAAGGTGCTGCCGGCGGCGCTGGCCGCGCTCGCGGTGGCCGTCCTCACCGGACTGCTCAACGGGTTCCTCATCGGGCGGCTGGGGCTCAACGCGATCGTGGCCACCCTCGGCACGAACGCCCTGCTCTACGCCCTGGTCCTGAGGATCTCCGGCGGGACGCCGCGGGAGACGACGACGCTGCTGGCGCACCTCGCCGGCGGCAGCGTCCTCGGGATCCCGAACGCCGTGCTGTTCGCTGTGCTGGCCACCGTCGTCACCACGCTCGTGGTCAAGCGCACCGTCGCCGGCCGGCGGTTCGAGGCCGTGGGCGCCAGCTCCCGGGCGGCCTGGGCCACCGGCCTGAAGGTCCGCACCCACCGGGCCGGAGGCTACGTCGGGGCGCAGGTCCTCTACTGGTTCGGCGCCGTCCTCCTGGCCGGCATCCTCAACAAGCCCACGGCCTACCAGGGCGATGCGTACCTGCTGGCCTCGGTCGCGGCCGTCGTGCTCGGCGGCACGTCCCTCCTCGGCGGCCGGGGCAACCTCGTGGCCACGGCGCTCGCCGCGCTCTTCCTGACCCAGCTGGACCAGCTGGTGCTCGCCCTCGGTGTCAACTTCGCCGTCAAGACCCTCACCCAGGCCGTGGCGTTCACCGTCGGGGTCGCGCTCTACACCATCGACTGGTCGGCGGTCCGGCGGCGCGTCACCCGCGCCCGGGTCCCACGGCCGGCCGTGGCCGCCTGATCCAGGGCTTCCGGCTTCCCGCCCGGCGTCCGCACAGCTCGCGCTCAGCCGCCATCCCCTGCCACACCACCCCTGCCACACCCTTGCCCCACCCCTGCCCCACCCCTGCCATGCCCCCGCGTATCACCCTGACCAGAAAGGTCACTGGCATGTCCCGTCGCACCACCGCGCTCCGCCTCCTGGCGGTCTCCGGAGCCGCTGCGTTCGCCCTCAGCGCCTGCGGAGGCTCGTCCTCCTCCTCCACCTCGGCCGCCGGCTCCACCTCCGGCGCGTCGGGCAGCTCCGTGCCGGGGGCTCCGTCCTGGTGCGGCCCGAAGAAGATCACCCTCGGCCTCACCGACGGGTTCGGCGGCAACAGCTGGCGCCTGGTCACCACCGCGTCCGCCAAGGACGAGATCGCCAAGTGCCCGAGCGTCACCGACTTCACCTACGCCGACGGCCAGGGCGACACCCAGAAGGCCATCTCCGACATCCAGGGCCTGGTGGCCAAGGGTGTCAACGCCCTCGTGGTCTTCCCCGACGCCGGCCAGGCCGTGCTGCCGGCGCTGCAGAGCGCCAAGCAGGCCGGTGTGACGACGGTGCCCTACCGCGTCTTCCCCGGCGGCACCGACGGCAAGGACTACGACGTCTGGGTCGGCGCCGACTTCGTGACCGACGGCAAGAACTGGGGCAAGTGGCTCACCCAGGTCCTGCCGAACGGCGGCAACATCCTGTTCCTCTCGGGCCCGGCCGGTAACAGCCAGGGCACCGACGAGCTCAAGGGCATGCAGTCGGTCCTGGACTCCTCCAAGTTCAAGTTCATCGGCGCCTCGCCGTACGAGGTGACCAACTGGGACCCGGCCAAGACCCAGCAGGTGCTCTCGGCCGCGATCGCGAAGTACCCGAAGATCGACGCGATCGTCTCCGACTTCGGTCCCTCGCTGCTCGGCGCGCTGCCCGAGTTCGAGAAGCAGGGGCGTTCGATCCCGGCCCTGGCCACCTCGGACGGCAACTCCCTGTCCTGCTTCTGGGAGGACCACAAGGCCAAGAACCCGGACTTCAAGCTGTTCACGGTGGCCACCGGCAACGACAACGCCCGCCTCGCCATCGACACGGCGGTCGCCATCGCCACCGGGGGCACCAAGCCGGACTCGAAGATGTTCGAGGCACCGGTCTACGAGGACTCCGTCTCCGGCCAGCCGCACCCGGTCACCTGCAAGCGCGACCTGCCCGGCGACATCTACCTGTCCGCGCAGCTGCCGGCCGACGCCCAGGCCAAGCTCCTGAAGTAGCCCTTCGTGCGGGTCCGGCCGGCCGTGGGGAATTGACCCCCACCCCGGGGCCGCCCGAACCCCCCCAACACACCTAGTTAGTGACGCCCAAACACCGCCGAAACACAGGGAACACGGGG
>JBQCIO010000108.1:0-24447 GCA_051953655.1 Motilibacteraceae bacterium
GTTCGCCGCCTGGGGGCGAACGCCGGCGACACCAGCCTCTATGACGCGGTCGTCCGCTCGGTCGCGGAGCTGGGCGACGCCCCGCAGCGCTCGCTCATCGTTCTCAGCGACGGCGCCGACAACCACAGCCGGGCCTCGCTCCAGGCAGCGGTCGACACGGTGGCCAGGGGCAAGGTCGGCCTGGACCTGGTGGCGTTCAGGACCAAGGACTCCGAGGTCGCCGCCCTGCAGCGGATCGCCGACGGAACGGGCGGGCGCGTCCGCACCGCCGGTGACGCCGGCCAGCTCGCGACCGCCTTCGCCGCAGCGGCGCAGTCCTTCGACGTCCAGGTCGTCCTGTCCGGTCCGCTGCCCGGGGGCCTGTCCGCCGGTGGGCACACGGCCCACGTGTCCCTCTCCTACGGGGGACAGGAGCTGTCGGCCTCGCACCTGGTGGAGCTCGCGACGGGGACGGCGTCGCCATCGGTGCGGTCGGCCCCGCTGCCCAGGCTGCAGGTCACCGCGACCAGCGCGTGGATCTGGGCAGTGCTCGCCGTGGTGTTCCTGGCGCTGCTGGCGCTCGCCTTCGCGGTCTTCGCACCGGTGGGCGAGAGCACGCGGGTGCGTCGGCGGCGCGAGCTCGAGTTCTACACCCTCAGCGGAGCACGGCAACGGGTCGTCACCGAGCAGGCGCACACCTCCGGGGGGGTGGCGCAGACCGTGCTTCAGTTCTCCGACCGGGTCGTGCAGAGCCGCGGCCTCACAGAGCAGATCGCGCTGCAGCTCGACCGTGCGGACATGCGGCTGCGTCCGAACGAGTGGCTGGTGCTGCGCGCCTCCATCAGCGTCGGCGCCGTCGCGCTGCTCATGGTGCTCAGCAAGAACCTCTTGGTCGCCCTGGTGCTCGGGCTGGCGCTGGGCTGGCTCGGCACGCACGTGTACCTGGCGGTGCGCATCAGCCGCCGGCTCAAGCGCTTCGAGGAGGCCATGCCGGACACCCTGCAGCTGGTCGCGAGCAGCCTCCAGACCGGCTTCTCGTTGCCGCAGGCGCTCGACGCCGCCGTGAAGGACGGCCGCGAGCCGATCGCCGGCGAGCTGGGGCGCGCCCTCGCCGAGGCGCGGCTCGGCGCGCCGCTGGAGGACGCGCTCGACCGGGTGGCGGACCGGATGGACAGCCCGGACTTCCGGTGGACGGTGATGGCCGTCCGCATCCAGCGGCAGGTGGGCGGCAACCTCGCGGAGGTTCTGCAGACGACCGTGCACACCATGCGCGAGCGGGGCTACCTGCGCCGCCAGGTCAAGACGCTCTCGGCGGAGGGACGGCTGTCCGCATACATCCTGCTGGCGCTGCCGATCGGCCTCTTCGCCTACCTCTACGCCTTCCGGCGGCCTTACATCAGTCTGCTGTGGACCCAGCCGCTGGGCCTCGGTATGAGCGTCGTCGGGGTGCTCCTCATGGTGGGCGGGACGTTCTGGATGCGTCAGACAGTCAAGGTGGAGGTCTAGATGGCTCTCCTGGTCGGGCTCGCGTGCATCGCGGGCGCCATCCTCACCGGCACTGTGCTGCTGTTCGGGACCTCTGCTCAGGCCAGCGGCGTGGCACGGTCCCTGGCCCAGATCGAGGGCCTGCGCGCCGAGCAGGCGATGGCCAAGCAGGACCTCCCGCTCCTGGACCGGTTGATCGGGCCGGCCGGCGGCTTCTTCGTCGCGCTCGCCCGAAGGTTCACTGCGGGGGGCTACGCCGAGCGGCTGCAGCACCGGCTCGACATCGCCGGCAACCCGGCGGCCTGGACGCCGGACAAAGTGCTGGCTGCCAAGGGGCTGTCCCTGGTGACGGGGCTGGTGCTGGGCCTCCTCCTCGGCGCGAGGTCCGGCCTGCTGCTGTTGCTGCTCTGGACCGCGGTGCTCGGCGTCGCGCTCTACTTCCTGCCGGACCTGCTGCTGTACAACGCCGGGCTCAAGCGCCAGCAGGCGCTCCAGCGATCCCTTCCCGACGCCCTGGACATGCTCACGGTGAGCGTGGAGGCGGGGCTCGGGTTCGATGCTGCCTTGGCGCAGGTGGCCCGCAACGCGGAGGGGCCGATCGCGGGGGAGTTCTTCCGGGTGCTGCAGGAGATGCAGATCGGCAAGTCACGGAGCGAGGCGTTCCAGGGGCTCTCCGAGCGGACGACGGTGGACGAGCTCAAGGTGTTCACGTCGGCCCTCGTGCAGGCCGACCGGCTCGGCATCCCGATCGCGAACGTGCTTCGCGAGCAGTCGCGGGAGATGCGGGTCAAGCGGCGTCAGCGCGCTGAGGAGAAAGCGCAGAAGGTGCCGATCAAGATCCTCTTCCCGCTCGTCCTGTGCATCCTGCCGGTGATGTTCATCGTCATCATCGGTCCCGGTGTCATCCAGATCATCAAGGCCTTCACGGGGACCCTGTGAGCGTGGACAGCGACGTTCGGGCCGGCCGGCTGGACTGGGGCCGCCTCGGCACGGTTCCGGTGACCGTGCTGCTCCTCCTCGGCAACGCGGCCGGAATGCTGGGCGCGGCGCGACGGTCCGCCGACCTGGGGGCCGTGCAGCTGCTCGCCAGCATGCTCGCGTCCCTCGCCACGCTCGCCTTCCTGCTGATGGTCGTGCTGGCCTATCTGCGCAGGGGGCCGGCATCGGCGACGACGTCGTCCTGGACCGCGCGGACGGCGGGCATCGTGGCGACCTTCCTGCCGATGGTGGCCGCGCCCCTGTTCGGCGTCGGAGCGGGTGAGCGGAGGGACCTCGCGTCCTTCGCGCTCGTCGTCGTCGGAACGCTCTGGTCCCTGTGGTCGCTATCGGCGCTGGGCACCAACCTGAGCATCTTCGCCCAGACCCGGGCGCTGGCCGACACCGGTCCCTACCGCTGGGTCCGTCACCCGCTCTACCTCGGCGAGATCGTGGCCACGCTCGGTCTGGTCGTGCGCAGCGCCACCCCGCAGCCGGCACTCGCTGCCTGGGTGCTTCTGGTCTGCCTGCAGGCCTACCGGGCCTGGCACGAGGAATGGCTGCTCTCGACCACCCTGCCTGGCTACCCCTCCTACCAGCGGCGCACCGCGCGGCTGGTGCCCGGGGTGTTCTAGTGGCCCGGGTCCTAGCCGTCACGCGGCACGCGGTCTACGCGATCGAGCTGCGCCGGCAGGGGTTCGACGTCGTGGACATCTCGGGCGGGCAGGTCGACGAGCAGCATGTGTCCTGCGTCGACGCCGCCGTGCTCGACGTCGCCGAGCTCGGGGAGGCCCGCCGGGTCATCGACCTCGTGCGGGCCCGCGCGGCATGCGTGCCGATCGTCGTGCTCGGGCCGGACGATCCGGACTGGCTGGCGCTGGAGCAGGCCGACGAAGGCCGGACCGCGTTGGTCGTCCCACCGGTACCGGCCACGGCGGTAGCAGCCGCCATCCGCACGCTGGTCCGCACGACCGCCCCTGAGCCGCTCGATTCCGGCGAGCGGGGTGCGCCGGAGGCGATGGAACCGGTGACCGTCCCTGTCCCAGCTGCTCAGGAGGACGCGGTCGCACCACCGGAGGGGACGGCGACGCCGGCCCCGGCCCAGGAGGTCGCCGGGAGTCTCGGCGGCGGCGGGTCGGGTCGCACCCGGCCGACGCTGCGCCTGCCCCGAACCTCCCGCCGGCACGCCTCCGCCGGGAGCCCAGCACCCGGGCAGCCCGGTGGTGCGCCGGACTGGCGGCGCGCGGCGCAGGTGCTGCTGGCCAGCGCGACCGATCTGCCCTCGGTGGCGGCGGTGGCCGACGAGGTGGGCGCGGAAGTGGCCCGCGTCGTCGCCGTCGATGCGGTGGCGGTGCTGGTGCGGGACGGGGACCACCTGGCCGTGGCCGGTGGCTCCGGGCTTCGTGCCCTGGAGGCCCGGCTGGGCCTGGCGTGCGGGGACTGGGTCGTCCGCCAGCTCTGGGATGTCGCGCCGGTGCTCGTGGTCGAGGACACGGACATGGTGCGCGCCGAGCTCGCGCTGGCTCCGCTCGCCAGCCGGCGAAGGCTGCTCGCCGCCCGGTGCGCGCCGCTGGACGCTGTCGTGATCACCGGCCGCGCCGGTGAGCGGTTCCACCGCGATGAGGTGCGGGCCGTCACCGACGTGATCGGCCGGGAGACCCTCCGGCTCGCCGACGCCCTCCGCGCTCGTGACCTGGCCCGCGCGCTCGCTGCCCTCGCTTGAGCCGGCGCGAGCGACCCCGAGGGGCGATCTCTCGTCCGGGAGCCTGGGTGAGCCTCACCTGAAGGACCGACCGGGTGCCGGTCCACCTACTCCAGGTGGACCCGCTCGTCGAGGAGCTGCTCGCTCACCATCGACCCCGACGGGTCGTAGGAGCTGTGCGCGAACCGCTTGCGGAACTCCAGGTCCAGGTGGTTCTCGCCGGAGCGGTTCTTCTCGATGGAGCAGACGACGTAGCCGTGGAAGCGCTCGGCGTTGCCGGTGTCGTAGACGAGGTGATGGCGCGCCACCACGTCGAACTTCTCGTTGAGCACGAGGACGACGTCGGCCTCGTAGGCGAGGGTGACCGAGCCCTTGAGGTGGCGGGTGCGCACCCGGCGGGTGTCGCCGGGCGGCTGCTCCACGGCGCACACGGCGACCACCGGCACGCGCAGGTCCAGCGCGAGGTCCTTGAGCCCGGTGGCGATGCGCGCCACCCGCCGGTCCTCGTCGCCGTCATCCTCGGGCACCGCGACCTTCTGCAGGTAGTCGACGACGACCAAGGGCGGCTCGGGACAGGCCGTGGCCGCCGCGCGCACGTCCTGGAGGGTCGTGCTGTCGCCACGGGCGCTGAGCAGGTGCAGGCGGTCGGCGTAGCCGCGCACGGCGGTCAGGGCCTCCCGGGCGCCGGGGAAGGCGCCCAGCCGCTCGGCGTAGCCGCCGGCCCCGTGGGCCGACAGCGTCCGCCGCGCCTCCTCGAGCGTCAGCGCCCGGTCGCCCTCGGCCAGCCCGGCCTCGAGCACCAGCAGCCGTTCGGCCAGCTGCTCGGCCGGGTGCTCGTAGCAGACGTAGAGCACGCTGTGCCCGGCGGCGGCGAGGTTCCGGGCCGCCTGCAGGGCGAACGTCGTCTTGCCCAGGCCCTGGGCGCCGGCCACCAGCACCAGCTCGCCCGCTCGCAGCCCACCGGCCAGGTGCTGGTCCAACGGGGAGAAACCGGTGCGCCACAAGCGAGAGGTGTATCCGCCCCCTTGGGTGAGCAGCTGGTCGGCGGAGTCGAGGGCCTCCCCGAGCGTGACGACGGACGCCGTCGACACGTGCCCGCGCGCTGCGTCCGGGACGAGCCCTGGACCCTCGCTCGCGAGAGTCGTCTCCATGCGGTCCCCCAGTTCCTGCGCCGAGGCGCGGTGGTCAGGCCGGTTGCGCCGCGGCTGCGACCAGCCCCAGCCGGACCGCGGCCATGACGGCCTGCGCCCGGTTGGAGGCGCCGAGCTTCGTGTACAGCTTGGCGATGTGCGTCTTCGCGGTGGACTCGCTGATGTACAGCGCACGGGCCACCCCGGCCACCGAGTAGCCCTCCTTGAGCAGGTCGAGCACCTGCTGCTCCCGCTCGGTGAGCATGGTCGGCGGCGGGGCCAGCCGGCGGCGCATCGCCATCGCCAGGTCGGCGGCGGTGAAGGCCAGCGGGGAGGCCGCCGCGTGGCGGACGGCGGAGAGGATCTCCTCGCTGCCGGCAGACTTCAGCACGAACGCCGAGGCGCCGGATTCGAGGGCCTCGAACAGCTTCTCGTCCTCGCCGTGCATGGTCAGCACAACGATGCCCAGCTCGGAGCTGCCGCCCCGCGCGTGGCGGACCAGGTCCATGCCGCTGCCGTCGGGCAGCACGACGTCGACCAGCAGGACGTCGGCGGGAGTCCGGTCCACGACAGCGGTGGCCTCGGAGAGCGAACCGCCTTCGCCCACCACGGCGAAGTCCGGCTCGCGCTCGAAGATGCGGACGAGCCCCTGTCGGATCAGCGGATGGTCGTCGACGACGATCACTCGGATCATGTGGTGCCCCCTCCGACGGTGGCACGCAGCGTGATGGCTGCATGGCCGTCGACCTGTACCGAGACGACCCCCGAGTGCTCTGCGAGTGCAGACGCTACCTCTACGAGTTCATCTCCGAAGCACTTCTCACCAAGTGATGCACCCGTGATGCGGACGGTCAGCGTGGCCGACGGCGGGGTGGTCGACAGAGCCACGTGCAGGGCCCGGACGCCGGGCTCGCGGCGGGCGGCTTGCGCGCCCACGATGGCCAGCCGGTAGAGGAGCTGCTCGACCGGTGCGGCCAGGCGGAGGGCGGACTCGCGCAGGTCGAACGAGACGGGCACTCCGCGGGTCCCGGCGACATGGCGCACCTGCGAGCTGAGCGCAGCGGACAGCGGCTGCCCGGGTCCGATCGTGGACCGGAGGTCGGAGATGGAAAGACGCAGGTCCTGCACCAGATCCGTGACATGCGACCGGAGGGACGCCACGTCGTCGTGCAGCTGCGTGCCGCGGGTGGCGGCCTTGAGCCCGTCGAGCTCGAACCCGATGTAGGCCAGGTCCTGGGCGATGCCGTTGTGCATCTGGGCCGCCAGGCTCTCCCTCGCCTCCACCAGCCCGGCCAGGCGGACCTGGTCGAACAGCTGGGCCGTCTCCAGCGCGAGCGCCGCCGGTGCGCAGTCCCGCACCAGCTGCTGCTGCTCCTGCGGGGAGGGTGAGCCGGCGCCGGCCCAGGCGAGCACGGCGACCCCGACACCCACGCCGTCCCCGACCCGGAGGGGCAGGACCGCCACCAGCTCGTCGTCCACCCGCCGCCACTGGCAGGTGCCCGTCGCCCAGGCCCTGCCCAGCTGCCCGTCCACCTCCACGGGCAGGGGGGGCAGCTGGTCCCACCCGGTCAGCGTCACCGGGGTGAGCGCGTCGGGGGAGTGGCCGACGAGCACGGCGACGCGGTCCACCGGGTGCCCGTCACGGAGCCGTTCGACGAGCGACCCGGCCACCGAGGCCAGGTCGAACCCTCCGGGCAAGCGCCGGACGAGCGCGTGCACCTGCGTCAGCAGTCGCTGTGCCTCGTACTGGTCGAGGTCCGCGTCGGTCGGCATCGGCCGGCGCAGGTCCGCTGCCCAAAGCCCCAGACCGGCCGCGGCCACCGACAGCGCCAAGGCCTGCACGCCGACCTGGCCGGCGGGCACGTCCAGGCCTGTCCCGGCCAGCGTCAGCGGGACGAGAGCCTCGAGCAGGGCCAGCGCGAGCACTGCGCGGGCGCCACCGCAGACCGCGACAGCCAGAGCCGGCGCCACCAGGTAGACGAGCAGCGGGTTGGGCTCAGCAGCCGACAGGACGAGGGTCCCGCTCCAGGCGACAGCGAGCTCGATGGCAGCCCACGCCATGGCTGGCAGGGAACTCTTCGGCCACCAGACCGGGATGACGGCGATCAGGGCCAGCGCAGCCAGCCAGGGAAGGGTCCGGCCCAGCTCGTGGGAGACCACCGCCAGCGCGAGGCTCGCCGTGAGCAACCCGAGGCGCAGCGACTCGTGGAAGTCCACGGCGCGGGTGAGGGTCGCCAGGCGCTCGGCCCGGCGACGCGCGAGCACCGCGTGGACACTCACGGTCGTCATTGTGCGCAGGGCGGAATCGTCGCTGACGCGGATTCACGTAATGATCGGGATTGCGGGGAAGCGGCCGCCGTACCCCCTACGCCGCGCTCGCCGTCCTCAGGACGTTGGTCCTGCGAGGAGGTCGACGAGTCAGGCGTACAGCGCCTCCACCTCGGCCCCGAACTCCTTGAGCACCACGGCCCGCTTGAGCTTGAGCGAAGGGGTGAGCTGGCCTCCCTCCTCGGTGAAGTCGACCGGAAGGATGCGGAACTTCTTGATGGCCTCGGCGTGCGAGACCGCCTTGTTCGCGTCGTCGACCGCGGCCTGGATCTCGGCGACGACGTCGGGGTCGTGCAGGAGGTCGGCCGCCGGCGTCTCGGGCTTGCCCTTGATCTTCAGCCAGGTGGGCAGGGCTTCCTCGTCCAGGGTGATGAGCGCCCCGATGAAGGGCTGGTTGTCGCCGACGACCATGCACTGGCTCACCAGCGGGTGCGCGCGCAGCCGGTCCTCGAGCACGGCCGGGGCGACGTTCTTCCCGCCCGCGGTGACGATGAGCTCCTTCTTGCGGCCGGTGATCCGCAGGAAGCCCTCGTCGTCGAGCTCGCCGATGTCGCCGGTGTGGAACCAGCTGTCCTCGGTGAGCACCTCGGCGCTCGCCTCCGGGTTGCGCCAGTAGGCGCCGAAGACGTGCCCGCCCTTGAGCATGACCTCGCCGTCCTCGGCGATCCGCACCGAGCAGCCGGGGATCGGCCGCCCGACCGTGCCGATCTTCACCTTGTCGGTGGTGTTCACGGTGGCCGCGGCGGTGGTCTCGGTGAGGCCGTAGCCCTCCAGCACCGTGATGCCGGCGCCGCGGAAGAAGTGACCCAGCCGGGTGCCGAGCGGGGCGCCGCCGGAGACCGCGTAGCGCACCTTGCCGCCCATCGCCTGACGCAGCTTGGCGTAGACCAGCTTGTCGAACAGCGAGTGCTTGAGCCGGAGGGGGAGGGGTGCGCCGCCGCGGTCCAACGACTCGCTGTAGGAGATGGCGGTCTCGGCGGCCTGGTGGAAGATCTTCCCCTTGCCGCCGGCCTCCGCCTTCTGCGCCGCGGAGTTGTAGACCTTCTCGAAGACCCGGGGCACGGAGAGGATGAAGGTCGGCTGGAACCCGGCCAGGTCGTCGAGCAGGTTCTTGATGTCGGCGGTGTGGCCCATCCGGGTGCGCGAGACGACGCAGCCGACCTGGATGACCCGGGCGAACACGTGTGCCAGCGGCAGGAACAGCAGCGTGCTGGCCTCCTGGTCGCGGAACAGCGGCTCGAGCTGGCCGATCCCGTTGTCGACCTCGGCCAGGAAGTTGCCGTGCGTGAGCTCGACGCCCTTGGGACGGCCGGTGGTGCCGGAGGTGTAGATGATGGTGGCGAGGGAGGACGGGCCGGCCACGGTGCGCCGGGCCTCGACGTCGGCGGCGGCCACCGGCTCCCCGGAGGCGACCAGCTCGTCCAGGCCGCCCTCGTCCAGCACCCACGTGCGGGTCACGCCGGGCAGGCCGGCCGAGACCTCGGCGTAGACCGCCGCGTGCTTGGGCGTCTCGAGGATGGCGGCCACCGCACCGGAGTCGGCGAGGATCCACTGCACCTGCTCGGCCGAGCTGGTCTCGTAGATCGGCACGGTGACGGCACCGGCCATCCAGATGGCGAAGTCGCAGAGCGTCCACTCGTAGCGGGTCTTGCTCATCAGGCCCACCCGCTCGCCGGCCTGGATGCCGGACGCCACCAGGCCCTTGGCGACGTCGGTCACCTCCGCCAGGAACTCGCGCGCGGTGACGTCCTGCCAGCGGTCGCCGACCTTGCGGCTGAAGACCACGCGGTGCGGTGCCTGCGCGGCGTTGTCCACCACCAGGTCCGCCAGGTTGCCGCTGCTGCGCTCGGCCAGCAGCGGGGGCACCGACATCTCGGTGCGCGACGGCGCTGAGGTCACTGGCGGTCTCCTCGTCCGGACGGGCGGCTTTGCCTGGACCTTACTCATCGGTAGTCGCCCGCGGGCTCGGTCCGATCAAGCCGGCCGGGTGCGGCATGCTGGCCGCCGTGCCCCTGCTCGACCTGGTCGACGAGACGTTCGTGGTGGCCGATCCCCAGGCGGTGGCCGAGGCGGTCGCCGACCCGTCCCGGTGGCCGGTCTGGTTCCCCGACCTCACCCTCGCAGTGACCCGTGACCGCGGGGTCAAGGGGATCCAGTGGGCCGTGACCGGTCCCTGGACCGGCTCCGCGGAGGTCTGGCTGGAGCCGATGGGCGACGGCGTGCTGCTGCACCTCTACCTCCGCCTGGACCCGGCCGGCGGTGCGCCGGGCCCCCGCCGGGTCGACGCCGAACGGCGGCGCCGGGCGGTGGCGTGGAAGAAGCACGCCTGGGCGCTCAAGGACGCGCTGGAGGCGGGCCGGCGGCCGGGGGATCCGCGCCTCGATCGGTAGCGGACGGCGGGGTGCGGGCACAGCAGCCGGCGAGAGGCGTCGACGCGGCGACCGGGACGATCCGACCGCGGTTCGTGGCTCACGGGTCAAGGGAGCGGCCCCGGCTGCCGACAGTGGTCGACGTGACCGACACGACGCCTCGCTGCCCGCGGTGCAGCGCGCTGCTCGCGCCGGAGGCAGCCTGGTGCTCGCTCTGCTTCCTCGACCTGCGCCCGGAGCCCGCGCCGGCGGCGTCAGCGGCAGCGGCAGACCCTGCCCTCGACGTCGATGCGGTCACCGAGCTCCCGGTCGTCGTCGGGGAGGGGACGGCGGCGGCCGGGACCACGACGCCGGCGGCCTCCGGGTCCGGCGGGTCCCCGGCGCCCCGCGCCGGCCGTCGCTTCCGCCCGGGCAGCGGTGCCGCAGCCGCGGGCACGGCGGTGGCCGAGGACGTGCCGCCGGCCGACGCCGACGAGGCGCCCCTGCCCCCCGAGGTCGACGCGCTGCTGGCTCAGCTGGCCGTCGAGGAGGGCGGCGGGCGGGTCTCGCTCGGTCCGCTCGACGACGCCTTCAGCACACCGGGCCGTCGGGCCGGCGTCATGGCCGCAGGCGCGCTCGTGGTCACCCTGACGCTGTTCCTCGTGATGTGGGTGCTCGGCAAGCTGCTGGGCTGACGGGCGCGCAGGGTCCGGGGGCGGCCACGCAGCGCCGTCCCTAGGCTGGCGCCCGTGCGGCTCCACGTGGTCAGCGACGTCCACGGCGCCGTCGACGCGCTGCGCCGCGCGGGCGACGGGGCCGACGCCCTGGTGTGCCTGGGCGACCTCATCCTCTTCGTCGACTACGCCGACCACTCGCAGGGGATCTTCGCGGACCTGTTCGGCGCCGCCAACGCCTCCGAGCTGGTGCGGCTGCGCACCGCCGGCCGTTTCGCCCAGGCGCGGGAGTTCTCCACCAAGCTCTGGGACGACCTGCTCGCCGAGGAGGGGCGTCCGCGGTCCGACGTCGTCGAGGACGCGGTGCGCCGCCAGTACGCCGCGCTGTTCGACGCCATGCCGACCCCGGCCTACCTCACCTACGGCAACGTCGACGTCCCGGTGCTCTTCCGCGAGTACCTGCGCGAGGGGCACCACCTGCTCGACGGGCAGACCGTGCAGCTGGCCGGGCTGACGGTCGGCTTCGTCGGCGCCGGCCTGCGCACCCGCTACCGCACGCCCAACGAGGTCTCCGACGAGGAGTTCGCGGCCAAGGTGGCGGCGCTCGGTCGGGTGGACGTGCTCTTCAGCCACATCCCGCCGGCGCTGCCCGACATCACCTACGACGTCGTGGCCCGCCGCTTCGAGCGGGGCAGCGTGGCGCTGCTGGAGGCCGTGCGCGCCACCCAGCCCCGGCTGCTGCTGCACGGCCACGTCCACCAGCCGCTGGTGGCCCGCACCCGGATCGGCCGGACGGAGGTGGTCAACGTGGGCCACTTCCGCGGTCGCGGGACGCCGTTCGTGCTGGATCTCTGAGCCCCGCCGCGACGCGCGCTGGAGCTCCGCGCCCGGAGCGGGATGGGACGGACGGAGCGGGCGGGGCGGTAGCCTTCGGGCGGACGTCAGCCGCGTCCACAGCGGCCGCCGCGCCGCGCCGGTGAAGGTGAGGGGAAGGCCAGCAGATGGCGGACCAGACCGAGTCCAGCATCGTCATCGATGCCTCGCCCAGCGAGGTCATGGCCGTCATCGCCGACATCGAGGCCTACCCCTCGTGGAACGACGAGGTGAAGGAGGTCGAGGTGCTCAGCGTCTACGACGACGCCGACGAGCGCCCGGCCGAGGTCCGCTTCATCCTCGACGCCGGCGCCATCAAGGACACCTACACGCTGTCCTACACCTGGGACGGCGACGACGCGGTCTCCTGGACGCTGGTCGAGGCCGGCATGCTCACCGCGATGGACGGCACCTACCTCCTCACGCCGAACGGCGGCGGCACGCAGGTGACCTACCGCCTGGCCGTCGGCGTCAAGATCCCCATGATCGGCATGATCAAGAAGAAGGCGGAGAAGGTCATCATCGACCGGGCCCTCAAGGGCCTCAAGAAGCGCGTCGAGGCCTGAGGCCTGCTCCGCGTGCGGATCCTCCTCTTCACCGGCAAGGGCGGGGTCGGCAAGACGACCCTCGCCGCCGGCACCGCCGTCCTCGCCGCCCGGCGCGGGCTCAAGACCCTCGTCGTCTCCGCCGACGCCGCGCACTCGCTGGCCGACGTCGTCGGGCTGCCGGCCGGCTGGTCCGGTGGTCCTGAGCCGCGGGAGGTCGAGCCGGGCCTGTCCGGGCTGTTCCTTGCCCAGGTCGACGCCCGCGGCCGCGCCGAGCGCAGCTGGCGCGAGGTGCAGGACTACCTGCTCGCGCTGCTCGACGCCGCAGGGGTGGACCCGGTCGAGGCCGAGGAGCTCACCGTGCTGCCCGGGGCGGAGGAGGTCCTCGCGCTGCTCGAGCTGCGCGACCACGCCCGCTCGGGCCGCTGGGACCTCGTCGTCGTCGACTGCGCGCCCACCGCGGAGACCCTGCGGCTGCTCGCGCTGCCGGAGGCCCTGCGCTGGTACATCGACCGGTTCTTCCCGCTCGAGCGCCGGGTCGCCCGCGCGCTGCGGCCGGTGCTCGGCCGGGCGGCCGGGGTGCCCGCTCCCAAGGAGCGGGTGCTCGACGCCATCGGCCGGCTGCACGAGGAGCTGGTCGACGTCCGCGCCCTGCTCACCGAGGCCGGCACGACGGTGCGGCTGGTGGCGACACCCGAGGACGTCGTGCTCGCCGAGACCCGCCGCACCCTCACCAGCCTCGCGCTCTACGGCTACCGGGTGGACGCGGTGGTGGCCAACCGGCTGGTGCCTCCCGGCGAGGACCCGTGGCGAGCGGCCTGGGCGGCGGCGCAGGCCGACCGGCTGGCCGGGCTGCAGCGCGACGTCGCCCCGCTGCCGGTGCTGCGCGCGCCGTACCAGGCGGGGGAGCCGGTCGGCGCCGACGCGCTGGCCGCCCTCGGCGAGCAGCTCTACGGCGACACCGACCCCGCCGCCCCGGCCGACGACGTCGAGCTGGTGTCGGTGGAGCGGTCCGGCGACGAGTTCGTGCTGGTCGTGCCGCTGCCGCTGGCCGAGCGCGAGCAGCTGTCCCTGGCCCGGTCCGGGGACGAGCTGGTCCTCACCGTGGGACCGCACCGCCGCGTGCTCGCGCTGCCGGCCGCGCTCACCCGCTGCACCGTGGCCGGAGCGGTCCTCCGGGACGGCCGGCTGCGGGTGCGCTTCGAGCCCGACCCGGCGCTGTGGAGGACTCCGTGACCGCCGGCGCGCAGCAGAGCGCCGACAGCGCAGGGCAGGAGCCGGTCGGCAGCCTCGCCGAGGAGGCCGCCCGGTTCGCCGAGGCGCTCTCGGACTGGGCCGCCCGCCATGGCGGACCGGACGGGCTGGGCGAGCGGCTGGTCGGCGCCGCCAACGGTCTGGGTCAGCACGTCGGCCACGGCGTGGGCGCGGGCTTCGGCGCCGGTCGCGGCGCCGCCGAGCAGGGCGCCTCGGCGCTGGCCGGGCTGACCGCGCTGCTCGGCGGGCTGGGCGAGGGGGTGGGCGCGGGCGTGGGCGGCGGGTTCGCCACCGGCTCGCCGGACTGCCGGCTCTGCCCGCTGTGCCAGCTCGTCGGCATCCTGCGCGGAACCCGGCCGGAGGTCTACGACCACCTCGCCGCCGCGGTCACCTCGCTGGTGGCCGCGCTGCGCGAGGCGGTGGCCGCCTCCGAGCGCGACTGGGCCTACCGTCGGCGCGGCGGTCTGCAACGGATCGACATCGGGTGAGCGGGTCGGAGCGCCTCATGAGCAGGCAGGTGACGAGGGACCCGAGGGAGCCGGCCCGCGGCACGCGGGACGGCGCGAAGGTCGGACCACGGCTGGGTGCGGCCGGCCGACCGGAGAAGGAAGCGAGAGGACGACGGTGAGCGCACACACGATCGGCGTGGACGTCGGGGGCACCAAGGTGGCCGCCGGTGTCGTGGCCGACGACGGCACGATCCTCGCCAAGACCCGGCGGGACACCCCGGCCAAGAGCTCCTCGGGCACCCTCGAGGCGATCGTCGCGGTCATCGAGGAGCTGCGGGCCACCGCCGACGGCGCCCAGGTGGAGGCCGTCGGCATCGGCGCGGCCGGGTTCATCGACGAACGCCGGGCCACCGTGCTGTTCGCGCCCAACGTCGCCAACTGGCGCGACGAGCCGCTGGCCGACGAGGTCCGCCAGCGCACCGGTCTGCCCACGGTGGTGGAGAACGACGCCAACGCCGCCGCCTGGGGCGAGGCCCGCCACGGCGCCGGCCGCGGCGAGGACCACCTGGTCTGCGTCACCGTGGGCACCGGCATCGGCGGCGGCATCGTCGTCGACGGCCGGCTCTACCGGGGGCGCTGGGGCGTCGCCGCCGAGATCGGCCACCTGCGGGTCGAGCCCAACGGCCGACCCTGCGGCTGCGGCAACCGCGGCTGCTGGGAGCAGTACGCCAGCGGCAACGCGCTGGTCCGCGAGGCGCGCTGGCGCGCGGCCGAGGACCGCGACGCCGCCAACCTGCTGCTGTCGCTGGGCGACGGCACGCCGGAGGGCGTGGAGGGCAAGGACGTCACCGCCGCGGCGCAGAAGGGCGACCCGATCGCGGTCGCCTCGTTCGAGGCGGTTGCCCGCTGGCTCGGGCAGGGCATGGCCGACCTCGCCGCGGTGCTCGACCCGGGCGCCTTCGTCGTCGGCGGCGGCGTCTCCGAGGCCGGCGAGCTGCTGCTCGAGCCCACCCGCCGCGCCTACGCCGAGGCCCTCACCGGCCACGGGCATCGGCCCTACGCCGACATCCGGGCGGCCACGCTGGGCAACGACGCCGGCATCGTCGGCGCGGCGGACCTCGCCCGCCGTTGATCCGCCGGCGCTGATGCCCGACCTCCGCGTCGTCTCCTACAACGTCCGCTCGCTGCGCGACGACGTCGGCGCGCTGGTCGACGTCGTCACGCGGCTCGCCCCGGACGTGCTGTGCGTGCAGGAGGCGCCCCGCTTCCTGCGCTGGCGGCACCACCTGGCCGACCTCGCCGAGCGCACCGGCCTGCTGGTGGCCTGCGGCGGGCGGACCACCGGGGGACCGGCGCTGCTCACGTCGCTGCGGGTGGAGGTGCTGCGCACGCACGAGTGGCGGTTCGCCAAGGCTCCGGGGCGGTTCCAGCGCGGAGCGGCGGTGGCCGAGGCCCGGGTGGGAGGGCGGCCGTTCGTGGCCGTCAGCACGCACTACAGCCTGGACCCGGTGGAGAGACGCCGGCACACCGACGAGCTGCTGGGGCGGCTGAACCGGCTCGGGCAGCCGGCTGCCGGCCCGGCGGTGCTCGCGGGCGACCTCAACGAGACCGACGACGCCCCGGCCTGGCGCACGCTCGTGGAGCGCCGGTTCCGCGACGCCTTCGTGGTCGCGCCGCGGGGCTCGGCCCCCACCTTCCCGGCCGCCGGTCCGGCCCGCCGCATCGACGGCATCCTCGTGGATCCGGCCTTCGAGGTGCTCGGCTGCGGCGTGCCCGACGAGCTCGACCACACGCTCCTGGCCCGGGCCACCGACCACCTGCCGGTGGTGGCCGACCTGCGGCTCGGCTGACTCCTACGCCGCGTCGGACGTCGCGGCTCCGAGGCGCTCCTACGCCCCGTCGGAACCGTCGCCGGAAGTGCTGTCGGAAGTGCTGTCGGAAGTGCTGTCGGGACCCTCGTCGGTGCCGGCCGACCTGGTCAGCTCCCGTTCCCGGCTGCTGCCCCAGGCCGGAACCAGCTCGCCGGCGAGCGTCTCCAGGAACAGGCCGATGTCGGTGACGATGCCCTGCGCCTGCGCCGACCCCCGGTCGGCGAGCTTGGTGACGGTGGCCGGGTTGATGTCCACGCAGAACAGCGGGATCCGCGCCGGCAGCAGGTTCCCGGTGGCGACCGAGTGCAGCATGGTCGCGACCATCAGCACGATGCCGACGTCGGGCAGCTGGGCGCGCATGGCGCGTTGGCCGTCGATGACGTCGGTGTGCACGTCCGGCAGCGGGCCGTCGTCGCGCACCGAGCCGACCAGCACGAACGGCTTCCCGGCCCGCACCAAGGCGTGCATGACGCCGCTGGTCACCACCCCCTGCTCCACGGCGGCGGCGATGGAGCCGGCCCGGCGCACCTGGTTGATCGCGCGGATGTGGTGCTCGTGCCCGTGCTCGACGCCGGCTCCTCGGGCCAGGTCGATGCCCAGGCTGGTGCCGTAGATCGCCGACTCGATGTCGTGCGTGGCCAAGGCGTTGCCGGCGAAGAGCACGTCGACGTAGCCGGCCTCCACCAGCGCGACCATGGCCGGCGCCGCGCCGGTGTGCACGACTGCGGGACCCGCCACCCAGAGCACCTTCTGCCCGGCGGCCTTCACCTCGCGCAGCTGCTGGGCCACCTGGCGCACGATGAGCGCCTGCGGCTTCTCGCTGCTCACCATCGAGTTCATGAACTCGAAGGCCTGGTCCTGGTCGCGCAGCCGGGCGATGGGGGTGACGCGCACCCCGGCGGCGCCGCACACGACGAGGTCGCCGGCCCGGACGTCGCTCACCGGGACCGTGCGGGCGGCGCCGTCGGCCAGCACGATGCCGCAGTCCATCTCCGGGCTCTGCACCGGCACCCAGCGACCGTCCAGGCGCACCTCGGTCTCGAGGTTCGTGGTGGAGTAGAAGTCGTCCGGGAAGACGCCGTCGCGCTCGGCGGGGCGGGTGGCGACGTCGCCGGGCTGCACCAGGTTGACGCCGTAGCCCTGCAGGGTGCCGAGGAGCCGAGCCAGCGTGGCGGGGTCGGCGTGGCTGACGACCATCCGCGCGTAGGACTCGTCGCCGTGGTCCTTGCCGACGTCGAAGCGGTCGATGAGGTAGTCGCCGCCGTAGTCGCGGACCTCGTCGAGCACGCGGGACAGCACCCCGGAGTCGAGCAGGTGCCCGCGGATCTCCACCGTCTCGCTGACCACCGCTGCCTCCCTGCCCTCGGCCACGGACCGATCCCACCACGGTCGCCCGCGGGCTGTCAGGGCCCGACGCGGTTCACCCGCCCGAGGCCCGCAGCGCCAGCCACAGGTCGACCCGGTCGGCCGTGCTGTCCAGGCGCCGGCCGGTGAGCTGCTCCACCCTGGTCAGCCGGTGGCGCAGCGTGTTCACGTGCAGGTGCAGGGCGTCGGCCGTCTCCTGCCAGCGCCCGCCCGAGGTGAGGAAGGCGTCGAGGGTGGCGACCAGCGCGGCGCCGTGGCCGGCGTCGTGCTCCTCGAGCGGGGCCAGCAGGCTGGCCCGGAAGCTCTCCAGCACGTCCTGGTCCTGCAGGGCGAGCAGCAGCTGGTGGCTCCCGCCGAGGTCGTGGGACAGCACCAGCCCGCCGCCGCGGCGTCGCCCGAGCTCGCACGCGTTGCGGGCCTGGACCAGCGCCCGGCGCAGCCCGTCGACGCCGTCGCTCAGCGGGCCGACGCCGGCCGCTCGCGCGCCCACCGCGGTGGCCAGCCGCTGCGCCAGGTCCCGCTCCTGCCCCTCGGTGGCGCCGTCGGCGGAGAGGACGAGCATCAGCTCGTCGTCGCGCAGGGCGAGCACGCCCTCCAGGCCCTCCTCGGCCAGCCAGCGCTCGGCGGCGGTGAGCGCCCGCTCCCGGTCGGGCACCGCGCACACGACCGGGCGCAGCGCGCCGTCGGGGTCCAGGCCGTAGGACGCCATCCGCGCCGCCGCGGCCTCGGTCTGGCGGCCCAGCACCAGCGAGACCACTTCGCCGGCCAGGCGCCGCTCGGTCTCCCGGACCGCCCGCTGGCGGGCCAGCACCAGCGCCACCACCGGCAGGGCCGCATCGACCCGGGAGCGGACCTCGAGGTCGTCGTCCGGCCCGGCCACGGCGAGCACGGCCTGCGGGCGGCGGCCCGCACCTACCGGGCGGACGGCCCAGTCGTCTCCCTCAGACGGGGAGGCGGCCAGCGCCGCGCGTACCGTCGCGCCCGGTGCCGCCCCGGCCCGGGCGAGCAGCGTGCCGGACGGCTCGGCGATCCACACGTCGCGCCCGGTGGCCCGGCGCAGCAGCCGGGCGACCGAGGCCAGGGCGTCGGCAGGAACCGGCGCCTCGGCTGCGGCCAGCAGGTCCTGGGTGAGCCGGAGGGTGGCGCGCAGGGTGGCCTCGCGGTCGGCCGCCAGCCGCTCCACGAACCACTGGGTGATGGCCACGAACGGGGTCCTGACCGGCACCGCGAACAGCGGGACCCCTTCGTCGCGGCAGGCCTTCGCGACCGCGGGCGGGACGCGCGTGTCGCCGATGAGCAGCCCGTAGCCGATGCCGGCCACCCGTCGGGTCTCCAAGGCCCGAACGAACTCCAGCGCGGAGTGGCCTCGACCGCGCCACACCCCCGCGGTGAGCACGAGCTCGTCGCCGACCAGGTAGGGCGAGGCGTCGTGCAGCTCGGTCACGTGCACCCAGCGCACCGGCCGGTCCAGGTCCCCGTCGACGAGCAGCTCCAGCTCGAGCGAGGGCTCGGCGAGCAGGTCGCGCAGGGTCGTCGGCATAGGAGGAACCTACGATGCGGATGGTGCAAGTCGCCAGGATCCTCCAGTGACCCCTGGCGCCGCCGGCAGGCACCATCTCGACCCGCAGCAGCCGGCGGTCCCCCCGCTGCCGGCTGCTGCCTCCAGCCCGCGAACCGTTTCCTCTGACCCCGCTGCCCCGCGCAGGAGGACCCATGGCCGACGCCGTCCAGGTCAGCGCCGCCCCCACGTCGGGCGGCACCATCGAGGCCCGCTCCATCGACTGGGTGCCCGACTCCGAGCGGCACGGCCGCGTCTGGGCCCAGGGGCCCTTCTGGTTCCTCGGCAACTTCCAGCCGTTCACGGTGGGCATCGGCCTGCTCGGTCCGGTGTTCGGACTGAGCCTCGGGCAGACCGCGCTGGCCAGCATCCTCGGCATCCTCTTCGGCACCGGGTTCATGGCCTTCCACGCCGCCCAGGGCCCCACGTTCGGGCTGCCGCAGATGATCCAGTCCCGCGCCCAGCTGGGCTACCGCGGCGTCGTGCTCGCCCTGGTCGCCACCGCCTTCACCTTCGTGGGCTTCAACGTGGTCGACACCGTCATCATCAAGGTGGGCCTCAACGACATCTTCGGCTGGAACACGACGCTGGTGGCCGTCGTCATCACCGTGCTGGCCACCGCGCTCGCGATCTACGGCCACGACTGGCTGCACCGCGTCTTCCAGGTGCTGTTCTGGATCTCGCTGCCCTTCTGGGTGGTGCTGACGATCGGCATCATCACCGGCCACGCCGGTGGGCAGGCCCCTGCGCCGGCCGCGTTCACCTGGGCCGGGTTCCTCGCGCAGTTCACGATCGCCGCGTCCTACAACATCACCTACGCGCCGTACGTCTCGGACTACACCCGCTACCTGCCACGCGACACCAGCACCCGCTCGATCGTGACGTCGGTGTTCTTCGGCGCCAGCGGCTCCCCGATCTGGCTCATCCCCCTCGGCGCCTGGCTGGGTACGCGCCTGGGCGCGGAGGACCCGCTGGCCGGGCTCTACCAGGCCGGCAACAACGTGGTCGGCTGGCTGGGCGGCCTGCTGTCCGTCCTGGCGGTGCTGGCGCTGGTCGCCACGATGGGCCTGAACGCCTACAGCGGCATGCTCACCGTGGTGACGGGCATCGACGCCCTCCGCCCGGTGCGTCCGACGGTGCGCCTGCGGGTCGTCACGATCATCGTCCTCGGCGTCGTCTGGCTGGTGCTCGGCCTCGCCTTCGCCAACGCCAGCACCGCCCTCAACGACAGCCTGCTGGTCATGCTCTACCTGCTGGCGCCGTGGACCGCCGTGAACCTGGTCGACTTCTTCTTCGTCCGCCACGGGCACTACGCCATCACCGACCTGTTCAAGGTGAACGGCATCTACGGCGCCTGGGCCCGCCGCGGCGTCATCGCCTACCTGGTGGGCATCGCGGTGGAGATCCCGTTCATGGTGATCCCCTCGGCCTACACCGGCCCGCTGGCCAAGGCCCTCAGCGAGGTCGACATCTCCTGGATCGTCGGCATGGCCGTCGGTGGCGGGCTCTACCTCGTCCTGGCCCGGTCGCTGGACCTGTCCGCCGAGCAGGTCGCCATCCGGCGCAGCGAGGGCGAGCTGGCCGCCGGGACGGCGCGGTGAGCTCCTCCGACAGAACGTCGGAGGCGAGGTCGGAGGCGCTCGCCGCGGCGAAGGCCGTCGTCGCCGCCTTCGGTTCGCACGACGTCGCCGCCTACTTCGCCGGGTTCACCCCCGAGGCGACGTTCCTCTTCCACACCGAGGATGCGCTGCTCGGCTCGCGCGCTGCGTACCAGGCCCGCTGGGCGGAGTGGGAGACGGAGGGGTTCCGCGTGCTCGGCTGCGAGAGCGTGGACCCCCGGGTGGACCTGGTGGCCGACGGCGTCGCCGTGTTCACCCACCGGGTGCGCACCCGCCTGGCCGGTGTCGACGAGGTGCAGCGCGAGCGCGAGACGATCGTCCTGGTCCGCCAGGACGACGGCCGGTGGCTGGCGGTGCACGAGCACCTCTCGCCGGACCCCGGCCACTAGGGACCGCAGAGGACGAGCAGGAGGGAACGGAACAGTGCAGGACGGCACGACCGGCCACGGGGGAGCGGACCGCCCGCTGGGGCCGCCGCACGGGTTCGAGGTGCCGCGCTTCGCCGGTCCCGACACGTTCGCCCGGCTGCCACGGCTCGACCAGGTCGAGCACGCCGGGGTGGCGCTGCTCGGCGTCCCCTTCGACTCCGGGGTGTCCTACCGCCCGGGCGCGCGGTTCGGCCCCCAGGGCATCCGCAGCGGCTCCAAGCTGCTGCGTCCTTATCACCCCTACCTCGACGTGCACCCGTGGGACGTCCAGCAGGTGGCCGACGCCGGGGACGTGGCGTGCAACCCGTTCGACATCGTCGCGGCCGTTGACCAGGTCGCGGCCGCCGCCACCGCGCTGCTCGGCAAGGCCGACACGCTGGTCACCCTCGGCGGCGACCACACCATCGCCCTGCCCCTGCTGCGGGCCGTCGCGGCCAAGCACGGCCCGGTGGCCCTGGTCCACTTCGACGCCCACCTGGACACCTGGGACACCTACTTCGGCGCCCCCTACACGCACGGCACGCCGTTCCGCCGGGCGGTGGAGGAGGGCGTGCTCGACCTCGACGTCTCCGCGCACGTCGGCATCCGCGGCCCGCTCTACTCGGCCCAGGACCTCGTGGACGACAAGGAGCTCGGCTTCGCCATCGTCAGCACGATGGACGTCGCCCGGCGCGGCGTGGACGAGGCGATCGACCGGGTCCGCGAGCGGGTCGGCGACCGCCCGGTCTACGTCTCGATCGACATCGACGTGCTGGATCCCGCCCACGCCCCCGGCACCGGCACGCCCGAGCCGGGCGGCCTCACCAGCCGCGAGCTGCAGATGATCCTGCGCGGCTTCGAGGGCCTGCAGCTCGTCGGCGCCGACGTCGTCGAGGTCTCCCCGGCCTACGACCACGCCGAGCTCACCACCATCGCCGCGGCCAACGTGGCCTACGAGCTGCTGTCCCTGCTGGCACTGCGTCACCCCGGAGCCCGCGCGCACCGCGCCGGGCAGGAGCGCCCCGTCGGGCTCGACGAGGCGGAGAGGAGTTCGGCATGAGGCTGCTCGTCGCCGTCGACGGCTCGGAGGGGGCCGCGAAGGCGGTGCGGGAGGCCGGCCGGCTGGCCGCGGCCGCCGGCGCCTCGGTCCTGGTGGTCCACCAGCGCAGCGACGTCCCGGCGCCGCACGGCCCGGTGGAGGACCCGGAGGGGGAGGCCGCGGCCGAGCGGGTCGTCGACGACGCCGCCGCCGCGCTGAACGCCGCCGGGGTGGCCGACGTCGAGCGCCGGGTGGTCCGGGGGCTGGCCGGCGAGGAGGCGCGGGCGCTGCTCGACGTCGCCCGCGAGGCCGGGGCCGACATCGTGGTCGTCGGCTCGCGCGGGCTGGGCCGGCTCGAGGGCCTGCTGCTGGGCAGCGTCTCCACCAAGCTGGTGCACCTGGCCGACCGTCCGGTCCTCGTCGTCCGGTGACGGCCGCGCCGGGCCCGGTCCGGGCCACCGCCGTCGCGGTCGCCTCCGGGCGCGCGACGGCGGGCGCCGCCGGCGAGGCGGCGCTGGCGCGGATCGAGCGGCACGACGGGGCGATCGGCGCGGTCGTGGCGCTGCGCGCGGAGCAGGCGCTGGCCGAGGCGCACGCCCTGGACGCCGCCCTGGCCGCCGGGTCGCTGCGGCCCGGACCGCTCGTCGGGGTCCCGGTGCTGGTCAAGGACCTCGAGGACGTCGCCGGCATGCCCACCCGCCGCGGCTCGCTGCTGTTCTCGGACGCCCCGCCGGCCGCCGCCGACGAGGTCGTCCCGGCCGCGCTGCGCGCCGCGGGCGCCGTCGTCGTCGGCAAGACCAACCTGCCCGAGCTGGCGACCGAGGGCTTCACCGCCAACCTGCTCGACGGCGTGACCCGCAACCCGTGGGCGCCGGAGATGTCGCCCGGCGGGTCCAGCGGGGGATCGGCCGCCGCGCTGGCTGCGGGCCTGGTGCCGGTCGCCACGGCCACCGACGGTGGCGGGTCGGTGCGCATCCCGGCCTCGCTGTGCGGGCTGTTGGGGCTCAAGCCCACCCACGGGGCCGTGGGCCGCTGGCCGGTCGCGGACTGGATCGACCTGTCCACCTACGGCCCGCTGGCCACCAGCGTGGACGACCTGCGCCTGCTCCTCTCGGTGATGCTCGGTCGCCGGGCGGGCGACCCGACGTCGGCCCCGGCACCGTGGGACGTCCTGCGCGTGGACCCGCATCCGGTCGTCACCCACCTGGTGGCCGCGCACCGCACCTCGCCGCTCAGCCCGTTGCCGGTCGAGGTCGTCACCTCCTACGAGGCGTCGGTGCGGGCCTTCGCAGACCTCGTGGACCTGCCCGTGCGCTGGCTCGAGCCGGAGGAGGTGTTCGCCGGCAGCGGCGACCCGGACCTGGACTGGTTCACGCTGGCCACCGCCGAGCACGTGGCGGCCCTGGGCCGCGAGCGCGTGCTGGCCGGGCTGGAGCGGATGCACCCGGCCACCCGGGAGTTCTTCGTCGCCGGCCTGCAGGTGGGCATCGACGACTACCTCGCCGCCCGCCGCCGTCGCCCGGCCGCCACCCGTCGGCTGGACGACCTGCTCGGCGAGGCGGGCGTGCTGCTCACGCCCGCCGTGGCCAGCACCGGCTTCCTGGCCGACGGGCGGCTCGCCCCGGACGTCGAGCCCGCGATGCTCCCGCCGGAGGTGTACTCGACGGCGGTGCAGAACGTGACCGGCCACCCGGCGATCTCGCTGCCGGCGGGCCGCTACGGCGACGGCGTGCCGTTCGGCCTGCAGCTCACCGCGCCGCGCTGGCGGGACGACCTGCTGCTCGACCTCGCCGGCCTCTGGGAGCAGGCGCACCCTTGGCCGCGGGTCGCGCCGGGCTACGCGGAGTTCGCGCCAGCCACGAGCTGACGGTCGGCTCAGACCACCGCGCCGTCGTCGGGGCCGTCGTCGACGGGAGGGTGGTCCTTCATCCGGGCCACCAGGGTGACGAACCCGGCGATGAACGAGAGCGCCACGAAGACGAGCATCCAGCCGTCGAGCTGCCAGCCCAGCAGCGAGACGACCACCGCGGCGGCCGGCACGCCGACCAGCCCGGTCCACGCCCAGCGGGTGACGGCGTCGGTGCGGGGGAGCGGCGGGGGCGGCGGGGGGACGTAGTGGTCGTCGTCGGCCTGGGCGTAGGAGCGCTCGTCGGCAGGGGGGTCGGTGCGGGTGTCGGCGTGGACGGCGTCGTCGCCGGGCGCGCCCTCGACGACGGCGTCGCCGGGCCAGGCGCCGGGGTCGGTCCCGTCCTCGGCGTCGCGGTCGGTGCGCCGGCGCAGCATCCGCCGGCCCGGCCCCGGCACGTCGTCGTCGACGTCCTCGAGCACCGACCAGCGCGGCACCTCGTCGACCACCGGGGCGTCGAAGGAGGCGACCAGCGCCGCCCATGCGGCGTCATCGTCCACCGGCACGGTGGACGGGGTGCGCTCGGCCGCCTCGCGGGCCGCGGTCTCCTCCGCCTCGGCCCGCAGGCCCGGCAGGTGGCCGTCGACGAGCAGCCGGGCGCGGGAGCGCTCGACCGCGTCGACGTAGACCCGGTCCAGCGGGCGGTCGACCATCCGGGCGGGCAGCTCGGTGAGCGCGCGGTGGTCCACGGCCGGCGTGGCATAGGCGGCGATGCCGGCGTCGGCCAGCAGGTCGAGCACGGCGTCGGCCAGGTGCGGGTCGAGGTCGACCAGCGGGTGGTAGGACGCGGCGCTCAGGCCGTTGTCGCGTCCGGCGGGTGCGGGCACCTCAGGCCCCCGCCGCGGGGGCCGGGTCGGCGGCCGGGGCGCGCGGCCGGGGCGGGCGCCCGGGGGCGCCGTGCCGCCCGCGGGGGGGGGGTGGGGGGGGGGGGGGGGGGGGC
>JBQCIO010000109.1:0-14006 GCA_051953655.1 Motilibacteraceae bacterium
GCGGGGCCGGGGCCCGCGAGCGGACCCGCTCCGGCGGCGGGCACTAGCGCAGGGCGTCGACGAGGTCGGCGAAGCCGGCCGCCTCCGCGATGGCGCCGACCGCCTCGCCGGTGGTCGGGGCGTCGTCGCCGGTGAGGGCCAAAAGCTGCTCGGGCGCGACCCCGAGGTCCGCCAGCAGGTCGAGGTCGCCCGCGGCCGGACTGGCCGAGGTCCCGTTCCGGCCGTCGCCGCCCTCCGGTTCGGCCTCTTCCTCGCCGTCGTCCAGCTCCTCGGAGATGTCCTCGACGTCCTCCTCGAAGCCGCCGCCCGACGCCGACGCGGCCGAGGACGACGCCACCGGCCGGGGCTCGTCGAGGTCCGCCGCCAGCGCGCCGACCGCCTCGAGCTCCTCCAGGCCGAGGGCGTCGGCGTAGGGCGAGGCCAGCGCGGCCTCGAGGTCGCTCACGAAGACGCGCGGGTCGTCGTCGCCGTCCACCCGGACGATCGCGAACCAGGAGTCCTCCCGCTCGAGCAGCAGCAGGACCGTGCCGTCGTCGACGGCCGCCCCGCGCAGCCGGCCGGAGAGCTCACCCAGGTCGTCGGTCTCCTCGGCCTCGACGTCGCAGGCCTGCCAGTCGGCGCCGTCGCGCGCCAGGACCGCGGTGAAGTACGCCACGCCCTCTCGTCCCATCCCTCGTCGGGTCGATTGCTACCTGCTGGTGCCGATCACGCCGCGCGGTGCGCCCCCGCTGCGCGGAGGAAGGCTAGATCGCGCCCTCCACCGCGCGGTCGAACTCGTCGCCGAAACCGAGCCGGGCGGCCACCCTGCCGAGCACCTCGTCCGGGTAGGCGTCGAGGTCGTCGGCCAGCATCGACAGCTCCAGCGCCGGCAGGCCCATGTCCTCGAGCACGCCGGCGTCACCCGCCGGGGCGTCCTCGTCGAGCTCGTCGTCATCGACGTCGAGCGCGTCCAGCACCTGCTCGGCCAGGGCCCACTCGTCCGCCGCCGTCGGGTCCGAGAGCAGCATCCGCACGTCGGCCCCGCGTACCCGCAGCAGCACGAAGAAGTCGTCGGCCACGCTCACCAGTCCGAGCACCCCCGCCTCGCCGGGCAGCCGGCGCAGCGCCGCCACCAGGGTGTCGAGCTCGTCGGCCTCCCGCCGCGGCACGGGCACGACCACCCACCGGCCCTCCTCGCGGTAGGCGGCCACCGCGAAGTCGGTCGCCGCACCCTCGTCGGCCATCGGACCCCTCCTGCTCGCCCCGCCCCCGGCGCCGCCCGCCGGCGCGCTGTCGAGTCGGAGCCAGTGCTGTCGGGCTCATCGTGGCAGGCGCAGCCACCGGCTGGCACACCTGCGCGTCAGCGCCTGATCGACGCTGCGCGTCAGCCCCTCATCGACGCTTCGCGTCAGCGCCCGATGAACGACCGGATCCACCAGGCCCGCCGCTCCTCCGCGATCCGCGCCTTGCGAGGCGCGACCCGCCGGCGCAGCGCCCGGGCCTCCTCCAGGTCCTGGAGCAACCGCGCCCGGCGCCTGGCCCGCTCGCGCTCACTGCGGGTGCGCCGGGACGAGCCCGTGCGCTCCGGCTGCTCGCCACCGATCTCGCCCTCTGCGACCACGAGCGCCTGCTTCCCCCGTCGGGCGCCCGGGACACCCACGGTCCGGGTGACGGACCGTCACCGGGCCGTCCACACGGGAGCAGGGCCGGCCTCGCCCACCGACCGGTCTCGGAGCGGCCACGCGGACCAGTACGGTGCGCCCATGCGCACGCACGTCGCCGACCACCCGCTCGTGGCCCACAAGCTCACCGCGCTGCGGGACGAGCGCACCGACTCGCCGACCTTCCGGCGCCTGGCCGACGAGCTGGTCACGCTGCTGGCCAACGAGGCCACCCGCGACGTCCGGGTCGAGCCGGTCACGATCACCACGCCGGTGGCCCCGACCACCGGCGTCCGGCTGGCCTCCCCCAAGCCGCTGGTGGTGCCGATCCTGCGGGCCGGGCTCGGCATGCTCGACGGCATGGTCCGGCTGCTGCCCACCGCCGAGGTCGGCTTCCTGGGCATGGTGCGCGACGAGGAGACGCTGCTCGCCACCACCTACGCCACCCGGCTGCCCGAGGACCTCTCCGGGCGCCAGTGCTACGTGCTCGACCCGATGCTCGCCACCGGCGGCACCCTGGTGGCCGCCATCAAGTTCCTCGTCGGCCGCGGCGCCACGGACGTCACCGCCATCTGCCTGCTGGCCGCCCCGGAGGGCCTGGCCACCATGGAGAAGGAGCTCGACGGCTTCCACGTGCCGGTCACCGTGGTCACCGCGTCGGTGGACGAGCGGCTCAACGAGCACGGCTACATCGTCCCGGGCCTCGGCGACGCCGGCGACCGGCTCTACGGCGTCGTCTGAGCCGAGCCCCGCACCCCAGCGGCTACAGGTTCTTGACCGCGGCCACCAGCTTGGTCAGCGACTCCTTGGCGTCGCCGAACAGCAGCGTGGTGCGCGGGCTGAACAGCAGCTCGTTGTCGATGCCGGCGAACCCCGGGCGCATGGAGCGCTTGAGGAACACCACGGCCTGCGCCTGGTCGACGTCGATGATCGGCATGCCGTAGATGGGCGCGCCGGGCGTGGTGCGCGCAGCCGGGTTGACGACGTCGTTCGCGCCGACGACGAGCGCGACGTCGGTCCGCGACATCTCCGGGTTGACCTGCTCCATCTCCTTGAGCGCCTCGTAGGGCACGTTCGCCTCGGCCAGCAGCACGTTCATGTGGCCCGGCATGCGCCCTGCCACCGGGTGGATGGCGTAGGAGACCTCGACCCCGCGCGACTCGAGCAGCTGAACGAGCTCGTGCACCGTGTGCTGGGCCTGCGCGACGGCCAGGCCGTAGCCGGGTACCACGACGACCTTGCGGGCGTAGCCGAGCAGGACGGCGATGTCCTCGGGGCTCGCGCTGCGCACCGGCCGGTCGCTGGCCACGCCTGCGCCGGCGGTGGAGCCGCCGCGGAAGGCGCCGAAGAGGATCGAGGTGACCGAGCGGCCCATCGCCGCGGCCATCAGCCGGGTGAGGATGGTGCCGCTCGCGCCGACCAGGGTGCCGGCCACCAGCAGCAGGGTGTTGCCGAGCACGAAGCCGCTGGCGGCCACGGTGAGGCCGGTGAAGGCGTTGAGCAGCGAGATGACGATCGGCACGTCGGCCCCGCCGACCGGCAGCACCAGCAGCACGCCGAGCAGCAGGCCCAGGGCGCCGAGCACCACGCCCCACACGAGGTCGCCGGTGGCGATGCAGCCCGCGGAGACGCCCACCGCGGCCACCAGCCCGCCGCCGAACACGAACGGCCCGCCCGGGAAGGTGACCGGCCGGGTGGTCATGAGCTCCTGGAGCTTGGCGAACGTGACGCACGAGCCGGCGAAGCTCACGGTGCCGACCAGCACGGTGAACGCCACCGCGAGCAGGTCGCCGACGCTCGGCGAGCCGCCGCGGGACAGCTCCAGCAGCGCCACCAGGGCCGCGGCCGCGCCGCCGACGCCGTTGAACAGCGCGACCAGCTGCGGCATGGCGGTCATCGCCACCCGGCGCGCCGCCGGCACGCCGAGCGCGGTGCCGATGACGACGGCGGTGAGGATCCAGGCCAGGTGGTCCGGCTTCTCGGCCACCAGCACGACGACGACGGCGAGCGTGGCGCCGGCGGCGCCGATCAGGTTGCCCCGCCGGGCGTTCTTCGGCGAGGACAGGCCCTTGAGGGCGGCGATGAAGCACAGGGCCGCGACCAGGTAGCAGAGCTGCGCCCAGACCGGGGTGGTCATCGCCCGACCTCCGACGGCCCGTCGGAGCCGGCAGGTGGCGCGGGTCTGCGGCCCTTGAACATCTCCAGCATCCGGTCCGTCACCACGAACCCGCCGACCATGTTCACGGTGGCGAGCACGACGGCCAGCAGCCCGACCGCCAGCTCCCAGCCGTTCCCGGCCTCACCGGCCACGATGATCGCGCCCACCAGGATCACGCCGTGGATGGCGTTGGCGCCGGACATCAGCGGGGTGTGCAGCGTGGTGGAGACCTTGCTGACCACCTCGAAGCCGACCACCACCGACAGGATGAAGACCGTCAGCAGCGCGACCCCGGAGTCGAGCCCGTTCGTCATGCCCCATCCTCCGGTCGCTCGTCCTGCAGCCGCGCCGCGGTCGCCTCGTGCCGCACGGCACCGCCCTGCACCACGCAGGCCCCGGCGAGCACCTCGTCGGCCAGGTCCGGGGCGACCACGCCCTCGGACACCATGAGCAGCAGCAGGTTGACGACGTTGGCGGCGTAGAGCCGGCTGGCGTGCACCGGCATCCCGGAGGCGGCGTCGCGCACCCCGATGACCGCCACGCCCTCGACGTCGACCTCCTCGCCGACCTTGGTCAGCGCGCAGTTGCCGCCCTGCTCGGCGGCGAGGTCCACCACCACGCTGCCCGCGCGCATCCCGGCCACCATCTCGCCGGTGACCAGCAGCGGCGCGGGCCGGCCGGGCACCGACGCGGTGAGGATGAGGGCGTCGGCGGCGGCCACGTGCGGGGCGAGCAGGTCGCGCTGGCGGGCGGCCCGATCCTCGCCCATCTCCCGGGCATAGCCGCCGGACCCCTCCAGCGCCTCCAGGCCGAGGTCGACGAAGGTGGCGCCCAGGGACCGGACCTCGTCGGCCGAGGCGGTGCGGACGTCGTAGGCGGAGACGACGGCGCCCAGGCGGCGGGCGGTGGCGATGGCCTGCAGGCCCGCGACGCCGGCCCCCAGCACCAGGACCTTGGCCGGCGGCACGGTGCCGGCCGCGGTCATGAGCAGCGGGAAGAACCGGGGCAGCCGCGTGGCGGCCAGCAGCGCGGCACGGTAGCCGGCCACCAGCGCCTGGCTGGTGAGCGCGTCCATCGACTGGGCGCGGGAGATGCGCGGCACCAGCTCCATCGCGAACGCGGTGACCCCGCGGTCGCGGTAGGCGCGGACCAGGTCCAGGTCGCCGACCGGGAGGAACCCGACGGTGACGGCGTCGGGGCGCAGGCGGTCGGGAGGCACCGGGCGCACCGACACCACGACGTCGGCGTCCGGGCACGGGTCCTTCTCGGACACCTGGGCACCGGCCGCGACGTAGTCGGCGTCGGCGTGCATGGCGCCGAGCCCGGCTCCGGACTCGACGACGACCTCGAGGCCGGCGGCGGTGAGCCGCCCGACCAGCTCGGGGACGAGCGCGACGCGACGCTCTCCGGGCACCCGCTCGGCGGGGACGGCGACCCTCATCGGCTGACCCTCAAGGCCCTCATGGGTCGCACCGTAGTCACGGACGGTGCTCTCCAGGAGGGACATCGGTCCTTTGGGCACGGCGCGCCTCGATCGGCTGAGGATCTTCGACGGCCCGAGGTGCACACCCCGCGCTCACCGGAGCGTCGGACAGGGCCCGACCGCGGCACGTTCTCGCCGACCCAGCCGAATTCTCCTGGGTGGGCGAGGAAGGATCACGGGCCGGTGATCGTTCCGGCCGGGGCCGGGCGGTCCGACCGCGGCGGCGTGGCGCGGGCCCGCTCGGCGAAGTAGCCGAGCACCGTGGTGAGGACGGCGGCGACCGGGACGGCCACGACGGCGCCGCCGATGCCGGCGAGCACGGCGCCGGTGGTGACCGCGAGGGCGATGCCGAGCGGGTGCAGCCGGACGAAGCGGCTCATGACCAGCGGGTGCAGCAGGTGGCCCTCGATCTGCTGCACCGCGACGATCCCGGCGGCCACGATGAGCGCGGTGACCGGGCCCTTGGTGACCAGGGCGACGAGCACCGCGACCAGCCCGGTCAGCGTGGCGCCGACGAGCGGGACGAACGCGCCGAGGAACACCAGGATGGCGAGCGGCACGGCCAGCGGGACGGACAGCACGCCGAGCACGATCCCGACGCCGACCGCGTCGATGGCCGCGATGATGACCACCCCTCGGACGTAGCCGACCAGGCTGGTCCAGGCGCGCACGCCGGCCTCGCGCACCGCGTCCTCGGCCCGCCGCGGGAAGAGCCGGACGACCCAGCTCCAGATGTGCTCGCCGTCGGCGAGGAAGAAGAACGTCGTGAACAGGCACAGGAACACGGCGGCGAAGCCCTCCGCCGCGGTGCCCGCCGCGCCGATGGCGCCCGACGTCAGCCGGCCACGGTTGCTCGCGACCCAGTCGGTCACCTGCCTGCTGTAGGAGTCGAGCTGGGACTGGCTCAGGTGGAACGGCCCCCTGGCCAGCCACTTCTGCACCTCCTGCACGCCCTGCTGGGCGCTGCTGCTGATGTCCGGCAGCTGCTCGGCCAGGGCCGTCCCCATGAGGGCCAGCACGCCGGCCACCAGCGCGATGCCGGTGACGAACACCAGGGTGGTGGCCAGGTTCTTGCGCACCCCCCACCGCCGCAGCCGGGCGACGCCGGAGCTGAAGAGCGCCGACAGCAGCAGGGCCACGGCCACCGGGAACACGATGAGGGTGAGCTTGGAGAGCACCTGCAGCAGCACGTAGACCGCGGCCGCCACGACGAGCCCGCGCCAGGCCCAGGCGGCCGTGACCCGCACCGGCCAGGAGACCGCGTCCTCGGCCGACACCCTCCCGGCGGCCGTCGTCCCCTCGTCGCCGGCACGGGAGACGTCCACCGCGGGCCCCCGCTCCGCTCCGGCGTCCGCAGGCACCGCCACGGGCTCGTCGGCGGGCGGTCCGGCGTCGGCGGGAGGCATGCCCGCTGCCTACCACAGCGCCACCCTCGGCGGGTGCTCCCGAGCGTCCCTGGGCAGGATGGTCGTGCACCGGGACGAGGAGGACGACGTGGCACGCGCGATCGACGCCGAGGACGGCGCAGCCGAGGGCAGCACGGCGGATCCCGCCGAGGCCCGCCCGGACCGGCCCGCAGCGCGCGAGGACCTGCCCGTCCAGCTGGCCGAGCACCTGCGCGCCTGGGTGGGCGCGTGGCCGCCCCGCGAGCCCTTCGACGTCGTCGGCACCGAGCGCCGCGAGCAGCCGGGCTGGGACGGCAGCGTGCAGCGGCTGCTGGCCGTGCAGGGCCCCGGCATCGGCACGGTGCTCGCCGTGCCGCCCGCCCTGGCCGGCGCGGTGCGCGAGGAGGCCGAGCGGCTCGACCTGTCCGCTCTGGCGGCGGCGGCCCTCACCTCCGACAGCGCGTCGGAGGAGCAGGAGCGCTACACCGCGGCCGGCCGCCGGCTGCGCCAGCTGCTGCCGGAGCTGTTCGGCTCACCGCACAGCATCGTCGGCTTCGCCCCGTTCCGCTGGAGCACCCGGCCCGCCGACCTCCCCGACGCCGGCGAGTGGCTGCCGGTCGACGACCCCCGCGTGCCCGAGTGGCTGCACCCCTTCCGCGGCCCGGCGCTGGTCCACCTCGACGACGACGGCCGCTGGCTGGCCGGTGTGGGGGTCAAGCGGCACGACCGGCACGGGCACGAGCTCGCCGTCGTCACCGAGGAGCGCGCCCGGGGCGGCGGGCTGGCCCGCCGGCTGGTCGCCCAGGCCGCCCGCGCGGTGCTCGCCGAGGGCGCCGTGCCCACCTATCTGCACGCCCCGGACAACCTCCCCTCCGCCCGGGTGGCCGACGCGGTCGGGTTCCCGGACCGCGGCTGGCGCCTGTGGGCCCTCTTCGAACGTCGCTGATCGGCGATCACCCCTCCGGCGGCCACCCTCGGCGTGCCAGGCTGCGCACGGGACGGAGCAGCGTGCGGCGACCGGCGCGGGAGGGCACGTGGACGAGACCCGCGTGCACGGCGGCCGGGCCCTCGACGTCCTGCGCCGGCGGGTGCTGGAGCAGGAGGCGCTGCTCGCGCTGGCCCGTTGCGGCCTGGAGGACCCGGAGCGGGTGCTCCGGCGGGCGTGCGAGCTGACCGCCGCCGTGCTGGGCGTGCCGTGGGTGGAGGTGCTGCGGCTCACCGCCGACGGCACCGTGCAGCGGCTGGCCCAGAGCGGGCCCGCGCTGCCCGAGGCCGACGGCCCGGGCGCGGTGGCGGCACGCGACGGGCACCCGGTCCGTCCCGACGACGTCGCCGCCGACCCCACCGTGCCCGGCGGCCGGGAGCTGCTGGCCGCCGGCGTCCGCTCGGCCGCAGCCGTCCCCGTCCGGGACGACGGTCTCGTCTGGGGCGCGCTGGCCGCCCACGACCGCTCGCCCGGCGCCTTCTCGGCCGCCGACGTGCGGTTCCTGGTGGTGGCGCCCGCGCTGCTGTCCGCGGCCGTGCGAGCCTCCGGGCTCGAGGCCGAGCGCCGCCATCACGAACGTCGGGCGCTCGACGCGGCCGGCGACGGCCTGGCGCTGCTGGACGCCTCCGGTCGCCTCACCTACGCCAACCGCTCGTTCGCCGCGCTGCTGGGCACCACCCCCGCCGAGCTGGTCGGGAAGGACCTGCACGAGGTCGCGCACCACACCCGCCCGGACGGCAGCGCCTACCCGCGCGAGGAGTGTCCCGTGGTGCAGGCCTGCGCCACCGGCGACCCGCTGGACACCCATCGCCAGCTCATGTTCCGGGCCGACGGCACGCCCGTGCAGCTGTCCGCCACGGTGCGGCCCGTGCCCGCCGACGGGGGTGCGCGCGGGGTCGTGCTGAGCCTGCGCGACGTCGGCGCCGTCGTGCGCGCGGAGCGGACGCTGGCCGAGTCCGAGCAGCGTCACCGCACCGTGGTCGACTCGCTCGCCGAGGGCGTCCTCGTGCAGGACGCGCACGGGATCCTCGTGTCCGCCAACCCGGCGGCGCTGGATCTGCTGCAGCTCACCGAGCGTCAGCTGGTCGGCAGCAGCCCGGACCAGCCCCTCCGCGAGGCCGTGGACGAGGTCGGGACCCGGCTCGCCCCGGCCGACCTTCCCACCGCGGTGGCCCTGCGCACGGGTCAGCCCGTGCGCGGTCAGGTGCTGGGCATGCGCATCGGCGACGACCTGGCGTGGCTGCGGGTGAACGCCGAGCCGCTGCGCGAGCCGGACGACGACCGGCCGGCGGGCGTCGTGGCCAGCTTCTCCGACATCACGTCGGAGAGGCGAGCGCTCGCCCTGCTCGGCGAGTCCGAGCGCCGGTACCGGCTGATGGCGGAGAACAGCTCGGACGTCATCAGCACCAGCCGCGCGGACGGGGTCTACACCTACGTCTCGCCGGCGGTGCGCCGGATCCTCGGCTGGGAGCCGGAGGACCTGCTCGGGCGGCGCCCCAGCGACTTCCTCCATCCCGACGACGTCCGGTCCTCGATCGCCCGGCGGGACGAGGTGCTCGAGCGGCGCGCGGACACCGGCAGCGTCGAGGCGCGCTTCCGGCTTCCGGACGGCAGCTACCGGTGGGTGGAGATCACCGGGCACCTGGCGCAGGGCGACCGGGGCGAGCCGGAGCTGCACGCGGCTCTGCGGCTGATCGAGGAGCGTCGGGCCGCGGAGGCGGCGCTGCGGGCCAGCGAGGAGCGCTTCCGCCAGGCCATGGAGCACGCCCCGCTCGGGACGGCGCTGCTGGACCTCGAGGGGCGGCTCACCGACGTCAACCGGGCCCTGTGCGACCTGCTCGAGCGGGAGCGGGCGGAGCTGCTCGGCCGGCCGCTGGCCGGCTTCCTCCACCCGGGCGACGTCGACGCCGACCGCGAGCTGGTCCGCCGGCTGCTCGCCGGGGACGTCGCCGACGTCCGGCACGAGCAGCGCTTCCTGCTGCCCGGCGGCCAGACCCTCTGGGCCCGGGTGACCCGATCGGTGCTGCGGGACGAGACGGGGGCACCCGTCCAGGTCGTGGCCCAGGTGGAGGACGTCACCGCGGACCGCCAGGCGCGGCAGACCCTCACCGCGCAGGCGCTGCACGACCCGCTCACCGGGCTCGCCAACCGCGTGCTCGCCGAGGACCGGCTGGGCACATCCCTGGCCCGCAGCGCCCGGACCGCGCGCCCGGTCACCGTCCTGTTCTGCGACCTCGACGGCTTCAAGGCGGTGAACGACGAGCTCGGGCACGGCGTCGGCGACGAGGTGCTGCGGCAGGTGGCCGGCCGGCTCGGCCGGGCCGTGCGCGACCGGGACACGGTCGCCCGGCTGGGTGGGGACGAGTTCCTGGTGGTGGCCGAGGATCTCGACGCCGAGGGCCGAGAGCACCTGGTGTCCCGGCTGCGGGCCGCCGTGGCCGAGCCGATCGAGCTCTCCCCCGCCCCGCGCCCCGCCGACGCCGGGAAGCCGGCGCCCCCGCCGGTCCGGCTCGGCCTGAGCGTCGGGATCGCGACGACCGTGAGCAGCTCCGGCGCACCTTCCGCCGACCACCACGCGAGGGAGGCGGTGGACCTGGTCCGGCGGGCGGACGCGGCGATGTACGAGGACAAGCTGCGCCGGCGCGAGGTCGGCGGGCAGCCCGGGCCGCGAGGTTCATGAACGCCCGAGGGCTGGTGGTCGAGCGGCCGGTCGTGATTGGGTGAGAGCGCTCTCATGACACCGCACGCCCGTCACCACCCGCAGGAGGAGCACAGCATGGTCGAGTTCCCCGAGGGCTTCCTCCTCGGAGCCGCCACCTCGTCGTACCAGATCGAGGGGGGTGCGGCCGAGGGCGGCCGCGGCTCGTCCATCTGGGACGACCTGTGCCGGGTGCCCGGGGCGATCGCGGACGGCTCCGACGGCTCGGTCGCGGCCGACCACTACCACCGCTGGCGCGAGGACGTCGCGCTGATGAAGGACCTGGGCCTGCAGGCCTATCGCTTCAGCATCGCCTGGCCGCGCGTGCAGCCGGGCGGCAAGGGGCCGCTCAACCCGGAGGGCGTCGCGTTCTACGACCGACTGGTGGACGCCCTGCTGGAGAACGGCATCGCCCCGTTCGCCACGCTCTACCACTGGGACCTGCCCAGCGAGCTGCAGGCCGCCGGCGGCTGGCCCGAGCGCGACACCGCCGACCGGTTCGCCGACTACGCCGCCGCGATGGCGGAGGGCCTGGGCGACCGGGTGGGGACCTGGGCCACCCTCACCGCGCCGTGGTGCTCGGCCTGGCTGGGCTACGGCGCCGGCGTGCACGCGCCGGGCGTCCGCGACCACGGGCTCGCGGTGCAGACCGCGCACCACCTGCTGCTGGGGCACGGCCGGGCCGTCGCCGCCATGCGCGCGGTGCGGCCCGAGGCGCAGCTGGGGATCGTCTGCAACTTCCTCCCGGTGCGACTCTCCGACGGCGCGTCGGAGTCAGCGCAGCTGGCCGCCTCACGCGTGGACCAGACGATCAACCAGTGGTTCGCCGGTGCGGCGCTCGACGGCCGCTACCCGGAGGACCTGTCGGCCTACCTCGCGCCCGCGCTGGACGAGGTGCTGCGGGAGGGCGACCTGGCCGAGATCGCCCAGCCGCTGGACTGGTTCGGCGTCAACTACTACAACGACGGCTTCTTCACCGAGGCGAGCACCCCGGGCCGGGACGACGAGGGCAGCTTCCCCGGCGCCGGCGCCCTGGCCGGGGTCGAGCCCGAGGTGCGCACCGACATCGGCTGGCCCATCACCCCCGAGGGGCTGGGGGCGCTGCTGCGCCGGCTGCGCGAGGAGCACCCCACGCTGCCGCCGGTCTACATCACCGAGAACGGCGCCGCCTACGACGACCCGACGGGCCCGGACGGCAGCATCGACGACGCCCGCCGGGTCGCGTTCCTCGACGCCCACCTGCGCTCGCTGCTCGAGGCCGTGCAGGACGGCGTCGACGTCCGCGGCTACTTCGCCTGGTCCCTCATGGACAACTTCGAGTGGGCCGAGGGCTACCGGATGCGCTTCGGCATCGTCCACGTCGACTACGAGACCCAGCGCCGCACGCCGCGGCGCAGCGCGCTCTGGTACCGCGACGTCATCCGGCAGCACGCACTGCCGACGGACCCCGTCGCATGGCCGGAGTGACCCTGGAGGAGGTCGCGGCCCGCGCCGGCGTCTCCCGGGCCACCGTCTCCCGGGTCGTCAACGGCGACCCGCGGGTGAACGAGGAGCGCGCCGGGGCGGTGCAGCGGGCCATCACCGAGCTGGGCTACGTCCCCAACCCCGCCGCGCGGGCGCTGGTCCGACGCCGCACCGACTCGATCGCCCTCGTCGTGTGCGAGTGCGACCAGGCCCTGTTCGGCCACCCGTTCTGGACCCGCGTCATCCGCGGCGTCTGCGACGGCGCCGCGGAGACCGACCAGCAGCTGGTCCTGCTGCTGTGGCAGACCCACGACGACGCCGCCCGGATCGAGCGCTACCTCGCCGGCCGCCATGTCGACGGCGTGGTCTTCATCGGCCTGCACGGCGACGACGCCATGCCGGTGCGGCTGCAGCGGGCCGGCCTGCCGGTCGTGCTGGGTGGACGGCCCTTCGGCGCCCCGACCAGCGCGTCGGCCGGCGACACGGCCGGCGACCCGGCCGGCGACTCGACCAGCGACCCGGCGGTGCCCTACGCCGACTGCGACAACCGCGGCGGCGCCCGCGCCGCGGTGGAGCACCTGGCCGGCACCGGGCGCCGGGTGGTGGGAACCGTGACCGGGCCCACCGACACGACGGCCGGCATCGACCGGCTCGACGGCTGGCGCGACGGGGCGGCCGCCTGCGGCCTGGACGCCTCCGCGGACCTCGTGGCCGAGGGCGACTGGACCGCCGAGGGCGGCGAGCGCGCGATGGCCGAGCTGCTCGCGCGCCGGCCCGACCTCGACGGCGTCTTCGTGGCCAGCGACGTCATGGCCGCCGGCGCGCTGCGGGCGCTCGCGGCCGCCGGGCGGCGCGTCCCCGCCGACGTCGGCGTGGTCGGCTTCGACGGCGACGCCCTCCCCGACGGCGCCCCCCGGCCGCTCAGCAGCGTCCACCAGCCGGCCCAGGAGATGGGGGGCACCCTAGTGCGGCTGCTCAGCGCCACGCTCGCCGGGCAGCGCCCCGACGACGTCCGCTTCCCGGTCCGGCTCGAGATCGGCGCGTCCTCCGCGCCGGTGCGGGGCGAGGCATGAGCCCGCGACCCCTGCCGTTCCGAGACCCGTCCCTCCCGACCCCCGAGCGGGTGGAGGACCTGCTCGCGCGGATGACGCCCGAGGAGAAGTGCTCCCAGCTGGTGGGCGTGTGGGTGGACGTCTCCCCCGACGGCGGGGTGGCGCCGCTGATGGACCAGACCATCGGGCAGCTGCCGCCCTTCGAGGAGCTGACCCGGCACGGGCTGGGCCAGCTGACCCGGGTGTTCGGCACCACCCCGGTGGAACCCGCGGAGGCTGCCGCGGCGCTGGGCGCCACCCAGCGCGACCTCGTCTCCCGCACCCGGCTCGGGATCCCGGCGGTGGCGCACGAGGAGTGCCTCACCGGCTTCACCGCCTGGAGGGCCTCGGTCTTCCCCACCCCGCTGGCCTGGGGCTCGGCGTGGGACCCGGACACCGTGCAGCAGATGGCCGCCGCGATCGGCCGGTCGATGCGCCGCGTCGGCGTGCACCAGGGCCTGGCGCCGGTGCTCGACGTCGTCCGGGACCTGCGCTGGGGCCGGGTAGAGGAGTGCATCGCCGAGGACCCCTACCTGGTCGGACAGGTGGGCGCGGCCTACGTGCGCGGCCTGGAGGGCGCGGGGGTCGTGGCCACCCTCAAGCACTTCGCCGGCTACTCGGCCTCGCGCAGCGGCCGCAACCTCGCCCCGGTGCACGCCGGGCCGCGCGAGCGCGAGGACGTCTTCCTGCCACCCTTCGAGACCGCGCTGCGCGAGGGCGGCGCGCGGTCGGTCATGAACTCCTACGCCGAGGTCGACGGGCTGCCCGCCGCTGCCGACCCGGGGCTGCTGACCGGGGTCCTGCGCGAGCGCTGGGGCTTCACCGGCACGGTGGTCGCCGACTACTTCGCGATCGCCTTCCTGGTCACCCAGCACGGGGTCGCCGCCGACGACGCCGACGCCGCGGCCCTCGCCCTGGGTGCCGGCATCGACGTCGAGCTGCCCACCGCACGCTGCTACCTGGACCCGCTGGTGCAGCGGGTCCGGGACGGCCTGGTGGACGAGGCCCTGGTGGACAGGGCGCTGCGCCGGGTGCTGGCGCAGAAGATCGAGCTCGGCCTGCTGGACGAGGACTGGGACCCCCTCGTCCAGCAGGCCGGACC
>JBQCIO010000110.1:0-6644 GCA_051953655.1 Motilibacteraceae bacterium
CGTCGCGCTGCTGCTGGCCCGGGTGGGGGAGCGCGCCGCGCAGAGCCGCACCCTCCACCTCGACGTGCCCGCGGACGAGCGGATGGTCCAGCAGGTGCGCCGCCGCCTGCTCGCCGCGCTCGAGCAGTGGCAGCCGGGGCCGGTCGCCCTGCCGGCGGGCCTGCTCGACGACGTCGTGCTGCTGGCCAGCGAGCTGGTCACCAACGCCCTGGTGCACGGCCGCCCGCCCCTGGCGGTGAACCTGCGCCTGGACCCGGACCGCCACCTCGTGCTCGAGGTGGCCGACCACGCCTTCCACCTGCCTCGGCGGATGCGCGCCGGCTCGGACGACGAGCACGGGCGCGGGCTCGAGCTGGTCACCCTGCTCGCGGACCGCTGGGGGGTGCGGCCGACGGCGCAGGGCAAGGTGGTGTGGGCGGCCTTCGACCTGGGCGCCGACGGCGCCGCTCGCCCAGGCCGCGCCCTCCGCTGAGCCGCTGACCACCGGCCCTCCCGCCGGCTCGCCGATTCGGCTCCGTCCCCGGACGCGCAGGCCTAGCGTCGAGGGCGAACCGCAGCACGCCGGAGGCACCCATGTCCGGTCGCCCGTCCCGCCCCGCCCGGGCCGCTCGCCCAGCCGGCCGCGACCGCACCGAGCGGTGGCGCCGGACCGCCGCAGCCGCCGTCGCCGCGCTGCTGGCGACCTTCCTCCTACCGCTCGTAGGAAACCCTGCTGCCGCCACCACGGCGCATCTGCTCGGCCACGACGTCTCCTGGCCGCAGTGCCCGGCCGGCAGCGGGATGGCCATCCCGGGCACGAGCTACGGCGTCGGCTACGGGCTCCCGATGCCGCCGACCACGACCCAGTTCGTCGTCATCGGGCTCACCGACGGGCTGCCGTTGCACCGGAACCACTGCCTCGCCGACCAGGTCGCCTTCGTGCGCGCCAACAACCTGCCGCGCGGCGCCTACACGATGGCCGCGTACCCGACCAGCGCCCAGCTCGCCGCCTACGGCAGCAGCGGACCGATGAACGCCGGCACCCTGGCCGGCCGGCTCTACAACGTCGGCTACGCCATGGCGCGGTTCGACCTGGGCAGCCTCGCGGCGACCGGCCTCGCGGTGCCGTTCGTGTGGATCGACGTCGAGCCGCGGCCCGGAGCGCCCACCCCGCCCAACTGGCCGCTCACCTCGACCGCGAACAACCGCCAGGTGCTGCTGGGGATCCGGGCCGGCTTCCGTGCGGCCGGCCTCGGCACCGGCTGGTACTCCACCCGCTCGGCCTGGCAGGCGATCACCGGCAGCTGGCAGGACGGCGACCCGATGTGGAAGGCCGGGGACTACACCGGAACCGGCTACGCCGGCGCGCTGAGCATCTGCGGCACGCCGTCCCTCAACGGCGGCCCGATCTGGATGGGCCAGCGGGTGGACGGCTCCTATGACCTGGACGCGACCTGCCTGGCGCTGCCGACCTTCGCCACCATCTTCGGCAGCATCGGCGCGCCCAGCCTCAGCGGCTTCAGGATGTCCTCGGACTGGGCGACCGCCGGCACGGCCACCGTCCCGGTGTCCCTGCGCTTCTGGGCCACCCTCGGCACCTACCAGGCGTGGACGGCGCAGGTGCTCGACCAGTGCTCCGGGCGAGCGCTGCGGCAGTGGTCCGGGGTGGCCAAGGGCACGGTCACGACCACCTGGGACGGCAAGGACTCCACCGGTGCCCTGGCACCGCCAGGGCTCTACACGCTGCGCTACCTCAGCGAGGGACAGGTCCGGTCCGGCAGCGCCGAGCTGGTCCGCACCGGGGCGACGCGGCTGGCCGGCTGCCCGCTGACCCGGGTGTTCGGAGCCGATCGCTACGCCACCGCGGTCGCCGCGGGCCGCGCCGTGTTCCCGCAGGCGCGGACGATCGTGCTCGCGCCCGGTCCGGACGCCGCGCTCGTGGACGGGCTGGTCTCCGCGCCGCTGGCCCGGGCGCTGCAGGCCCCGCTGCTGCTGACCGCGACCACCGCGCTGTCGCCGGCGGTCGAGGCGGACGTCCGGGCGCACGCAGTCACCTCTGCCTACGTCATCGGTGCCGCCGCCGGCGTCTCGGTGCGCTCGCGGCTGGCCGCGCTCGGCGTCACCGTGCACGTCGTGGCCGGCCCCGACCGCTACGCCACCAGCGTGGCGGTGGCCCGCGCGCTCGCGGCGGCCGGCGGTGCCGTCGACCACGTCGCGTTCGTCGGGTCCGGCCTGGAGGCCAGCTGGATCGACTCGCTCGCCGCCGGCGGTCCGGCCGCCGGCCGCGGCGAGCCGGTGCTGCTGACCCGGCCGACGGCGCTGCCCGACGTGGTGCGGGCCGAGGTGGCGCGGCTTGGCGTGCAGACCACGTACGTCCTCGGAGGGACCGACGTGGTCTCGGCGGCGGTGGCCGCGCAGCTGCCCGGCGCCGTCCGGCTCAGCGGCGCCGACCGCTACGCGACCGCCCTGGCCGTCGCGCGCACGTTCGCCACCGCCGGCGAGACCGAGCTGGTGTCCGGGCAGCAGGCCCACATCGTCGACGGGCTGCCGGCCGGTGTCGCCGGGCGGCCGGTGCTGCTCACCGACGGGACCACGCTCACCGCGGCGGTGCGGACCTGGCTGGCCTCCTCCCCGCTGTCCAGCGGCCGGATCCTGGGCGGCCCCACCGTGGTGCGTGCCGCCGCCACGGCCGCGCTGCTCGCGGCGCTGCCCGGCACCCCGTAGGACCGGCTGCCGGACCGTCCTCGCACAGCCGCGTTCGGCTCAGGTGGGTGCGGGGCGTGACGACGGTGCGGCAGACGTCGTCGACGTCGACGTGGAGCGCCTCCGGACGACCCGGCAGGACGGGTCGGGAGGGCAGCGGTGGTCAGGCACGCCGGCGGGCGCGGCGCCGACGAGCGCGGCGGTGGGGCGACCGGAGCGGGCAGGCCGCTCGGCACCGAGGTCGTCCGCGCCTTCGGTGCGGTCCTCACCCTGCTGGCGCTCGCGCTGCTCGTCCAGCTGGTGGGCGCCTTCCTCGTCGTCGGCCCCCTGCAGCGCACCCTGGCCGCGGACATCGACGCGCTGCGCCAGGCCACGACCGCCCACGAGGCGATGCTCGACGAGGAGACCGGCCTGCGCGGCTACATCCTCAGCGGCGACGCGACCTTCCTCGCTCCGTACCGTGCCGGGCAGGAGCAGCTGGCCGCCGCCGACGCGGCCCTGTTCGACGTCGTGCACGAGGACAGCGCACTGTCCCGGCTCACTCTCGACCTGCGCCTGAGCGAGCAGGCGTGGACCTCCGGCTGGGCGGAGCCGCATGCCACCGCCCCGGCCGTGGCGGGCCGGTCGGCGGCCGAGCTCGAACGGGGCAAGCAGCTGTTCGACAGCTACCGGGCGGCGAACAGCGCCCTGATGGACCGCCTGGACGCGGGCCTGCAGGCGACGCAGCGCCGCCAGGCCGACGCGACCAACCTGCTGGGCAGGCTGCAGCTGGGCCTGCTGCTCGCGGCCATCGGCGTCGCCGTCCTGAGCGTGGTGCGGCTGCGGCGGCAGGTCCGACGCCCTGTCGGAGACCTGCTGGGCGCGCTCGAGCGGGCCGCCGCCGGCGACCTCTCGCCGGTCCCGCCGCTGCGCGGGCCGGCCGAGCTGGTCCGGGTCGGCGAAGGGCTGCGGCACACCGTCGAGCAGCTGCGCGTGGCGCGGGACGAGCTGGGGCTCCGCCGCGAGGAGGCGCTCGCCCACAGCAGGAACATGGCCCTGGTGCTGGAGTTCGCCCGGGCCATCGGCGGCTCGCTCAGCGTCCGCTACGTCGTCCAGGCGCTCGCCGAGAGCGCGCAGCGCATCTCCGGCGGCGACGTCGTGGTGTGGCTCGTGGGGGAGGACCACGACGCGCTCGAGCTGGTGCACCCGGCCAGCGGCTCGCCCCGGCACGGCCTGACCGTCCGCGCGCTGCCCATGGGCGAGGGGGTGGCCGGGGACGCGGCCCGCTTCGGCCGCGCCGTCGCGGTGCCCGACGGCGCCGGTGGGGCCGCCCTCGCGCTGCCGATGATCGTGGGTGCCCGCGTCGTCGGCGTGCTCGACGTGCACGTGTCCGCCGGTCAGGGCGAGACGGGCGGACAGGGCGAGGGCGCCCAGGTGCAGTCGGTGCTCGAGGCGCTGGCCGTGCACGCCGCCACCGCGCTGGAGGCAGCCCGGCTCTACGAGCGCGCCGAGGAGTGGAGCCGGCTCGATGCGTTGACCCGCCTGCACAACCGGCGCCGGTTCGACGAGGACCTCGCCCGCGAGACGCGTCACGCGCAGCGGCACGGGCTCGCGCTGGCGCTGGTGATGTGCGACGTCGACCACTTCAAGCGGTTCAACGACACGCACGGCCACGCGCACGGCGACGAGGTGCTGCAGCGCTTCGCCGCCCTGCTCGAGTCGGGGCTGCGCTCGGGGGACCGGGCCTACCGCTACGGCGGCGAGGAGTTCGTGCTGCTGCTGCGGGACACCGACGTCGAGGGCGCGGTGGCCCTGGCCGAGCGGATCCGCGCCACCGTGGCGGACGCGCTGCTGCCCGGCGGGGCGGAGCCGGTGACCGCCAGCTTCGGCGTGGCTGCCGCCCCCGGCGACGGTTACCAGGGCGAGGACCTGCTGACGGTCGCCGACGCCGCGCTCTACGCCGCGAAGCGTGCCGGCCGCGACCGCGTCGTCGCGCGCCCGCCAGAGGTCGCGGGGGCGGTGCTCGGCTGACCCGCGCCGCGCACGCCGACGGTCCGGTGGCTGAGGGCAAGAGTCGGCCGACGGCAAGGGGGTACGGGACCAGGGTGCGTGCGGGGCGCACCGCGTCGTCGCGCGGCGGCGCGCCGCGAGCAGGCCCGGAGGTCGCATGTCCGCCCCACCGTCCTGGTTGGTCGCCCTGTCCTGGCTGTCGCTCGCGGTGGCCGGCTTCTGCGGGCTGGCCATCGTCGTGGACATCTACGGCCGGGGGCGGCGTCAGCAGATGGGCGTGATGGAGGCCGTGTGGCCCGTCAGCGCCCTCTACCTCGGGCCGCTCGCCGTGCTGGGGTACCGCCGCTTCGGGCGGCCGAAGAGCCCGCGGTGGAGGCGGGAGCAGGGGATGGAGTCGCCCCCCGAGCCGCCACGGTGGGCGATGGTCGCGACCGGCGTCGGGCACTGCGGCGCGGGCTGCACGTTGGGCGACATCGTGGCCGAGTCCGTCGTGTTCCTGGCCGGGCTGTCCGTCGGCGGGTCGGTGCTCGCGGCCGAGTACGTCGGCGACTACCTGCTCGCCCTCGCGCTCGGGATCGTCTTCCAGTACTTCGCCATCGCGCCCATGCGCGGCCTCGGCCTGCGCAAGGGACTGGTCCAGGCGGCCAAGGCCGACGTCCTCTCGTTGACGGCCTTCGAGGTCGGCCTGTTCGGGTGGATGGCGCTGATGTCGTTCGTGCTGTTCCCGCAACCCCACCTGCACCCGGACTCGCCGGTCTACTGGTTCCTCATGCAGATCGGGATGGTGCTCGGTTTCCTCACCGCCTGGCCGGTCAACTCCTGGCTCATCCGCAAGGGCATCAAGGAAGCGATGTGAGCTGGCTGACCGGGCTGGGGCCGGGACTGGGCGTGGTGGCCGCGAAGGCGGCGCTGGTCTACCTGGTCGCACTGCTCGGCCTGCGGGTGGCCCACCGCCGCACGCTGAGCCAGTGGACCGCCATCGACTTCGCGGCGGCGGTGGCTGTCGGCGCCATCCTGGGCCGCACGGCGCTCGCGCCCGACCAGTCCGTCCTGGTCGGCGCCGTGGCCCTGCTGACCGTCCTCGCCGTGCACGCCGTGGTCACCTTCGGGCGCTTCCACCCGCTCCTCGGCAAGGCGGTGGACCACCGCGTGCGCGTGCTGGTCGACCACGGACGCCTGCGCCACCGGCAGCTCGTGGTCACCGGGCTCACCGAGAACGACGTGCTGGCCAAGGTGCGTCAGCTGGGCCACGAGGATCTCGCGGACCTGCGCTACGTCCTCTACGAGACCAAGGGCGAGCTGACGGTGGTGCCGGAGCGGGGCGCTGAGGTGCCCGACGCGCCGCTGGTGCGGCGAGGGCTGCGGGACGCGGCGGGGTACGAGGGGGAGTGATTCGGGTCCGCGGACGACGCTCTGGGACCGCGGCCGGCTGGCTGATGCGGGGGGGCGTGTGGCTCTGTGAACCAGGGTCACCTCACTCCAAGCAGTCCGTCCGCGAGAAGCCGTTACTGTTCCTTGGTTTCTGCTGTGGACAGGCTGCTATTCGAACGCCTGTTCGGGTAGAATCAGTGCATGGCAGACAGCGTCGACCGCGGCGGGGTGGGGTCCTCCCCGCTGGCGGTCGGGCTGCTGGCGGTGGCGGATTCGGTCGAGGCGGTCGTCGCGCCGGGCGCGGGTCGGGTGGACTTCTCGGTGGCGAAGCCCTCCGAGCTGGTGGCGCTGCTGCACCTGGTCGGGACGGTTCTGAACCAGCTGATGCTGGTGCTGCTGTGCCTGCTGCACGAGTGCGAACGCCGCGGCGTGGCCCAGGGGATCTCCGGGGTGCGCAAGACCGAGGACTGGCTGGCCCAGGCGCTGCGGATGGACCTCCCCCGGGCGCGGATGCTGGTGCGGCAGGCCCGGGCGCTGCACGCGGCCGACGCGGCCCGCTCGTTGAGCGAGCCCGACCCGGGCCCGTGCCCGCGGGCGGCCGG
>JBQCIO010000111.1:0-8390 GCA_051953655.1 Motilibacteraceae bacterium
TCACGATCACGAGGTCGGCGAGCCCGCGGCTGGCTGCCACCGTGAGGTCAACGGCGGCTGGTGACGGCGGGAGAGCGGCCCTACCGCTCCGGCAGCAGCCGGCTCCCGGCGGCCACGCCGAGGGCGACCACGCCCTGGATCGTCAGCACGACGACCAGCGCGTCCCGCGGGCCCCACGAGGCCGACGTGGCGAGCGAGACGTAGAGCGTCCCGAGCAGCGCGACACCCAGGGCGAGGGCGACCTGCTGGGTGGTCACCAGGACCCCGCTGGCCGCACCGGCCGACGCGACCGGCACGTCGCCGAGCACCACCCGGAACAGGGGGCTGAGGATGAACGACTGGCCCAGCCCCATGACGACGGTGGACGGCGCGAGGTCCAGCGGGGTGACGTGCGGCCAGGTCGACAGCAGCGTCAGGACGAGCCCGGCGATGCCTACGGCCTGGAGGAGCGCGCCGGCGGTGATGACCGAGCGGCCGTGCCGGGCCACCAGAGGAGTGGTCAGCAGCGAGCCGCCGAGGAAGGCCAGGGCCATCGGCGCGATCGCGAGGCCGGCGCGCAGCGGCGAGTAGCCGAGCGCCCCCTGCGTCACCAGCGCGATGACGAACATGAAGGCACCGAAGCCGGCGAAGAAGGGACCGGCGAGGAGCAGCCCGCGCCGCACCGTCGGGCGGGTGACCAGCGAGGGCGGCAGCAGGGGCAGCAGGCCCTGCCGCTCCTGCGCCCGCTCGACGAGCACGAGGACCACGCCGACGACCGGGGCGGCGGCCAGCAGCAGCCACGACCAGGCCGGCCAGTGCAGCGCCCGGCCCTCGGTCAGCGGGACCAGCAGCGCGGTGAGGGCGACGGCGAGCAGCGCCGTCCCGCGCAGGTCCAGCCGCGACGGCGCGCTGGACCGGGTGTCGGGGACCAGCCGCGCCGCCAGGAGGAACCCGACGACGCCCACCGGCACGTTGACGAGGAACACCGGCCGCCAGCCCGAGCCGAACAGGTCGGCGTTCACCAGCACGCCGCCCAGCAGCTGGCCGCCGGCGGCGGCGATCCCCCCGGCCGCGCCGTACCAGCCCAGGGCGCGCGAGCGCGACGCCGGAGTGCCGGTGGACTGGATGGTGGCGAGCACCTGCGGCACCAGCAGGGCCGCCGAGGCGCCCTGCAGCACCCGGGCCACCACCAGCGTGCCCGCGCCGGGCGCCAGTCCGCACAGCAGCGAGGCCACGGTGAAGGCGACGGTGCCGGCCAGGAACAGCGGCTTGCGCCCCAGCGCGTCGCCGAGCCGGCCGCCCAGGACCAGCAGCACGGCGTAGGCCACCGCGTAGCCGGAGACGACCAGCTCGAGGGTGGCCTCGCCGGCGTGCAGGTCGCGCGCCATGGTGGGCAGCGCGACGTTGACGATGAAGAAGTCGATCATCGGCAGCAGGTAGCCGACGAGGAGGGTCGCGACGGTGGCCCCCCGCAGGGGCAGCGCGTGCGGCGCGGCGGTCGGACGGAGGTCGGCGCGAGCCGGAGCAGCGCGGTCGGCGACGGCGACGCCCCCGGCGGGAGCAGTGGTTGATCGCATGCCGACGACTCTGCGGGCCCGGCGAGAGGGGTACCAGGAGCCTGCTCATCCTGGTACTGACAGCACCTGGCACCTGGCTCCGTCCTCGGGCAGGCTGGCGCCGTGACCACCCTCCTGGAGATCAGCGCCGGCACCGGCACCGCACCCGGGCGCCCGCGCCCGGTGGCGCCGGCGAGGCCGGACGAGATCCGCCGGCGCGAGCTGGCCGCGTTCCTGCGCAGCCGCCGCGAGCGGATCGCGCCGGAGCAGCACGGTCTGGTGGCGGGCGGCCGTCGACGCACGCCGGGCCTGCGCCGGGAGGAGCTGGCGCAGCTCGCCGGGGTGGGGGTCACCTGGTACACGTGGCTGGAGCAGGGCCGGGACATCCACGTCTCGGACCAGGTGCTCGAGGCCATCGCCCGCACCCTGCTGCTGGACCGGCAGGAGCGGTCCCACCTGTTCACGCTGGCCGGATCCGCCGTCGCCACCATCGCCTCGGAGTGCCAGGCGGTGCCCGCCTCGGTGCACGCCGTGCTCCGGCAGCTCTCACCCTTCCCGGCCGCCGTGGTCAACGGTCGCTACGACCTGCTCGCCTACAACGACGCCTACCAGGGGCTCACGGGCGACCTGGACGCGCTCGACCTCGAGCAGCGCAACACGATGTGGCTGGCCTTCACCAGCCCCGCCTTCCGGACCCAGCTCGTCGACTACGACGAGTCGGTCGGCCGGATCGTGGCGCAGTTCCGCGCCGCGATGGCCGACCACGTCGCCGAGCCGGCCTGGAAGTCGTTCGTCAAGCGGCTGCAGGCGGCCTCGCCGGAGTTCGTGGAGCTGTGGGGACGGCACGACGTCGCCGCCCCCGAGACCGTCCTCAAGCGGTTCCTCCACCCCGAGCTCGGGCTGCTGCGCCTCACCCACACCAGCCTGTGGCTCGCCCCGCGCCAGGGAGTACGGGTGATCAGCTACACCGCCGCCGACGACCAGGCGGCCGTCCTGCTGCCCCGCCTGACGGAGGTGCCGCGCCGACGTCTCTACGACGAGCCGTAGGAGCGCCTCAGTCCACGGCCCGCAGCAGCGCCAGCGAGCGGGTCGGCATCCGGTAGGGCGCGTGGGTGCCCAGCGCGAGGCCGGCCCGCTCGTCGTTCGCGGTGTCGAGCACGGCGCTCCAGCCCGACGCCCACGGGGTCCCCGGCAGCACGACGTCGACCGCGTGCGAGGCGCCGTTGAGCAGCAGCAGGAACGACTCGTCGGTGATCGCCTCGCCGCGCGGGCCCCGGGCCCGGATGCCGTCGCCGGCCAGGAACATGCCGAGGGTGCGCAGGTGCGGGTCCCACCAGGACTCGTCGTCCATCTCCCGGCCGTCGGGCCGGAACCAGGCCAGGTCCTTGCGGCCGCCCGCTCGCACCGGCCGTCCCTCGAAGAAGTGCGGGCGCCGGAAGACCTGGTGCTCGCGCCGGATCTCCAGCACGAACCGGGTGAACTCGAGCAGCTCGGCATCGTCGGGGGAGAGGTCCCAGTGCAACCAGGAGAGCTCGTTGTCCTGGCAGTAGGCGTTGTTGTTGCCGTGCTGGGTCCGACCGAGCTCGTCGCCGGAGGTCAGCATCGGCACGCCGGTGGACAGCAGCAGCGTGGCCAGGACGTTCTTGCGCTGGCGCCGGCGCAGGGCGCGCACGCCGGGGTCCGCGGTGGGTCCCTCCACCCCGCAGTTCCACGATCGGTTGTCGTCCGTGCCGTCGCGGTTGCCCTCGCCGTTGGCCTGGTTGTGCTTGCGGTCGTAGGAGACCAGGTCGGTGAGGGTGAAGCCGTCGTGGGCGGTGACGAAGTTGATCGACGCGAACGGCCGCCGGCCGTCGTCGCGGTAGAGGTCGCTGGAGCCGGACAGGCGCGAGGCCAGCCCGCGCACGCCCGCCCCGGCGCCGCGCCAGTGGTCGCGCACCGCGTCGCGGTAGGTGTCGTTCCACTCGGTCCACAGCGGCGGGAACTCGCCCACCTGGTACCCGCCCTCGCCGACGTCCCACGGCTCGGCGATGAGCTTGACCCGGGAGAGCACCGGGTCCTGCGCGATCGTGGTGAGGAACGAGGAGAGCATGTCCACGTCGTGGAACGAGCGCGCCAGCGCGGCGGCGAGGTCGAACCGGAAGCCGTCCACGTGCATCTCGGTGACCCAGTAGCGCAGCGAGTCCATGATCATCTGCAGCACGTGCGGGTGCCGGACGGCCAGCGTGTTGCCGCACCCGGTGTAGTCGGCGTAGTGCCGCCCGTCCCGGACGCGGTAGTAGGCGGCGTTGTCGATGCCGCGGAAGGACAGCGTGTAGCCGTTCTCGTTGCCCTCGGCGGTGTGGTTGTAGACGACGTCGAGGATCACCTCGATGCCGGCGGCGTGCAGCGCCCGCACCATGTCCTTGAACTCGCGGACCTGCTGCCCCCGCGTCCCGGAGGAGCTGTAGGCGCCGTGCGGGGCGAAGTAGCCGATCGAGTTGTAGCCCCAGTAGTTGGTCAGCCCGCCGCGCAGCAGGTGCTCCTCGCTGACGAACTCGTGGACCGGCAGGAGCTCGATCGAGGTGACGCCGAGCCGGGTGAGGTGCTCGACCACGGCCGGGTGCGCGACCCCGGCATAGGTGCCGCGCAGCTCGGGCGGCACCTCGGGATGCAGCATGGTGAGGCCGCGCACGTGCGCCTCGTAGATGACGGTGTCGTGCCAGGGGACCCGCGGGAACCGCTCGTCCGGTCCCCAGTCGTACCGGTCGTCCACGACGACGCCGCGCGGCACGTAGGGCGCGGAGTCCCGATCGTCCCGCACGGTGTCGTCGAGGTCGTGCCGGTGCCCGAACACGGCGTCGTCGAGCACCACGATCCCGTCGATGGCGCGGGCGTAGGGGTCGAGCAGGAGCTTGGCAGGGTTCCACCGGGAGGAGCGGTAGGGCTCCCACGGGCCGTGGACGCGGTAGCCGTAGCGCTGGCCGTGGCCCACGCCGGGCAGCTCGCCGTGCCAGATGCCGAAGGTCGACTCCTCGAGCCGGATCCGCTGCTCGGCGCCCCCGCCGCCCGGCCGGCCGTCGTCGGAGAACAGGCAGAGGTCCACCGCGCTGGCCCGCGGGGCCCACAGGGCGAAGTTGGTGCCGTCACCGCTGGGCGTCGCGCCCAGCGGTGCCCACTGCCCCGGCCACGGCGGGTCCTCGTCCACGTCCACCCCGTCATCCTGCCCAATGACCGCGCCGAGGGCCGCCCGGGGCGGCCGACGGGCCTGTCATCGCCCAGCGGCTAGTGTGCGGACGGCGGGAGCGCACGACGGCGCCCCGCGGTGGCGATGAGGACGAGGAGGTCCGGCGTGGGCGAGTTCGTGCGCCTCGAGGTCGATGGCGGCATCGGGACGATCCGGCTGGACCGCCCGCCGGTCAACGCGCTCAACGAGCAGGTCCAGGACGAGCTGCGGACGGTGGCCGAGGAGGCCGGCGCCCGGCGCGACGTGCGGGCCGTGATCATCTACGGCGGCGAGAAGGCCTTCGTGGCCGGCGCCGACATCAAGCAGATGGCCGAGCGCGCCTACGTCGACGCCGTGGACAAGGCCGGCGCGCTCACCGACGCCCTCACCGTGGTGGCGCGCATCCCCAAGCCGGTCGTGGCGGCCATCACCGGCTTCGCCCTCGGCGGCGGGCTCGAGCTCGCGCTGTGCGCCGACTTCCGCGTCTGCGGCGACAACGCCCGGCTCGGCCAGCCCGAGATCGCGCTGGGCATCATCCCCGGCGCCGGTGGCACGCAGCGCCTGCCGCGGCTCATCGGCGTGAGCAAGGCCAAGGAGCTCATCTACACCGGCCGCCACGTGCGGGCCGAGGAGGCGCTGGCCATCGGCCTGGTGGACAAGGTCGTCCCCGCCGACGAGGTCTACGCGGCGGCCCGCGAGATGGCGGGCCAGTTCGTCGCCGGTCCGGCCTACGCCCTGCGGGCGGCCAAGGAGGCCATCGACCGCGGGCTGGAGGTGGACCTGGACACCGGTCTGGAGATCGAGCGGCTGCATTTCGTCGGCCTGTTCGCCACCCAGGACCGGGCCACCGGCATGCAGTCGTTCATCGAGAACGGCCCGGGCAAGGCCGTGTTCGAGGGCAAGTAGAGAGCCGGGAGCGGACCGAGGATGAGCACCGTGGCAGGCCGCGAGCCCAGCGCCGAGGAGGTCGCGGCCGCCTGGTCGGACCCCAAGCTGGCCAACGTCGTCTACCACGACTGGGAGGCGGCCACCTACGACGACAAGTGGTCGATCTCCTTCGACGAGCGGTGCATCGACTACGCCCGGGACCGCTTCGTCGCGGTGGCCGGCACCGAGGGCTGGCCGTACGGCACCGCGCTCGAGCTCGGCTGCGGCACCGGCTTCTTCCTGCTCAACCTCAAGCAGGCCGGGGTGCTGGAGGAGGGGCACGTCACCGACCTGAGCCCGGGGATGGTGGAGGTCGCCCAGCGCAACGCGCGGGGGCTGGGCTTCGAGGTCGAGGGACGGGTGGCCGACGCCGAGCGGATCCCCTACGACGACGCCACCTTCGACCTCGTCGTCGGGCACGCCGTGCTGCACCACATCCCCGACGTCGAGCTGGCGCTGCGCGAGGTGCTGCGGGTGCTCAAGCCCGGTGGCCGTTTCGTCTTCGCCGGCGAGCCCTCCCGGATCGGTGACTGGTACGCGCGCCGGCTGGGCCGCCTCACCTGGGCGGTGACCACGCGCCTCACCCGGCTCCCGGTGGTCCGCGACCGGTGGGCGCGGCCCGAGGAGGAGCTGGCCGAGTCCTCCCGCGCTGCGGCGCTGGAGGCCGTGGTGGACCAGCACGTCTTCGACCCGGGCGAGCTGCGCCGCACCGCCCTGCGCGCCGGGGCCGTCGACGTCCGCACCGTCACCGAGGAGCTCACCGCGGCCTTCCTCGGGTGGCCGGTGCGCACCTTCGAGGCGGCGGTGAACCCCGACCGCCTCGGCTGGGGCTGGGCGAGGTTCGCCTACCGCAGCTGGCTGGCGCTCGACGCCGTGGACGGCGCGGTGCTGAGCAGGGTGGTGCCGCAGAAGTTCTTCTACAACGTGCTGGTCACGGGGACCCGGCCGGCCTGAACGGGGACGCGCGGGCGTCCACCGTGGCGCCGGGCGCGACCAGCCCCGCCAGCGCCCGGTGCCCGAGCGCGGCCAGGACGCCGTCCTCGTCGTCGCGCTCCACCGACGTGATCCCCAGGCAGGGCAGCAGCTTCTCGGCCCAGCGCTGTCCCTCCGGCGCGTCGGTGTGCAGGTGCCGGTAGCCGAGCAGACGGGCCGCGGCCGCAGCGTGGGCGGCCAGGGCGCGGCCGATGCCCCGGCGCTGGAAGGCGTCCTCCACCAGCAGGCCCAGGTGCACGGTCCGGTCGTCCATCGGCGTGAGGGTGGCCAGTGCCACCAGGCGGCTGGGCGCGGACACCGCCACCAGCGGCAGCTCGGCCGCCACCAGGCGGCGCAGCAGGGCCCGGGACGGGCGCGGTCCGGACCGCGGGTAGCGGTGCGCGAGGGTGGCGGGGGAGCAGCGGCCGTGCAGGAGCAGGAGGGCGTCGACGTCGGCGGCCCGGGCACCTCGCACCAGCAGCGTCTGCTCGGGCAGCGCGAGCTGCCACGGCTGGGCCAGCCAGCGCAGGCGGTGACGGCGCAGGCCCGCGGGGTCGTCGGGCGGCAGGGCGGGGAGCGGGTCGCTCACCCGGACCACCCTCGCCCCCGCGCGTGTCGGGCACGTGTCGCGGGTGCTACCGGTGCGCAACATCGACGCGGGCCGACCGGGTGGTTCCCGGGCCGGTAGCGTCGTGGACGTGCCGACGCTGCGTCCGTTCGCCCGCGCCCGCCGCGAGGACCCGCGCCAGGCCCGTTTCCTCACCCTGGCCTCGCTGCGCTGGGTGGTGCGGCACCGCGCCTGGAGCCGCTGGTACCTGGTCCGCTACTGGCGGTTCTTCTGGTTCAAGCTGCGCAACCCGCACGTCGTGACCGAGGGATTCGTGTTCCTGGGCAGGGACGTCGAGCTGCACGCGCGGCGCGGCTACGGCCGCCTCGTGCTCGGCCGCTGGGTGCACGTCGGAGACGAGAACCGCCTGCGGGCGCACGAGGGCACGCTGCGGGTGGGCGACAAGTGCGTGTTCGGCCGGGACAACACCGTGAACTGCTACCTCGACGTCGAGTTCGGCGCGGCCACGATCGTCGCGGACTGGGTCTACGTCTGCGACTTCGACCACGTCTTCTCGGACATCCACGTGCCGATCAAGGACCAGGGCATCGTCAAGAGCCCGGTCCGCATCGGCCCGGACGTCTGGGTCGGCACCAAGGCGACGGTGCTGCGGGGCACCACGGTGGGGCACGGGACCGTGCTCGCCGCGCACGCCGTCGTCACCGGTGACGTCCCCCCGATGAGCGTGGCGGTCGGCGCCCCCGCCCGGGTGGTGCGCGACCGGGTGGCCGACTACGAGGCCGCGGCCGCGCACCGCGCGGCGCTGGCGGACATGGCGCGCAAGGCCGGTGAGTCGGCCAGGGCGGTGCGGAGGGCGCACTCGACGGCGCCGGGGCAAGCCCCGGTCGAGCCGCACCGGTAGCTCCTGCTTGCCCCGAGCCCCTCTTCGCCTGGTGAGAACCGTTTTGCACACACAGGGTGGGGTCGCCCGACGGCGTGTCGCGCGCCTCGCCGGAGGACACGCCGGTGGCGGCGAGGGGGGTGTGTGCGCAATTCGGGTCAGGCTCGGACGCCGGTGACAGCTGCCGGTGATCTCTGCACGGTCAACGGCGCTGGTGACGGCGGCGGTGGGCGGGGGCTGGGTCGCCGGGCCGGCCGCCGGCGCCGTTCGTGGCCGCGTCCCACGTATGGGTGTCACACCCATACG
>JBQCIO010000112.1:0-35246 GCA_051953655.1 Motilibacteraceae bacterium
CGACAGAAGGAACCGAGGCGCCCACGACCCCTTCGGCTTCTGGGTCCTCAGCCGCGGGCCTGGCGCACCAGGTCGTCCAGCGCGGCCAGCGAGAGCTCGGCGAGCGAGCCGACCAGGATGCGGCCGGCGGCGGGCGGCACCGGCACGACGTGCGGCACGCCCACGGTCACGCAGCCGGCGGCCTCGGCCGAGGTGACGCCGGGCACCGAGTCCTCCAGGGCGACGCACCGCACCGGGTCGACGCCGAGGGTGGCGGCGGCGGTGAGGTAGGGCTCGGGGTGCGGCTTGCCGTTGGCGACGACGTCGCCGGTCACCAGCGTGGAGAAGCTGCCCGCCGGGAGCATCGCCACCACGGCCTCGGCCAGGCGGGTGTAGGACATCGTGACCAGCGCGGTGGGCACCCCGCCGGCCACGACGTCCTCGAGCAGCTCGCGCGCCCCCGGCCGCCACGGCACGTGGTCGAGCACCCTGCTGACGACGTCGTCCAGCAGCCGCTCGACGACCTCCTCGGTGCTCAGCGGCACGTTCCCGTGCTTCCGGATGTAGTCCGCGGAGACGGTGAGCGGGTTGCCGACGAGGTTGTGCGCGTGCTCGTCGGACCAGGTGCCGCCGAACTCCTCGACCAGCGCGTGCTCGGCGGCGATCCAGTAGGGCTCGGTGTCCACCAGCGTGCCGTCCATGTCGAACAGGACGGCCTGCACGGCCAGCGGCCCGCTCTGCGGCAGGCTGCTCATGTGGCGTTGAAGTACTTCGCCTCGGGGTGGTGCACCACGATCGCGTCGGTGGACTGCTCCGGGTGCAGCTGCAGCTCCTCGGAGAGGGTGACCCCGATCCGCTCCGGCTGCAGCAGCTCCACGATCTTGGCGCGGTCCTCCAGGTCCGGGCAGGCCGGGTAGCCCAGGGAGTAGCGCGAGCCGCGGTAGGCCTGCCGGAACACCTCGTCGAGGTCCTTGCTGTCCTCGCCGGCGAAGCCCATCTCGTCGCGCACCCGGGCGTGCCACATCTCCGCCAGCGCCTCGGTCAGCTGCACCGAGAGCCCGTGCAGCTCGAGGTAGTCGCGGTAGGCGTTGGCGGCGAACAGCTCCTGCGTCATCCGGGCCACCTTGCTGCCCATCGTGACGACCTGGAGCGCCACGACGTCGGTCTCCCCCGACTCGCGCGGGCGGAAGAAGTCGGCCAAGCAGAGACGACGGTCGCGACGCTGCCTCGGGAAGGTGAACCGGGTCCGCTCCGACCCGTCGTCGGAGAGGATGACCAGGTCGTTCCCCTCGCTCACGCAACGGAAGTACCCGTAGACGACCGCCGCTTCGAGCAGGCCCTCGGTCTGGATCCGCTCCAGCCAGGCGCGCAGCCGCGGCCGGCCCTCGGTCTCGACCAGCTCCTCGTAGGAGGGGCCGTCGCCGCGCGAGGACTTCAGCCCCCACTGGCCCATGAAGGTGGCCCGCTCGTCCAGCCAGGCGGCGTAGTCGGCCAGGGCGATGCCCTTGACCACGCGCGTGCCCCAGAACGGCGGGGTGGGCACCGGGTTGTCGGTGGCGACGTCGGAGCGCCGAGTGCTCTCCGACGGGTCGTCGGAGACCGAGACGGACGCAGTGGCCCGCACCCGCCGCGGGCGCAGCGCCGGAAGCTCCGCGCCCGGAACGCCGCGCTTGACCGCCACGATGGCGTCCATCAGGCGCAGGCCCTCGAAGGCGTCGCGGGCGTAGCGCACCTCGCCCTCGTAGAGCTCGGCCAGGTCGTTCTCCACGTAGGCGCGGGTGAGCGCCGCCCCCCCGAGGATGACCGGCCAGCGGGAGGACACCCCGCGGCTGTTCATCTCCTCGAGGTTCTCCTTCATGATCACCGTGGACTTCACCAGCAGGCCGGACATGCCCACGGCGTCCGCACGGTGCTCCTCGGCCGCCTCGAGGATCGTGCTGATCGGCTGCTTGATGCCGATGTTGACGACCTTGTAGCCGTTGTTGGTGAGGATGATGTCGACGAGGTTCTTGCCGATGTCGTGGACGTCGCCCTTCACGGTGGCGAGCACGATCGTGCCCTTGCCCTCGTCGTCCGCGCCGGTCTTCTCCATGTGCGGTTCGAGCCACGCGACGGCCTGCTTCATCACCTCGGCGCTCTGCAGGACGAACGGCAGCTGCATCTCGCCGCGGCCGAACAGCTCGCCGACCACCTTCATGCCCTCGAGCAGGTGGTCGTTGATGACGTCCAGGGCGGAGAGCCCGGTGTCCAGAGCCTGGGCCAGGTCGCCCTCCAGGCCGTTGCGCTCGCCGTCGATGATCCGCCGGGCCAGCCGCTCCCCCAGCGGCAGCGCGGCGAGCTCCTCGGCGCGGGTGGCCCGCACCGCGGAGGCGTCGACGCCCTCGAACAGCTCCAGGTAGGTGGACAGCGGGTCGTAGCCCTCGCGCCGGCGGTCCCACACCATGTCCAGCGCCACCTGGCGCTGCTCCTCCGGGATGCGCGACATCGGCACGATCTTGGCCGCGTGCACGATGGCGGAGTCGAGCCCGGCCTTGACGCACTCGTGCAGGAACACCGAGTTCAGCACGATCCGCGCGGCCGGGTTGAGGCCGAAGGAGACGTTGGAGAGGCCCAGCGTCGTCTGCACCGCCGGGTAGAGCTGCTTGATCTCCCGGATCGCCTCGATGGTCTCCAGCGCGTCGCGCCGGGTCTCCTCCTGGCCGGTGGCGATGGGGAAGGTGAGGCAGTCGACGACGATGTCCTCGACCCGCATCCCCCACTGCGTGGTGAGCGTGTCGATGAGCCGGCGGGCCACCCGCACCTTGTGCTCGGCGGTGCGCGCCTGGCCCTCCTCGTCGATGGTGAGCGCGACCACGGCGGCGCCGTGCTCCTTGACCACCGGCATGATCCGCTGGAACCGGCTCTCCGGGCCCTCGCCGTCCTCGAAGTTCACCGAGTTGACCACCGCGCGGCCGCCGAGCAGCTGCAGGCCGGCCTCGACGACGGCCGGCTCGGTGGAGTCGATGACCAGCGGCAGGGTGCTGGCGGTGGCAAGCCGGCCGACCACCTCGCGGATGTCGGCGACGCCGTCGCGGCCGACGTAGTCGATGCACACGTCGAGCAGGTGGGCGCCGTCGCGGGTCTGGTCGCGGGCGATCTCGACGCAGTCGTCCCAGCGCCCGGCCAGCATCGCCTCGCGGAAGGCCTTGGAGCCGTTGGCGTTGGTGCGCTCGCCGATCGACAGGTAGGTGGTGTCCTGCCGGAACGGTACCGCCTGGTAGAGCGAGGCGACGCCCGGCTCGGGGCGCGCGTGCCGGCGGGACAGGGCCCGGCCCTGCACCCGCTCGACGACGTGGCGCAGGTGCTCGGGGGTGGTGCCGCAGCAGCCGCCGACCAGGGCGAGGCCGAACTCGCGGGTGAACTGGTCGTGCGCCTCGGCCAGCTGCTCGGGGGTGAGCGGGTACCAGGCGCCGTCGGCGCCGAGCTGCGGCAGGCCGGCGTTGGGCATGACCGACAGGCCCGTGCGCGCGTGCCGGGACAGGTGGCGCAGGTGCTCGCTCATCTCCGACGGGCCGGTGGCGCAGTTCAGGCCGATCATGTCCACGCCGAGCGGCTCGAGCGCGGACAGCGCCGCCCCGATCTCCGAGCCGAGCAGCATGGTGCCGGTGGTCTCCACGGTGACCTGCACCATGACCGGCAGGTCGGCGCCGGCGGCGGTCAGCGCGCGGCGGGCGCCGTTGACGGCGGCCTTGGCCTGCAGCAGGTCCTGGGCGGTCTCGACGAGCACGGCGTCCACGCCGCCGTCGACCAGCCCGGCCACCTGCTGCTGGTAGGCGTCGCGCAGGGTGGCGTAGGTGGTGTGGCCGAGCGTGGGCAGCTTGGTGCCCGGGCCCACCGAGCCGAGCACCCAGCGCTGGTGGTCCGCGGTGGACCAGTCGCGGGCGGCCTCGGCGGCGATCTGCGCGCCGGCGCGGGCCAGCTCGTAGATGCGGTCCTCGATGCCGTACTCGCCGAGGTTGCCGAGGTTGGCGCCGAAGGTGTTCGTCTCGATCGCGTCCACGCCCACGGACAGATAGGCGTCGTGGACCGAGCGGACGACGTCGGGCCGGGTCACGTTGAGGACCTCGTTGCAGCCCTCGTGGCCCTGGAAGTCCTCGAGCGACGGGTCGGCGGCCTGCAGCATCGTGCCCATCGCCCCGTCCGCCACGACGACGCGCTCGGCGAGCGCGCGGCGCAGGGCGTCGGAGCTGGTGGTCATGGGCACTCCTTGCGGGTCGGGGTGCTGCGAGGGGCGCCGGCGCCGGGGGGCGCGGTGCGCGGGCAGCGGGAGCGGAGGCGACGTCGGCTCCGGTGATCGAGGGTACTCGGCGCCCTCGGCCCGGCGGCGGGCGGCGGGCGGCAGCGGGCGGCGCAGCGGGCGGCGCAGCGGGCGGCGGCGGCGGGCGGCACGGTGCCGGCTGTTCCGTCGGCGCGTAGGTTGCGGGCGTGGCAGATGCGAGCGGGCTGGACGCGAACGGGCGGGCCTCCCTGGGATCGGAGCCGGAGCCGGAGCGGTTGGGTCCGGCGGGGCCGCCGCCGGGGGCGGAGGACCTCGACGTCCCCGGGCGCGGCGTGCGCCTGCGCGCCACCCGGTGGGATGGCGAGAACCCGCGGGCCACCGTGCTGCTGCTGCACGGCCTGGCGAGCCAGCGCCGGTTCTGGAACCTGGTGGCCCCGCGGGTGGCGGCCGGCGGCTACGACGTCGTCGCCCTGGACCAGCGCGGCCACGGCGACGCCGACCGCCCGCCGTCCGGGCCCTACGACGTCGCCACCTGCGCGGACGACGCGGTGGCCGCGCTCGACGCGCTGGGGGTGCGACGGGCGGTCGTGGTGGGGCACTCGTGGGGCGCCTGGGTGGCGCTCACGCTGGCCGCCCGCCACCCCGAGCGGGTGCAGGCGGTGCTCGCGGTGGACGGCGGCACGGCCACCCCGGGCGGCGGCGGCCCCCGCGAGGAGGTCCGCAAGCGCCTGGAGCCGCCGCGGTTCGCGCTCCCGCCGGAGGAGCTCACCGCGATGCTGGCCCGCGGGGCCCTCGCGCCGTGGTGGTCGCCGCAGCTGGAGGCCGCGCTGCTGCCCGGCTTCGGCGTCGGGGCGGACGGGCTGGCCCGCGCTCGCCTCCGCTTCGACCTGCATCTGCAGGTGCTCGACGGGTTGCTCGACGCCGGGATGGACGACGTGCTGCCCGCCGTCGTCGCCCCCGCCTGGGTGGTCTCCTGCGAGCCGCTGCCCGTGCCGCACGGCGCGACCGACCCGAGCTTCCCCGACGAGAGCTGGCGGCGGGCCCGCGAGGAGGGGCTGGAGCGGGCCGCGCGGCTGCTCCCCCGCCCGCGCATCCTTCGCTGGGCCGGAGCGCTGCACGACGTACCCTTGCAGTGGCCGGCGCTGGTGGCCGGCGCGGTGCTGGCGGCGGCCGACGAGGCGCTCGCCGAGCACGCGGGCGAGCAGATGTCGGCGGACACGACCGGAGGTGCTGGGTGATCGAGCTCGAGGAGTTCCCCGAGCTGGTCGACCCGGTGCTCGTCGCGGCCTTCGAGGGCTGGAACGACGCCGGCGACGCCGCCACCGACGCCGTCGAGCACCTCGAGCAGGTCTTCGACGCCGTCCGGCTCGGCGCGCTGGACCCCGAGGACTACTACGACTTCCAGGTGAACCGCCCGCTGGTCGGCGGCGGCCCGGACGGCTCCCGGCAGATCGAGTGGCCGACCACCCGGGTCTCCTACGCCCGCGTGCCCGGCGCCAAGCGCGACCTGGTCATCGTCCGCGGCATCGAGCCCAACATGCGCTGGCGCGCGTTCTGCGAGGAGCTCCTCGGCGTCTGTCGCGACCTCGGCGTGCAGATGGCCGTCACCCTGGGGGCGCTCCTGGCCGACGCCCCGCACACCCGCCCCATCCCGGTCTCGGGCACGACGTCGGACGACACGGTCGCCCGCACCCTGCAGCTGGAGCGCTCCACCTACGAGGGCCCGACCGGCATCGTGGGCGTCCTCCAGGAGGCCTTCGCCCATGCGGGCGTCCCGGCCGCCTCGGTGTGGGCCGCGGTGCCGCACTACGTCGCCCAGCCGCCGTGCCCCAAGGCCACCCTGGCCCTGCTGCGCCGCGTGGAGGACCTGCTCGACGTGCCCATCCCGCTCGGCGAGCTGCCCGAGGACGCCCGTGCCTGGCAGCGCGGCGTGGACGAGCTGGCCGCCGACGACGAGGAGGTGGCCGAGTACGTCCGCTCCCTCGAGGAGGCCCGCGACACCGCCGAGCTCCCCGAGGCCAGCGGCGAGGCCATCGCCCGCGAGTTCGAGCGCTACCTGCGTCGCCGCGACGACCGCTGAGGCCCCTCCCGACGCCCCGGCCCCGGTCGGAACGATCACGGCCCCGTGATCATTTGTCGCCGCCCCCGTGGAATTCCGTGGGGGCGGCGACTATTTGCGCGGGGCGGGGGCCCAAGGCGGCTGTTGACGGGGCCGGGCGCGGGCCCGGCTTGCGGTGGCCGGTGCGGTCCCGAGTGGAGGGATGTTGCCGACACGCCGTGGGCGCGTCGGCATCATGCTTCCACTCGAGCACTCCGCGCAGAGTGCGACGGTGTTGTCGCTCCGACCCGGTGTGTCGTGCACTGCCGTCGCACTCTGTGGGTCCGACTCCGGGTTCGCCGGCCGGCCGCGTGCGGCACCACCCACCCGCTCCCGCCGTCACCAGCGCCGTTGACCCTGACCCAGGCGCTACGAGGCGTGGCCGTTGCGGCGCGGGTGGGGTGGACCGTCCTACAGCCGCACGCCCAGCAGTGCGTCGACCGTCCGCGCGACGACGCCCGGCGCGTGCTCGTCGTCGCCGCCGCGCAGCCGCTGCTCCTCGCACCATCGGTCGACGGCGGTGAGCGCAGCGGGGGCGTCCAGGTCGTCGGCGAGCACCTCGCGCACGCGGGCCAGCATCGCCTCGGCCGACGGACCGGTGGGCTGGGAGACGGCCTCCTGCCAGCGGGCCAGGCGCGCCACGGCCTCGTCCAGCCCGGCCTGGGTCCACTCCCAGTCCGCGCGGTAGTGGTGCGCGAGCAGCGCCAGCCGGATGGCCATCGGGTCGACCCCGGAGCGGCGCAGCCGCGAGACGAAGACCAGGTTGCCGCGGGACTTGGACATCTTCTCGCCGTCGAGCCCGACCATCCCGCCGTGCACGTAGTGCCGGGCGTAGGGCCACTCGCCGGTGATGACTGCGGCCTCGGACGCGCCCATCTCGTGGTGCGGGAACGCCAGGTCGCTGCCGCCGCCCTGGACGTCGAAGGTCATGCCCAGGTGCGCCAGCGCGATGGTGGTGCACTCGATGTGCCAGCCGGGGCGGCCGTGGCCGATCTCGGTGTCCCACGCCGGCTCGTCCGGGCGCGCGGCCTGCCAGAGCAGGCAGTCCAGCGGGTCCTTCTTGCCCGGGCGCTGCGGGTCGCCGCCGCGCTCGCCGAAGATCTCGATCATCCGCTCGCGGGGCAGGTTGGCCACCGACCCGAACCGCGGGTCCGAGCCGACCGCGAAGTAGACGTCGCCGTCGACGTCGTACGCCGCACCGCGCTCGCGCAGCTCCTTGACCGCCTCGACCACCAGCGGGATCGCCTCCACGGCGCCGACGTAGTGGTCCGGCGGGATGACGCCGAGGTCGGTCATGTCCTCGCGGAACAGCGTGGTCTCGCGCTCGGCCAGCTCCTGCCAGTCGATGCCGTCGCGGTTGGCCCGCTCGAGCAGCGGGTCGTCGACGTCGGTGACGTTCTGCACGTAGAGCACGTCGTGGCCGCCGTCGCGCCACTGCCGCTGCACCAGGTCGAAGGTGACGTAGGTGTTGGCATGGCCCATGTGGGTGGCGTCGTAGGGCGTGATGCCGCAGACGTACATGCGCGCCGTCGGCCCCGGGCTGGTGGGGCGGACCTGCCCGGTGGCGGTGTCGAACAGCCGCAGCGGGATCCCCTGGCCGGGCAGGCGGGGGACGTGGGGAGCAGGCCAGGCGTGCATGCGCGCGAGCCTATCCACGCCCTCGCAGCGCCGCCCTCGGAGGGGAGGTCAGAAGGCGGGCCACGGGATGGCCGGCCACCCCTCCACCGGCAGGGGGAACGCGCCGGAGTCGAGCAGCCGGCGCACCCGGGCGGCGGTCACCCGCACCTCGCGGCGCGAGAGCAGCGTGGACAGCTCGCCCAGCAGCGGCCCGGCGCCGTCGAGGTCCGCGGCGAGGCGTCCCAGGACCTCGCGCTCCTCCTCGTCGAACGGCTGGCCGGCCCAGCCCCACAGCACGGTGCGCAGCTTCTCGTCCTCGTTGAAGCAAACCCCGTGGTCCACCCCGTGCACCCGCCCGTCGGTGGCCGGCAGCACGTGCCCGCCCTTGCGGTCGGCGTTGTTGATGACGGCGTCGAGCACCGCCATCCGCCGCAGCCGCTCGTCGTCGGCGTGCACCAGCGCGACCGGCTGCCCACCGGAGCCGAGCGCGTCGACGATCGTCATCCAGCCGCCGGGCACCTTGTTCCGCGCGACGACGTCGACCAGCTCCACCGTCTCGTCGACGTCGACCCACAGCTGGCACATGCCCGGCCCGAACGGCCCCTCGCGCAGCACCGTGGGCGGCACAACGTCCCAGCCGGTGGCCGCCGACACCGCGTAGGCCGCCACCTCGCGCTGGGCCAGCGTGCCGTCCGGGAAGTCCCACAGCGGCCGCTCCCCCGCCCGCGGCTTGTAGACGCACTCGGCGCTGACGCCGTCGAGCGTGATCGAGCCGAACAGCGTCGCGTTGGAGGCGTCGACGAGCCGGCCGTGGACGTCGATGGTGCCCTCGCGCAGCAGGCGCAGCGCGTCGGCGAGGTCGAGCAGAGCCACGAGGTCCAGTGTCAGCGCTTGTAGCCGTTGGCGCGCGGGCAGATGTGGCCGGCCGGGTCCAGCGGCTGGGCGCAGAACGGGCACGGGGGCCGTCCGGCGGACACGACGGCCAGCGCCCGCTTGGCGAACGCGCGGGCCAGCGACCCGGTCAGGTGGACCCGCAGCTGGTCCGGGCCCTCCGCCTCGTCCGGCGGCACGAGGTCCTCGTCCTCCTCGTCGTCGGCGGTGGCCGTGGCCTGCGCGGTGATGATCACCCGCTGGGCGTCCTCGTCCCACTCCAGCGCCATGGTGCCGACCCGGAACTCCTCCAGGATCGGCTGGTCCAGCGCCGCGTTGTCCTCGAGCTCGGTGGGCGCCACGGCGGGGACGGTGGCGGTGCCGCCGCTGCGGCGCAGCACCTCGTCCAGCAGCGCGTCCACCCGCTCGGCGAGGATGGCGACCTGGGCCTTCTCCAGCGCCACGCTGGTGATCCGGGTGCCGTCGCGAGCCTGGAGGAAGAAGGTGCGGGACCCCGGCTCACCGACGGTGCCGGCGACGAAGCGCTCGGGCGGGTCGTAGTCGAAGACCTGACGCGGCATGCAATCACCCTACGACGTCACGGCGGTGACGATCGCCGCCGTGCCCGTCGCCCAGCGTCACGCGCCGGCGCCGCCGCCGACGACGGCGTCGCTGCTGGGCTTGCGGGTGCGCCGCCCCTTCGTGGGCGGCGGCGTCAGCAGGGCGGCGAGCTCGGTGCCGGAGTCGTTGACCCGCACCACGAACGGACGCAGCTCGGTGTAGTTGATGACGGTGACCGAGGCCGGGTCGACGACGATCCGCTGGAACTGGTCCAGGTGCAGGCCGAGGGCGTCGGCCACGATCGCCTTGATCACGTCGCCGTGCGAGACCGCCACCCACACCGCGTCGGAGCCGAGCCGGGAGTTCCAGTCGCGCACCGCCGCCACCGCGCGCTGGGACATGGACGCCATCGACTCCCCGCCCTCGCCGGGGAAGGTGACCGCGCTGGGGTGGGCCTGCACGACCTTCCACAGCGGGTCCTTGGCCAGGGTCTTGAGCGGCTGCCCGGTCCAGTCGCCGTAGCGGACCTCGCCGAGCCGCTCGTCGGTGTGGAACGCAAGGGCGGGGCCGTCCGCCGCGCGGCCGTCCAGCACCGCCGACGCGGTCTCCTGGCAGCGCTGCAGCGGGCTGGCGACGACGGCGGTAAGCGGCACGCCGGCCAGGCGCGCCGCCGCGGCGGCCGCCTGCTGCCGCCCGGTGTCGTCGAGCCCGACGCCCTCGGTCCAGCCGGCGAGGACCCCGCCGGAGTTGGCCGCGGTACGGCCGTGGCGCAGCAGCACGACGGTGGTCACGGCTCGCCACCCTACGGCCGGTGACCGCTCGCAGGCACGGCGAGCCGCCCCGGCAGGGCGCGCCGACGCGTGGGCCGCCCCGCCGGGTGGAAGCATGACCGCGTGATCGTGGACTGCGCGCTCTACCGCGAGGGCAAGCGGACCGATGAGTCCCGCAGCCTCCCCCGGCTGGCCGCCCAGGCCCGGGCCGACTCGGACTCCTTCGTCTGGATGGGCCTGTTCGAGCCGAGCCCCACCGACCTGACCGGGGTGGCGCGGCTGTTCGGCATCCACCCGCTGGCCGTGGAGGACGCGGTCAAGGCGCACCAGCGGCCCAAGCTCGACGTCTACGACAACCTGCTGTTCCTCGTGCTGCGCACGGTCTGGTTCGACCCGAAGGCCGAGTCGGTGAGCACCGGGGAGCTCATGGTGCTGCTCGGCGAGCACTTCGTGCTCACGGTCCGGCACGGCGAGGGCGGGTCGCTGGAGAACGTGCGGCACACGCTCGAGCACGGCGACGCGCTGCACCGCTACGGGCCGGCCGCGGTCCTGCACGCGATCTGCGATGCCGTCGCCGACCGCTACCTGGAGGTGGCCGAGCAGGTCGAGGACGTCGTGGAGCAGGTCGAGCTCGACGTCTTCGGCGACGACAAGGCCGACGACTCCGCCCGCATCTACCGGCTCAAGCGGGAGGTGCACGAGTTCCGCCGGGCGGTCGTGCCGCTGGCCGAGCCGAGCGGCCGGCTGGCCGCCGACGACTCGGTGCCGTTCATCCACCCGGACCTGCGCCCGTTCTTCAACGACGTGAGCGACCACGTGCTGCGCGCGTCGGAGCAGGTGGAGTCCTACGACCGCCAGCTGTCCGACATCGTGCAGGCGCACCTCTCCCAGGTGGCGGTGCGCCAGAACGAGGACATGCGCAAGATCTCCGCCTGGGTCGCGATCGCGGCCGTGCCCACCATGCTGGCCGGCATCTGGGGCATGAACTTCAAGCACATGCCCGATACCGAGCTGGTCTGGGGTTACCCGTTCGCGCTGTCGCTGATGGCGGTGGCCTGCGTGGTGCTCTACCGGATGTTCAAGCGCAGCGGCTGGCTGTGACCCGGGCTCTCGTCCCAGTGCGCTGTCACAGCTCGCGGGTCATGAACACGCTGTTCGGGTCCTCCCGGTAGCCGGCGAACGGCGTGCAGGGCACGAAGCCGGCCCGGGCGTAGAGCGCTCGCGCCGGCGCGAAGAACGCCATGCTGCCGGTCTCCAGCCAGACGCGGCGCACGCCCCGGCTCCGGGCGTCGGCGAGCAGGTGCCCGAGCAGACGCCGGCCGACGCCGTGGCCGCGGCGGGCCGGGTCGGTGCGCATGCTCTTGAGCTCCTCGTGGCGCCCGTCGCCGCCGTCCAGCGCGGCCAGGGCTCCGGTGGCGACGAGGCGCTCCTCCTCGAGCGCCACCCACAGCCGCACCCCGTCCGCCTGCAGGCCGGGCAGGTCGAGCGCGTGCCGGCTCTCCGGCGGCGCGGTGGGGGCGAGCTCGTCCAGGTGGGCCTGCAGGAACGCCGTCAGCCGAGGGTCGGCGAAGTCGGCGCGCTCGAAGCGCAGCTGCGTCGTCACCGGGTGCTCTGCCACGGGGGGCGACGGTAGGCGACCGCTGTTTCGGCCAGGTTGCCGACGCGCCGCCGCCCCGTTGCCGACACAGCGGCGGGGACCTACTCCCCTTCTCGGCGCGCGGCCCCCGGCCGCACCCTCGGGGCGTCGTGGCGGAGCAGCGGGGGTGGGCCGTGAACGGCGAGCGGGAGGACGTCGGCGGCGCCCTGACCCTGCGCGGGCACCGGAGCCTTCCGCACATCGCGGACCTGCGGCTGGAGGCCTGGGCGCCGACCAAGGCCGAGTGCATGAGCGAGGCGGTGCGGGCGCTGGCCGAGTCGGTGGCGCGGGCGGGCGAAGGACGCCCGACCCGCTCGGTGAGCTTCGAGGTCGCGCCCGGCGACGAGGCCGGCCAGCTGCGCGAGGTGCTCGACGAGGTGGTGTTCCTGCTCGACGCGCACGGCCTGCTCCCGGTGGCCGCGGCCGCCGCGGAGACCCCCGGCGGCGGGCTGCTGGTGTCGCTGGCCGTGTGCCCGGTGGCCGAGCTGGAGGTGGTCGGGCCCGCGCCCAAGGCGATGACGTCGCACCGGCTGCAGGTGGAGCACCACGAGGCCGGCTGGCGCTGCCAGGTGGTGGTCGACGTCTGAGCGAGGCTGACCGTGGCGGGGGTGCGGAGGATGAACGGCGACGTGGTCCGGCGGGACGAGCACCGGCGGCCGCACGGGAGCGCCGCAGGCGTGGCCCCCCGGCGGCCCACGGCGCACCCGAGCCGGCAGCAGCCGGCGGACGACCCGGACCCCCGATCGATCGACCGCCTCGCCGACGGCGGCAGCTGCCGCCTCGGCAGCGTCTACTACCGGGCGTCGTGCCCCACCTGCGGACAGCCGGCCGTCTGGCACGACGAGGCGGTGGGGCAGCTGCCCGGGCTGACCGTGGTGTGCACGACCTCGGAGGTGGTCTGCTGCACCACCTGCGACGGCGCCTGAACGACCGGTCCGCGCGTGAACCGGGGTCGTCTCACCCCTTGACCACGCCGACCGGGCGCAGCCGGGCAACCCGGCGCGCCGTCGGGCCCGGCCACCCGGACCTGCCGGCGGACCTGCGCACCGTCGGGCAGCCCGTGCTCGTGCCCGGCTCGATGGGCACCGCGTCGTGGGTGCTCGCCGGGACCACCGGCGGCCCGGCCTTCGCCAGCGCCTGCCACGGAGCCGGGCGCATGATGAGCCGGCGCGCCGCACTGCGGCGCACAGGCGGGCGTGAGGTCGCCGAGGAGCTCGCGGGCGCCGGGGTCCTCGTACGCGGGACGTCGTGGCGCGGCCTGGCCGAGGAGCCCCGTCCGTCAACAAGGGCGTCGACGTCGTGCGGGCCTGCGAGCAGGCCCCAAGGGCGTCGCTGACGTCGTGCGGGCCTGCGAGCAGGCCTGCCTCGTGGCGCGGTCCTCGACGTGCCGGCTCGTCATGCCCCGCCCCCGACAGCCGGCCGCGGCCGGCGCAGGATCGCGTTCCCAGACAGGCGTTCCCAGACATGAAAGTACCTGCGAGGCGGTTTCCCTACGCCGGCATTGTCCGGATCAGGTAGTGGGGTCGCCGCTTCCCCTCTCGGTTCCGCGACCTCTCAGCCCTCGGGGGGCTCCCCCACCGTCTCGCAGGCACCTTCACGGTGCGCCGAGGCCGGCAGCGGCCGCAAGGCCCCGAGGGACCGCTCCTATCGGGGACGGGCGGCGCTCAGCCCGAGGCCTGCAGCGCGCCGGTGAGGCACAGCACGACCACGACCACGCCCAGCGCGATGCGGTACCAGACGAACGGCTTGAAGCTGTGCCGCTCGTTCGCGACGTACTTGAGGAACCAGGCGATGACCGCGTAGCCGACGAAGAACGCGATGACGGTGGCCAGCGCCGTCTGCCCGCCACCGGCCGACGGCCCGGCGCTCGTGTCCCCGATCTTGCGCAGCTCGAACAGCCCGGAGGCCAGCACGGCCGGGATGGCCAGCAGGAACGAGTAGCGCGCGGCAGCGGCGCGGGTGTAGCCCATGAGCAGGCCGCCGCTGATGGTGCCGCCGGAGCGGGAGACGCCGGGGATCAGGGCGAGGGACTGAGCCAAGCCGTAGAGCACCGAGTCGCGGAAGTTGAGGCGCGACAGGGGCTTCTCGTTCACTGCGGTGGCGTCGGCCCAGGCCAGAACCAGCGCGAACAGGATGAGCGAGGCCGCCACCAGGTAGAGGTTGCGGAACGCGCTCTCGATCGGGTTCTGCAGCAGCAGGCCGAGCACGCCGATCGGGATGGTGCCCACGATGACGTACCAGCCCATCCGGGCGTCGGGCTCCCCCCGCAGCTCCGGCCGGAACAGCGAGAGGGTCCAGGTGCGGATGATCGCCCAGATCTCCTTGCGGAAATAGACGAGCACCGCCGCCTCGGTGCCCAGCTGGTTGACCGCCGTGAAGGCTGCGCCGGGGTCGCCCCAGCCGGCGAGCCGGGACACGATAAGCTGGTGGGCGTTGCTCGAGATCGGCAGGAACTCGGTGAGTCCCTGCACGATCCCGAGCACGACGGCTTCGAGCCAGCCGACCGACGACTGCACCTGACTACTCCCCCAGCCCGGACAGCTCGAGCGCCTCGGCCACGGTGCGGACCGTGGCAAGCCTCTCCTCGATGGAGCCGGCGTAGACCGCGACGCTCAGCGTGGTGACACCGGCCTCGGCGTAGGCGTGCATGCGCTCGGCGATGCGCTCCTTGGGCCCGATGAGCGCGGTCTGGTCGATGAACTCCATCGGCACCGCGGCCGCCGCCCCGGCGTAGTCCCGGGCCAGGTACTTGTCCTGGATCTCCGCGGCGGCGTCGTCGAAGCCGAGCCGGACCGCGAGCTGGTTGTAGAAGTTCTTCTCCCGGCTGCCCATGCCGCCGACGTAGAGCGCGGCGTAGGCCCGCACCGGCTCGGCGCACTTCTCCAGGTCCTCGCCCACGACCACCGGCACGGTCGGCACGACGTCGAAGCCCTCGAGGGTCTTGCCGGCCTTCTCCCGGCCGGCGCGGATGGGCGCCAGGGACAGCTCGGCGTGCTCGGGCGAGAAGAAGATGGCCAGCCAGCCGTCGAACAGCTCGCCGCACAGCTCGAGGTTCTTCGGCCCGACGGCGGCGAGGTACATCGGGATGTACTCGCGCACCGGGTGCACGGTGAGCTTGAGCGCCTTGCCCGGGCCGTCCGGCAGCGGCAGCTGCCAGAACTGGCCGTCGTAGCGCACGGTCTCGCGGCGCAGCGCCATCCGCACGATGTCGGCGTACTCCCGGGTGCGCGCCAGCGGCTTGTCGAAGCGCACGCCGTGCCAGCCCTCGGAGACCTGCGGGCCGCTGACGCCCAGCCCGAGCCGGAAGCGGCCGCCGGACAGCGTGTCCAGCGTGGCGGCGGTCATCGCGCAGTTGGCCGGTGTGCGCCCGGGGATCTGGAAGATGGCGCTGCCGATGTCGATCTGCCGGGTCTGGGCGGCGACCCACGCCAGGACGGTGGCGGCGTCGGAGCCGTAGGCCTCCGCCACCCACACCGAGGAGTAGCCGAGCACGTCGGCCTCACGGGCCAGGACGAGGTTGTCGGCGTCGTTGCCCATGCCCCAGTAGCCGAGGTTGAGCCCGAGTCGCATGCGGTCTCCCTGCTGTCCGCGACGTGACGCGTGCGCGCCGCAGGCACGCTATCGGGAGCCGTCGGCGACCGCAGTGCCGCCTCGCCGGGCCGAGGCGCGAACCCGGGGCACGACCTGCCCCCAGTACCCTGCGCAGCCATGGAGCAGCGACGACTCGGCGCGACCGGGCTGCGCGTCTCGCGCCTCGCCCTGGGCACGATGACCTGGGGACGGGACACCGACGAGCACGAGTCGGCCGACCAGCTGCGCGCCTTCCTCGACGCCGGCGGCACTTTCGTGGACACCGCCGTCTCCTACGGCAACGGCGCCGCCGAGCAGGTGCTGGGCGGGCTGCTCGGCTCCCTCGTGCCCCGGGACCAGCTGGTCATCGCCACCAAGGCCGGCATCGACCGGCGCAGCGGCGAGCGGGTGGTGGACACCAGCCGCCGGGCCCTGCTCGAGGGGCTGGACGCCTCCCTGCACCGGCTCGGCACCGACCACGTCGACCTGTGGCAGGTGCACACCTGGAGCGACGCGACGCCGCTGGAGGAGACCCTCGCCGCGCTGGACGACGCCGTCCGCAGCGGCCGCGCGCGCTACGTGGGCGTGAGCAACTACAGCGGCTGGCAGACCGCGCGGGCCGCCACCGTGCAGCAGGCCAGCCCGGTGCGGGCCGCGCTGGCCTCCACCCAGGTCGAGTACTCCCTGCTGGCGCGCGGGATCGAGCGCGAGGTGGTCCCGGCGGCCCAGGCGCTGGGTCTGGGCATCCTGCCGTGGTCGCCGCTGGGGCGCGGGGTGCTCAGCGGCAAGTACCGCACCGGCACCCCGGCAGACTCCCGGGCCGCCTCCCCGCACTTCGCCGGCTTCGTGGACCGCTACCTCGACGACGCCAGCCGCCGGGTCGTCGACGCGGTGGTCACCGCCGCCGACGGGCTGGGCGCCTCCCCGGTGGAGATCGCGCTGGCCTGGGTGCGCGACCGGCCCGGCGTGGTGGCACCGGTGCTCGGTGCCCGCACCGCGGCCCAGCTGCGCGGCTCGCTGACCGCCGAGCACCTGGTGCTGCCGGCCGAGATCCGCCGTGCGCTGGACGACGTCTCGGCGCCGGCGACGTCCTACCCCGACCCGGGCTCCGACGTCCGGTAGGAGCCCGGCGCAGCGGGCTCGCTCAGGTAGCCGGTCGCCGGGTCGATCTCGGCGAGGAAGTCGCGGACCTGCTGCTCCAGCTGCTCCCGGGTCAAGGGGTCCCGGGTCGAGGTCTGGCTGGTGAAGCCGTAGCCGGGGTTGGGCCCGGAGAGCCAGGTCAGGTCGTGGCGCCCCTCGCCACGATGGGTCAGCTCGAAGGTCTGCCCGTCGACCACGAGGCGCTCGGGCGGGTCCTGGCCCACGCCCTCAGCCTTCGACGACCTCGTCCAGGCGCAGCAGCAGCCGGTCCTCGTCGACGTCGTCGAACGGGCCGTCGTAGATCGTGTCGTCGTCGGCGGCCTCGGAGAGCACCCAGACCGTGCCTCCGACCGGCTCGAGCCCGGAGTCCTCGGCCACCTCGTCCAGCCCGTCGACGCCGAAGGTGTCGATGAGGGCGTAGACCGCCTGGCCGGCGGAGGTGACCTCGCCGTCCTCGGTCTCCTCGTCCTCGTCGGCGGTCCCGGACGCGGCCCGCTCGCCGGCGGCGAGCAGCTCCTCGACGTCGCGGACGGCGTAGTCGCGGCGCACGTAGACCCCGACCCGCGTCGGCACCTCGGTGCCCTCGACGACCTCGGACACCGGGGCGGCGGCGAACTCGAACGGGGTGACCTCCTCGTAGGCGTCGAAGAGGACGTCGTCGTAGTGCTCGGCCGCCTGCCGGACGGCGTCGTAGGCGCGCTGGACCGCCGGGTCCGCCTCCCCGGAGCGGTGCTCGCAGGCGGTGAGGTGCTCGGTGATGGCGGCGATCAGGGCCTCGGCGGCCGCGCGCACGGCAGCGGCGTCTGGGGACATGGCCAGCAACCTATGGCACCGCGGCGTGTGGAGCGAGAGGCTTACGGCCCGCAGCCGCCGCGCACCGTTGTCTCCGGCGCGCTTCGGCTCTGCCCACTGGTGGGCACGGGGCAAGATGGGGCGATGACCGAGTACGAGGTGCGGCAGCTCTACCTGCCCCGCGGGACGGACCGCGGCGAGGCGCGGCGCCTGCTCACCGAGCACGCCGAGTACGGCCACTGGGAGCTCGCCCGGTTGCGGCTCTACCCGGACGGGAGCCGGCGCGTCTGGTTGCGCCGCCGGGTCATGCGCGTCGTGCGCACCGCCTGACCGGTCCCCGCGGCTCGACCTCCGGTCCCGTGGGGCGAGGCCGCTTCGGAACGATCACGTCCCCGTGAGTTCGGCTTCTAAGTTTGGTGAGTTTGGGCCAATGAGCTTCACGCAGCGTGACGACGTGCCTCGTCGGGCGAGGGCGCTCGTTCAGGCTGACGCGTCCTCCCGCTCAACTGCTGGATGCCGCGTGGGCGGCGTGTCGCAGTCGACTGCCCCCCCCTTACGGTGAAAGTGAGGGGGTCCTGACGGAAGGTCCCCGGCTGAAGTGACGGAACCCCCGCGGGATGACCTGGTGGTATTCGTGCGGGGGGTTCTGTGCTGTCCGGGGAGGGTGAGTGCCGGGTCAGGCTGCGCGTGGCGATGTTGGAGCCGCGCGGGGCACCGCCCGGGCTTCCAGTTCGCCATTGCTGGCCAGCGCTTGGCCCGGGCCAGCCGACGCAGGGCCGCCCGGTGGGAGGACCTGGAGACCGGTGAGCCGTTCGAGGAGGGCTCCTGACGGCGAGGCCGTGAGTCACTCCTGGAGGGGGTGCAGTTCATGATCGACTCAGTGGTCCGCGAGTGGCACGACGAGCTCGGGTGGGGCGTGCTGGACTCGGAGCAGACGCCGGGTGGCTGCTGGGTGCACTTCTCGGTGATCGAGGGAGAGGGGTACGCCTCGCTCTCGGGCGTGGACATGGTGCTGCTGGACTACGAGCCGGCCCAGCAGGACGGCTACGCCTATCGGGCAGTGAGGGTCCTCGTGCCTGGGCGTGCGCCGGGTGCCGGCACTACCGTCGAGGGTCCCTCGGCCGCCTACCGCAGCACTCTGCACGTGGAGTGGGACCAGCCATAGCCCGCGCGGGAGGCCCGTGACGCCTGGGGCGGGCAGCAGCGGCACGACAGGAGGAGGACGGGAATGGGGGAGCTGGACCTCGTCACGCTCGGCGGCGTCGACATCGAGCCGGCGTTGCTGGAGGGCCCCGGCGTTCCGCTGGCCGAGCTGCCGGTGCCCGACGACGTCGACGACACCCTCCTTCCGGAAGACCGGGTGGAGCTGCCGGTCGAGGGCTGGCGGCAGGTTCACGACGTCAGGCCCGGGCACGACCGCTGGATCCAGACCACCTTCGCCGCGCCCCGGGACGGCGGCTGGGCCCTGCTCTGTCTCGTCGTCCGAGCTGACGGTCGGAGCATCCTCAGCGGCGACCCGGGCCCGGTCGTGCCCCGTCCCGGCCGGCCTGCCCGACGCGCGGGCCTCGCGCTGCGGTGGCGACCCGATCGCGCGCTGGCCGCCCTCGCCGGCGAGCCGGCGACTCTCACCATCACCCTCACGAACGGGACTGACCGCTCGTGGACGGCTGACCCGCGGGACAGCGGCTTCGTGCACGCCGGCCTGCTGGCTGCCGACGGGACGGCGCTCCACCAGGGCTGGTTCGCCCACGCGCCGTTGCGTCACCAGCTTGAGGACCTCGGCCCGCACCGGTCGATGAAGCTGCCGGTGCACGTCAACGACGGCGAGTTCGACGTCCCACCCGGCTCCTACCGGCTGGTCGCCTGGCTGCCGTCACTGGACCTGCGCTCGGACGAGCTCGAGCTCACCCTGCCGATACGGCCGGAGTGACCTGCGAAGCGGACCCGACGCGGCGGCGGGAAACCGTCGCGGTGGCGGACTCCGGCCCTGAGCGCGCCGCTTGGCCCTGGTGCGGCCTGGACTTGACCCGTGGATGGCGGCCGGTGCGAGAGATGCTGTGCGACTTAGGGGCAGTGCGGCACAGTAGCGTCCTATGACGCCCAGGCATGCCGCCTTCGCTGCGCTCGCTTTAGTGGCCCTCGTGGGCTGCAGCTCGACCGGCGCTGCGGCGTCCCTCCCGCGTGACGCCTCGGCTTTGTCAGTCGTAGACGCCTACCTCACCGACGTGGCGTCGAAAGACTGCGGCTCAGCGCAGCACGTCGCCGCAGCGACGTTTACCCGCTCGAACGGCGACATCTGCGGAGCAGTCAAGCTCACGGCCTACTCGGTCGATGCCGAGCCGAGGTCTTCCTCGCCAGGAAACGTCGTGTTCACCGCGCACATCACCGTTCGGGGCGGCAGCGCCAGCGGTTTCTCGTCTGGCCGCACCCTCTGGTTCCTGTCCCTCGAGCGTCAGGACGGCCAGTGGAAGTTGACCGGTGGTGGCTCGGGGCCGTGACGCTGTCGGTGAACGAAGCGTCGGGCCGAGCGGGTGCCGTTCCCGGGCACTGGTAGCTGCGACTCGAGCCGCGGCACCGGCAGCTGGACGACGTGGTCCGGCCACTGGCTGAGCGGGTCCTTGCACCGCAACCGTTGACGTCGCCGCGACGGTCTGCCGCTGAGTCCGTCACACACGAACCGTCCGGCCTCGTGCCAGCACGGACAGTCCGGTGGGCAGGTGCCTCGACACCAAGCCGCCTGCGGGCGCAGGCTTACATGAAGAGCGTGGGTGACGGGGTCAAGCGCGTTCTCGTGGGCGTGGTCGGCCCGGGTGCTGAGCACGCGGGGGCGCGGGCGGCCTACCAGCGGGCAACGAGCGCGCTCCCGCGGGGCGGACTGGTGCGCCCTGAATCTGCTGCGCGCATTGCCGAGCTCGCTCAGGCCGCGCGAGATGCCAACCGGCGACTGGTGGCGGTGTGCCGTGACCCGATAGAGCGGGACCGGCTGCGTCAGGACTGGGACGGCCTGTCGAGCCTGCTTCGAGCCGCGCGCCGTGTCGGCGGTTTCGGCACCGACGAGGGTGAGGGCGGGGTGCGCGAGCCGCGAGGTCCTGGACCGGGCGGCCCCGCCTGGTCCGCCGCAGCTGAGGCGGAGCCCAGGACGCATTGACCAGGCCGCGCAGACGTCGGCGCGGAAGCCGGCGGCCGGAACTGGGCAAGGCTGAAGCGGAGGCGCACAGGCCGGTCCTGGGGGCTGGTGTGCCCCTTGCGGGCCGGTGTGTTGGCTCGCCGTGCAGCCGCCTCGGCAGCGCGCTGGGCTGCGACCTGACGGGCGGCGACGGCGTCGCGTAGGTCGCGTAGGTCGTCCCAGGCGGTGTCGCTGCTGCCGTTGCGGGCGGCGAGGGTCTGTTCGAGCAGAGCGCGGGCTTGGTCGCGGTCGCCGTCGCGTTCGGCGGTGAGGGCGAGCACGCGAGTGAGCTTGGGGTGGGTGACCCGGGCGGCGACCGAGCTGGTGGCGACCTCGCGAGCCCGGCGGGGTGCGCTGGTGGAGCTCATCTCGTACAGCAGCCAGACGATGTTCCCGGCCAGCTCGACGTGGCCGGCGTCGATGAGCTGGTCCAGGCGGCCGCCGGGGGCGAGCCAGGCGGGGTCGCCGGCGGCGTTGCGCTTCTGCCGTGAGCCCAGCAGCAGCATCGCGGCGGTGCTCTGCCAGGTGTCGGCGGGGCAGCCGCGCCCGGCCCGGCAGGGCGCGCACGCGTCCGGCGGGGCATGCGGGCTGCGCTCCGGGTCGTAGGGGCGCGGGTCGGGGCAGCGGACGACCTGGGCCAGCCGTGGGGCCCAGGTGTCCAGCCACGCGCTGGCGGTGTCGGTGCCCACCACGTGCGGGAGCAGGTTCAGGGCGGCACCGAGGGCGGTGTTCGCCCGCGTGTTCTCCCCGGCCTCGTGGTGCGCCTGACACCGCTCGAGCAGCTCGTCAACGAACAGCTGGCGGGCGCCCGGTTCGCGCACTGCCTCGGTCTTGGCCTGCAGCCCGGGGCAGCGCAGTTGCACGCACTCGACAGCTCCGGCCAGCCACGCCTGCCGCGCTGCCGCGCTGCGCAGGGCGCCCTTGCCGCGGCCGGCGCGGTGGGTCGACTCGTGCTCGCGGCTGCGGTCCACGAACAGGTAGCCGGCCTTGCCGGGGTCGCGCATCGCCAGCGCGGCCCGGTGGTCACCCACCCGCGGCAGCGGCAGCAGCGCACCGGTCTCGGGGTGCGGCGCGCGCAGGTCGGTGACGCCCTGGGCGGCGGCGGTGCGCAGCAGCGCCCGCAGCAGCCGGGTCGTGTCGGCGGCGTCGCTGGCCGCGTCGTGGTGGCGGGTCAGGGCCAGCCCGTAGTGCTCCAGCAGGGTGCCGAGGCGGTGGTTGGGCACCGGCAGGCGCACCCAGCGGGCCAGGGCGATGGTGTCCAGCACCGGCAGGTCCTGGGGCAGGGACCGGCCGGCGCGTCCGAACTCCAGGTGCAGGCTGCTCACGTCGAACCGCGCGTTCTGCGCGACCAGCACCACCTGCTCGCCGGCACCGGCGCTCAGCGCCTGCTCAAGCTCGCCGATGTGGTCAGCGAACGGGGCAGCGGCGTGCTCGGCCAGGGTCTGGGCGGTGATGTGGTGCAGGCGGCTGTTCTCGATAGGCACGCCGGGGTCGACGAACCGGGCCTGCGGCGCGGGGACCGGGTGGGCCGGGTCGGGGTCCATGCGCCAGTGGCGCACGGCCCAGGCCAGCACATGCCGGCCGGTGTCACTGTCGGTGGTCTCCACGTCGACCACGACGAACCGGATGCCATGGGTCAGCGCGAACAGGTTCAGGTCCTCGTGCGCTTTCACCCCTGACCTCCCTTCCGTGGCTGGGGAACCGGCGTGGACACGGCGCTGCCCGCTCGCTTCGCGGATGCTGCCGGAGCTGGGTTCGGCGCGGGCGCGGCAAGGGGCAGGTTGGCGGCGGTGCGTCGCTTGGTCCTGGCGCCGCCGGTCCGCCCGGCGGTGACCAGGCCGCGGGCGGTGACCAGCTCGGCGATGAGGTCGCGGTCGCGCAGGGTGGAGTAGGTCGCCGGGAACGGGGGCTGGGGGTCGGCCACCACCCGGCCGGCCGCGCCCCACCCGCCGCGGGACTCGCTGTCGGCGCGCAGCTGGCGGGCGACCTCGGGCAGGTCGTCGAACAGGCCGTGGTCGCGGCACACGGCCAGGTCGAACAGGGCCGCGCAGCGCTCCAGGTTGGTGAAGGCGTGCGAGCGCCCGGCGAGCATCTTCTGGGCGCGTGCGCGCAGCACCGCCTCGAACCCGCCGGTGGACACCGGAACGGCCGGGTAGGCGGCCAGGTGCGGCAGCGCGGCGGCCAGCTCGGGTTCGTAGCGGGACCGCTGGGTGGCCACGGCGCTCGGGTCCAGGCCGAGCTCGTCCATCGCGGTGGCCAGGTCGTCCCACCAGCGGCTCCACCCGGGCGCGCCCCGTTCGCGCAGGCGGCCGGCGGACAGGTCCAGCAGCAGCCGGCTCAGCCGCGGGTGCAGGGCGGGCCCCTCGTCGGTGAAGACCAGCGCACCGGGCCCGGACCGCTTGGTCAGGGCCTCGGTGATGTTGTGCTGGATGTGCCAGAGCGAGGGCACCAGCACGGTAGTGCGGAAGAACTTCTCGATGGCCCGGCGCAAGCCGGTGCCGGCGTCGGCCAGGACGAACTCGGGCTCGTGCTCTCCGGGCACGTAGCCGAGCTCGTCGAGCAGCAGCAGCCAGCTGTCGGCCTCGTTCGTGGCGAACCCGCGCAGCAGCCGCAGCTGGGTGCGCGGGCGCGGCGTCTGGTCCTGGTGGCCGTCCGGGGCCACCTCCCAGGTCACAGTGCCGGCGGCGAGCACGAAGTAGGTCCGCCGGTAGGTCCGACGGCCGCCGTCGTTGACCTGGCCCGACTGGTAGGGCAGGTCGTCCAGCAGCAGCACCGACGGGCGCCCGTCGGAGACCCGGGCCGGACCGTCGAGCGCAGCCCGGCGGGCGGCCTCGGCACGTGCCCGCTCCATCAGCCGGTGGTGCAGCGGCTCCCACAGCACCCCGGAGTAGGCGGCGGTCCAGTCCGCCGCGGTGTGCCAGCGCGCCTGGGCCCTGGCCGAGGCCGGCGAGGGCGTACGTCGACGCGGCAGCGGGGCGCCGGTGGCATCCACGCGCCGTCGGCGCTGGTAGCTGCGGCTGGGCGGCAGCGGCGCGGCCAGCTGCTCCGGTGGCTCCAGCCCGCGCGGGTTCACCCCGCGGGCGCGCAGCTCGGCCCGCCAGGCCAGCACCGCCGCCCGGCGGTCCTTCTCGGCCTGGGACAGCTTCGCGGCCCGGGTGCGGCGGCGGCCGGTCAGCTGCCACGCCCACTGGCTCACCGACGCGTACGACTGGCCCTCGGCCAGCTTGGACAGGCCCTCGGCGACCACCGCCAACGGCCACGTCGTGGCCCGCGCCACCAGCGGCTCACCCTTGTGGACCCCGCGCAGCTCCCCGCAGTGCTCGCACTGGTGCTCCCCGACGTGCACGTGCTCGCGGGCCAGCTGAGGGGTGAAGTAGTGGAACGCCTTGCCCAGGGCCTGAAGGTCTTCGGGCCGCCTCGGTGAGCAGCGGTATCGCTGCCGGCGCGGCTCCCCGCGCCGGGCGGCATAGCTGCCCCAGCGCACGATGTCGCCCCTGTGCCCGTGCTCCGGGCACCCGGGCGGGCGGCCCGCGGCGGCGAACAGCAGGTCCTGCTCTCGCTGCGCCGTGTCCTCGCTCTCGGCGGCCGCGGCGGCGACCAACACCGAGAACGCGTGCCGGCTGCCGTCGATGGGAGTGCAGCGGAACTGCTGCACCAACCCCGCCGACGAGCGGCGCTTCCCGTCGGCCTTGACTCGAGAACCGCGGTGCAGCGGGTTCGGGCACGCGACCGCAGCGATGACGCTCTTGCGTCCGGGCCTGGGCACAGGCGGCTACCCCTCACAGAGAGTGACCAGCACCCTTACTGTGTCGGTCGCCGAGCGCCCTGCATTAGCCCAGAAAACCAAACTTAGAAGCCGAACTCACGTCCCCGTGATCCTTCCATGCTTACCGCGACAGATCTGCCGCGGTAGGCATGAATGGATCACGCCCGCGTGATCGTTCCGGGGCGGCCTCCGAGAGCATCAGCAGGTCTCAGCGGGCGAACCGCCGCCGCAGCGCCGCCCCGCCTCCGAGCAGGCCGGTGCCGAGCAGGGCCACCCCGCCGACGGCGGCCCCCGTGTGCGCGAGCAGGCCCGAGCCCGTCGGCACCGCCGACGCCTGCGCGACCGGTTCGACGACGGCGGAGGCCGGCGCACCTCCCCCGCTGGCCGTCGCTCTCGGCGGCGGCGCGGCGGCGCACCGCCCGTCGAGGATGTAGACCACCTGCTGGACCAGCTGGCCGACCGTCTCCGACCCCGGCGGCAGCTGCCCGGTCACCTGACCGACGACCTGGGCCAGCTGACCGACCACCTGGTCCTTGGCGTCCTTGAGCGGCGTGGGGAGCGGGTCGGAGACCTGGGCGACGGCCTGGCAGAGCGGCTCGACCAGAGCCGCAGGCAAGGGCGTGCCCGGGTCGCCGGTGCCGCTCGTGCTGCCACCGGCCGTCGCGGACCCGGTGGCCGTTCCCGAGGTCGAGCCGCCTCCCGCCGTGCCCCCCGACGTCGACCCTCCTGCACCGGGCAGCGCGGGGAGGCCCGGCAGCGCGGGGAGGCCGGGCTGCGCGCTGCCGCCGCCCCCGCTCGGCGCGCCCACGACGCCGTCCGCGCCGGCCGCGCCGTCCGCGCCGGCCGCGCCGTCCACGGTCCGGGCCAGGGACGTCACCGCGCCGGTGAGCGGGGCCGCCGCGCCGCCGGACCCGGAGTCGACCGCGCCGGTGAGCGGCGCGACCGCGGTGGTGAGCGGGCCCTCGGCACCACCGGTGCCGGGAAGCGCCGGGGCCGACGGCCCCGACCCCCCGGAGCCCGCGGCGTCGTCGAGCGCCGCCGCACCCTCATCCAGCGCGCCGGTGAGCGGGGAGGCGGCCCCACCGGTGGCCTGGTCCACCTGCCCGGTCAGCGAGCCGACGCTGCTGCCCACCGCCCCGGTGCCGTCGGCGTAGGCCACCGTCGGCGCGGCCAGCCCGAGCACGGAGGCCGCGACGGCGCCGGCGGCCAGGCTTCCCGCGGCGATGGAGCTCCTGCGGATCATGCGCGTCCCCCTGCTGTCGGGCGCGCGACGTCCGCGCGCTGCTGACCGGGGAAACGAGCAGGACGCGGAAGGGTTACGCCGACCGGGTGACGGCCGCGCCGGACTTCAGCAGCTGCTCAGCAGCCGGCGAGGAAGCGGTCGAGCACCCGGACCCCGAACTGCAGGGCGTCCACCGGCACCCGCTCGTCCACGCCGTGGAACATGCCGGTGAAGTCCAGGTCGGCCGGAAGCCGCAGCGGCGCGAAGCCGAAGCCGCGGATCCCCAGCTGGGCGAAGGACTTGTTGTCGGTCCCACCGGACAGGCAGTACGGAACGCAGACCGCCTCGGGGTCCTCGGCGTTCAGCGCCGCGGTCATCGCGTCGACGAGCGCGCCGTCGAAGGTCGTCTCCAGCGCGATGTCGTGGACGAGCATCTCCCGGCGCACGTCCGGGCCGAGCAGCTCGTCCACGGTCGCGAAGAACTCCTCCTCGTGCCCGGGCAGGAACCGGCCGTCCACCTCGGCGGTGGCGGTCTGCGGCACGACGTTGGTCTTGTAGCCGGCGGTGAGCCTGGTGGGGTTGGTCGTGTTCCGCACGGTGGCGCCCAGGATCCGGGCCAGCGAGCCGAGCTCGGCCACCAGCTGGCGCTGGTCGGACGGGTCGAGCTCCACGCCGGTCGCCTCCGAGACGGCGTCGAGGAAGTGCCGCACCGTCGGGGTGATCCGCAGCGGCCACTCGTAGCGGCCCAGCCGGGCCACCGCGTCGCACAGCGCGGTGACCGCGTTGTCCTCGGCCACCATCGAGCCGTGGCCGGCCCGCCCCTTGGCGGTCAGCCGCATCCAGGCCAAGCCCTTCTGCGCGGTCTCCACCGCGTAGAAGCGCTGCCCGCCCTTGGCGGTGAACGAGAAGCCGCCCACCTCGCTGATCGCCTCGGTGCAGCCCTCGAACAGGTCGGGCCGGTGGTCCACCAGCCAGTGCGCGCCGAGCACGCCGCCGGCCTCCTCGTCGGCCACGAAGGCGAGGACGACGTCGCGCGGTGGGCGCCGGCCCTCGCGCGCCCACTGGCGCACCAGCGCGAGCACCATCGCGTCCATGTCCTTCATGTCCACCGCGCCGCGGCCCCAGACGCAGCCGTCGCGCAGCTCGCCGGCGAACGGGTCGACGGCCCAGTCGGCCGCGTCGGCGGGCACGACGTCGAGGTGCCCGTGCACGAGCAGCGCGGGGCGGCTCGGGTCCTCCCCCGCCCAGCGGGTCACCACGCTGGTGCGGCCGGGTGCGGACTCCTCCACCACCACCTCGAGCCCGACCTCGGCGAGCTTCTCGGCCACCCACTCGGCCGCCTTGCGCTCCCCCGGGCCGGAGCCGTCGCCGTAGTTGCTGGTGTCGAACCGGATCAGGTCGCTGCACAGCGCGGCCACCTCGGCCTCCGCGGCCGACGTGCCTCCGGTGGAGCGCTGGTCGGTCCGGTCCTCGGGGCTCGTGCCGGGGCCGCTGGTCACGTGGCACCTCTCCTGCGTCGACGTCGCCGGCGCACCGTCGCGCCGGTCGTCCGCCCATCCTGCACAAGGGGTCACCGCGCTCGCACGGCCGGACCGCCCTCCGGCCGCCCGCGGGAGGCCCCGGTGCGCGTCCGGGCGGAACGGCGCAGGCTGGCTCGTGGGTGTCTCGTAGGTGTCTCGTGGCTGTCTCACGGGTCTCTCACGGGCCTTCCGCGGTGCACGGATCACCCGCCCAGCCTGCTATCGTGTGCGTCGCCGCGCCCGCGAGGCTCGGTCACCTGTCCGGGTGGCGGAATTGGCAGACGCGCTAGCTTGAGGTGCTAGTGCCCGCAAGGGCATGGGGGTTCAAGTCCCCCCTCGGACACCACTCCACAGGACCCCCGCCCGCGCGGCTGCGCGTGAGGGGGTCCTGTGCATGACAGGCGTCGTGCGGCCCGCCTTCGTCAAGCGCCGTGAGCGCGCCGAGCCCGGGTCCATCCCCGACGTCCTGCAGATGTTCGCGTCCGAGGTGCGCCTCTACCGCGAGATCGCCCCGCACGTGGGTGTCCGGGTGCCGGTCTGCTACCGGGCCGGGGAGGTCGGTGGTGCGACGCTGCTCGAGCTGGAGGACGTCTCCCCCTGGCCGCCCGGCGCCGACCCGCCGGCCGCAGCCGAGGTCCTGGCCGGGCTGCACCGTCGGTGGGCGGGGTGGCGGCAGCCCGTTGGCCGTGGTTGCGCCCGCCCGGTGCCGCCGCCGACCTGATCGCGACGGCCTACGACGAGGTCTGGCGCTCGGTGGCCGCCCGCCCGTGCCTTCCCCAGCCGGTGCGCGGGATCGGTGACCGTCTGGTCGGCCACCTCCAGCAGGCGGAGGCGGACGCCGCCGCTGCAGGTCCGCTGACCCTGGTCCACGGCGATGCGGCCCTGCGCACCGTGAGGACCGGGCCGGACGGCGAGATCGCCCTGCTGGACTGGGAGGACGTCGGCATCGCCCCGGGGGTCTGCGACCTCGCCTGGCTGCTCGTCTCGTCGATACCCCCGGACCGCTGGGACGAGACGACCGCGGCGCACGGCGGCGCCGACGGCCTTTCCGCGGCGCTGCCGGCGGCGTGCGCGCAAGGTCTGTTCATGCTCTCCGACACGGAGTCGGAGACCGAGGCCGTCGAGCTGTGCCGGCGGCTCGAGGAGGCCGCGCGCCGCGTGGGCTGAACGGTCCTCAGGTGAGTGGGGGCGCACCTCCACGTCCAACTCCCCGGACCTCGGCGCCCGCTCCCCCGTCGACAGCTCTGGAGCCCGACCCGGTCAAGCCCACCCGGATCCGCAGGGCCGGTTCGCACGATCCGCCGACGCTCGGCGTCGTCATCGTCGCGGTGGCCGTCGGAGCGGCGGGGGCGGGATGGGGGTCCGCCGACGCCGTCGCCGGGGCTGATGGCCGACGTGGCTCAAGAGGTGCGTCGCCACCACCTGGTACGCCGCGGCCGGCGGGCCGGCGGTGCCGCCGCCTGGGCGTCGACGTCCTCCGCCTCAGGGGCAGGCGCCTCGGGGGTGGTGCGTCCCGACCGCGCCTCGTGCCAGCGCCGCAGCACGTCGTCCATCCGCAGCGGGCGGACGACGGCCGCGGGCCCCGGATCGGGCCGGCGCGCGAGGTCGGCCACCCGCTCGTTGTGGGCGGCCACCAGGCGGCGCAGCTGCGCCTCGGTGGAGACCGTGCCGAGCGAGGCCAGCAGGTCCTCCGCGGCCTTGCGCACGGCGAGCGAGGGCGGGAGCACGCTGACGTGCTCGCGACGCAGCTTCTCCTTGACCCACCACAGCTCGTCGTAGGGGCCGTCGAGCCCCTGCAGCGGCTTGCCCGCGCCGGGGAGGTCGCGCAGCGGTCGCTCCTGCTCGGCGCGGCGGACCTGCCGGTCCACCCAGCTCTCGAAGCTCACCCCGGGCGGCTTGCGCTCGGTCATGACCGCCTCCTCCCCGTCGCCCTCGACGGTAACCCGGGGCCGGCAGGGGGCTGGCGGTCAGCCGAGCTCGCGCAGCGTCCAGGACCAGCGGAAGGTGCCGCCCCGGACGAGGTAGCGCTCCAGCGTGTCCGGCCCGCAGCTGGCGGTCCCCAGCCCCCGGTGGGCTGCGTCCAGGTGCACGACCACCTCGGGCGCGGGCACCAGCTCGACGTCGTGGGTGGCCAGTGCGAGCGCCGCCGCCCGGTGGTGGGTGGCGGAGACCTGGCGCGGCTCGTCCAGCTCCAGCCGCACGCCCCGGCCGGCGTCGCCGCGCAGCTCCAGCCAGCGCACGTCGGCATGGCCGCCGTTCTCCTGCGGGCGCACGTAGGGGACGTACTGCTCGTCGATGGTGGAGGACCAGCGGCCGACGGCGGCCAGGCGACGGTCCGGGTAGGTCTCGTGCGGCCCGGTCCCGAACCACGTCAGCTGCTCGAGCCCGGGAACCAGCTCCAGCACCGTGCCGACCCGCGGCAGGTCGTCCAGCTCCCCGGGCACTTCTGCCTGCTCCTGGACCAGGATCCCGCCGGGCACGGCTCGGAAACGTTGCACGTGTCGCACCACGAGCCCGCCGGCGAGGTGGTGGAGCGACTCGACCGCCACGCCGTCCTCGTCCCGGTCCACCCGCACCAGCTCGCGGTCGGGCCGCGGCAGCCCCCGCTGCTCCCACCGCCAGGCCATGCCACCGATCCGGTCGTTGTCGGTGGGTGCGCGCCAGAGCGACAGCGCGGGGGCCGCGGCCAGCAGCGGGTGCACCAGCCGGCCGTCGTCGTCGACGTCGACGCCCGGGGACGGGGTGGCGACCGCCGCGGTCCGCGGCAGGGACGGGAGCGGCAGCTGAGCCCAGCAGACCTCGTGCCCGGCCGGCGCCCAGTCCAGCACCTCGGCGGTCGAGAACCGCAGCGTGAGCAGGCGTTCCCCGGCCGGGTCGCCGTCCCGCCCGCGGGCCTCGTCGGGAAGCTCGACGACGGCCCGCTCCCCCGCGGCCAGCGGCGGCAGCGCCAGCACCCCGGAGCGCGCGACGCCCTCCTCCGTCGTCAGCTCCCACCGGGCCTCCAGCCAGGACAGGTCCCGGAACGTCTGCCGGTTCTCCAGCTCGACGCGTCCGCCGCGCAGCCCGTCCACGGCCGCCACCCGCACCGGCGCTGCCAGCTGCAGGTGCTCGAACAGAGCGGGCTTGGCGGTGCGGTCCGGGAAGACGACGCCGTCGATGCAGAAGTTGAAGTCGTTGGGCTGATCGCCGAAGTCGCCGCCGTAGGCCGACCGCTCGGTGCCGTCGGGCAGCTGCTGCACCAGGCCGTGGTCCCACCACTCCCACACGAAACCGCCCTGCAGGCCGGGCGTGCTCTCGATGGCCTCCCAGTACTCGGCGAGGGTCCCGTTGCTGTTGCCCATCGCGTGGGAGTACTCGCACATGATGAGCGGGCGCGTCTGCCGGCCCGACTCCGCGTGCGCGACGATCGCGGAGATGGCCGGGTACATCGGGCACAGGACGTCGGTCACGCCCTGATCCCGTGTCCATGCCGCCCGGATCGCCCCCTCGTAGTGCAGCGGGCGGCTCGGGTCGTTCCGCCGCACCCAGGCCGCGGCCGCGTCGTGGTTGGCGCCGTAGCCGGACTCGTTGCCGAGCGACCACAGGACCACCGACGGGTGATTGCGGTCGCGAAGGACCATCCGGGACACGCGGTCCACCCACGCCGTCAGGTAGCGCGGGTCCTCGCACAGGCTCGCGTAGTAGGCGTGCGACTCGATGTCCGCCTCGTCGATGACGTACATCCCCAGCTCGTCGCACAGGTCCAGCAGCGCGGGGTCGTTCGGGTAGTGCGAGGTCCGCAGCGCGTTGAAGCCGAACCGCTTCATCTGCACGACGTCGGCGCGCATGTCCTCCCAGGACACGACCCGGCCGGTGCGCCGGTCGAAGTCGTGCCGGTTCACCCCGCGCAGCAGCGGCCGGCGGCCGTTCACCAGCAGGTCGTTGCCCACGATCTCGACCCGGCGGAACCCGATCCGCTGCACGGTGCGCTCGACGACGTCGCCCAGCGGGGAGCGCAGCAGCACCTCCAGGTCGTAGAGGCTCGGGGTCTCCGCCGACCACGGCTGCACCTGCAGCCCGTCCAGCACGAGCCCGCGCACCTGGCCGACCGGGCCCGGTGCGAGCCGCTCCATCAGCTCGGCCACCTCGGCCGGCACCTCGCCGCCGGCGGCCAGGTCGCCGTTGACGTAGCGGCGCACCAGCACCCGCTCGTCCTCGCTCAGGTGGCCCGCGCTGGTCGCGTCGACCGGCACCGCCGCCGCAACGCCCCTCTCGGCTCCCGAGTCGTCGGTGAGCCGCGCCTCCACCTGCCAGCCCGGCTCGGCGGGCACGCCGGCGAACCCGACCTGGACGGTGACCTCGAGGGCGCCGGTGCGCAGGTCGTCCGCCAGCCCGGCATCCGCGCGCACGTCGGCCAGGTGGACCGGGCCGGTGGCGTAGAGCTTCACCGGACGGGTGATGCCGCCGTGCCACCACTGGTCCTGGTCCTCGATGAAGCTCGCGTCGGACCACTTCACCACGGTGCAGCGCAGCACGTTCACGCCGCGTCGCACCAGGGCGGTGACGTCGAACTCCGACGCCAGGTGGGAGTCCTTGCCCACGCCGACGTCCTGGCCGTTGAGCGAGACGACCAGGACGCTCTCCGCAGCCCCCACGTGCAGCACGACCCGGCGCCCCGTCCACCGCTCGGGGAGGGAGAACTCCCGCTCGTAGACACCGGTCGGGTTCGCCGCCGGCGGCACCGGCGGAAGGTCCGCGAAGGGCATGCGGACGTTCGTGTAGTGCGGCCGGTCCTCGAAGCCCTGCCCGTCGGGATGCAGCATGGTCCAGCAGCCCGGCACGTCGGCCACCGACCACTCGTCGGAGAGACCGGTCTCCGGCGTGGGCAGCAGCTGGAACCGCCAGGCTCCGTCCAGCGGCAGGACCTCGTCCTCGTGCCGCACGGTGTGCATCGGCAGCCGCCCGATGCCGGTCACCTCGGGCTGCGCCCACACCCGTCCCTGCATCACGGCCTCCTCGCCTAGGTTCCGGCGCCGATCATGCCGTGCCGGACGGCGTCGCGAGGGCGGCGGGTCGCTCCTCTTCTCATCCCTCGAGCACCCGCAGTCCCTCCGGCGCCCGCACCCCGCTCACCCGGCCCTCGCGGCCGACGGCGATGTCGTCCATCGGGGCCGGCCTCCGGTCGGTCCGGTGGGGACCTTCGGACCTGCTCGTCCGGCGCGGGTCCGGCCTATGGTCGCCGTGGGGCGGTGGGCGCCGGAGGCGGACCATGACGGGCGCGGGCACGGACGGCAGCACGGGTGGCAGGGCCGAGAACGGCCGACTGTCCTACGAGGACACCGCGTGGTGGCGGATGAACCGGCCGAGCAACCTCATGGTCGTCGACTCGCTGCTCTTCCTGGACGGCGCGGTCGAGCCCGCGGCGGTCGAGACCGTGGTGCGGGAGCGGCTGCTGGCCCGCTGGCCGGTGTTCTCGTGCCGTGCCGTGCGGTCCCAGCTGCCGCTGCGCCAGCACCGCTGGGTCCGGGACCCCGAGTTCGCCCTGGCCCGCCACCTCGACGTCGTCGAGCACCCGGCGCCGGGCGACGACGAGGTGCTCGGCGACCTCGTCTCCGAGCGGATGTCGGAGCCCCTGCCGGGCGACCGCCCGCCCTGGCGGATGACGCTCTACCGCGGGCACGACGGCGGCAGCGCTCTGCACCTGCGGGTCGCCCACGCCGTGGCCGACGGCTCGGCGCAGGTGCAGGTCCTGCTCTCCCTGACCGACCCGCTGGACGCGGGTGCGCCCGCGCTCGCCCCGCCGCAGCGGCCACCGTCGCCCCGTCCGGACCGCGCGGGCCTGCTGCCCGTCCTGCCGGCCGCCGTCGACGTCGTGACGGCCGCTCCCGCCTGGGTCCGCGCCGCGGGCAAGCTGCTGCTCACGCCGCCGGACTCCGGCACCGTCCTGCACGCCCGGTGCGGGCGGCGCAAGCGGGTGGCGTGGACCGCCCCGCTCTCCCTGCCCGGGGTGAAGGCGCTGGCGCACGCGCACGGCGCGACCGTGAACGATGTGCTGCTCGGCGCCCTCGCCGGGGGGCTGCGCCGCTACCTGCTCGAGCGCGACGGCGGGCTGCGGGACGTGCGGGCGATGGTGCCGGTCGACCTGCGGGCTGCTCCCCCGGCCCCCGGTGAGGCGCTGGGGAACCGGTTCGGCCTGGTCTACCTCGACCTGCCGATGCTGCTGGAGGACCCGCGGGCGCGGCTCGCCGAGGTGCACCGCCGGATGGAACGGATCAAGGGGACACCGGAGGCGCCGCTGGCGGCGATGGTCCTGTCCGCGATGGGCGCCGCCGGACCGCTCGGCGACCGTCTCGGGGTCGCGACCTTCTCCCCGAAGGCCTCGGCCGTGGTCACCGACGTCATCGGTCCCGCGCAGCCGCTGACGCTCGCCGGGGCCCCGCTGCGGCATCTGGTGGCCTGGGTCCCGCGGGCCGGCGACATCCCCCTGGGGGTGAGCTTCGTCAGCCTCCGCGGGGAGCTCGTGGTGGGCCTGGCGACGGACGCCCGCGTGGTGCCCGACCCCCGACGGCTGCTGGACGAGGTAGTGGCCGAGCTCGCGACGCTCGGCGCGGCAGCGGGGGCAGCAGAGACCCTTTCGTGACGCTTCCGTGACGACCGTCTGACGGGTGCGGGTCTTTCGTCCTGCATCGCCGCTGCCTTGAGCGTCGTGACCGCATCGTTATCGATCGACTCGCGAACAGTGGTTGCCAGCGCGTTGCGTAAACGTTTACATGCGGTTAGCCAGGTGCGACCACGGCGGTCGCCCGGTCTAGACCCAGGAAGGGAGAGCCCATGGCTCTTCGCGGAGCGGCGAAGCGCACGGTGGCGCTCGCCGGCGTCGCCAGCCTCGCGCTGGTCGTCACCGCGTGCGGTGGCAGCAGCAGTGGCGGCGGCGGCGGCACGGGGGCCCAGGCCTCGAGCATCAACTGCGACGCCTACAAGGCGTTCGGCGACATCAAGGGCAAGACGGTCTCCGTCTACACCTCGATCGTGGCGCCGGAGGACCAGTCGCAGATCGACTCCTACAAGCCCTTCGAGGACTGCACCGGCGCCAAGGTGCAGTACAACGGCGACAAGGCGTTCGAGGCGCAGCTGCCGATCCGGGTGGCCGCGGGCAACCCGCCGGACATCGCCTTCATCCCGCAGCCCGGTCTGCTGCAGACCCTCGCGGCCACCGGCAAGATGAAGCCGGCGCCCAAGGAGGTCGAGGCCAACGTCGACAAGTACTTCAGCAAGGACTGGAAGACCTACGGCACGGCCAACGGCACGTTCTACGCCGCGCCGCTCGGGGCCAACGTCAAGTCCTTCGTGTGGTACTCGCCGAAGACGTTCAAGGACAAGGGCTACCAGGTCCCGACGACCTGGGACGAGCTCATCGCCCTGTCGGACAAGATCGCCGCGGACGACCCCAGCGCCAAGCCGTGGTGCGTGGGCTTCGGTTCCGGTGACGCCACCGGCTGGCCGGGCACCGACTGGATGGAGGACGTGATGCTCCGGCTCAACGGGCCGGACGTCTACGACCAGTGGGTCAACCACAAGATCCCGTTCAACGACCCCAAGGTCGAGGCCGTCCTGCAGAAGGTCGGTCAGATCATCAAGAACCCGAAGTACGTCAACGGCGGCTTCGGTGACGTCAAGAGCATCGCGACCACCACGTTCCAGGACGCCGGCCAGCCGATCCTGACCGGTGGCTGCTACATGCACCGCCAGGCGTCGTTCTACGCCGCCAACTGGCCCAAGGGCACGAAGGTGTCCGAGGACGGCGACGTCTTCGCGTTCTACCTGCCGCCGATCGACCCGTCCAAGGGCAAGCCGGTCGAGGGTGGTGGCGAGTTCGTGGCCGCCTTCGCCGACCGTCCCGAGGTCAAGGCGTTCCAGACCTACCTCTCCTCGCCGGACTGGGCCAACGCCAAGGCGAAGGCCACCCCGCAGGGCGGCTGGACCAGCGCCAACAAGGGCCTGGACGTCAAGAACCTGACCAGCCCGATCGACCAGCTCAGCGCGAAGATCCTGCAGGACCCCGCCACGGTGTTCCGCTTCGACGGCTCGGACGCCATGCCGGGTGCCGTGGGTGCGGGCACCTTCTGGAAGGGCATCACCGACTGGATCATCGGGAACAAGACCGACCAGCAGTTCCTCGACTACGTCGAGCAGAGCTGGCCGAAGTCCTGACCTGATCCCTGCTCCGTCCCCCGGCCGCCCCGGGCGGCGGCCCGGCGCCGCGCCCCCTCCCCCCCCCCCTCCGGCCGGGGCCCCAAAGACC
>JBQCIO010000113.1:0-8173 GCA_051953655.1 Motilibacteraceae bacterium
TTTTGGCCTCGTTTCCGTTTGGGTCTGCGGGCCCTTCCGCCGTCTCGAGAGGGCGAACGACCTCAGGCGTGCAGCCGCACCGCCAGCAGCGCGAGCGCCACCAGGAACAGGGCCACCATCACCGCGACGGTGGCCGGGGAGGACCGCTCGACGTGGACGTGGTCGCGCGCGGTCCGGCAGACCGGGCAGCGCCCCTCGGACACCGGTCCCGCGCAGGAGGCGCAGACCAGACGCTCACAGCTCATCGCGCACCTCCTCGGCCACGTCCCGCGTGGCTCCTCGCACTGTCATCCTCCCCCCGCGGGGCGGTCGGCGCACGGAGTACAACGGCCCGTCGGGTGGATCTGTGCCCCGCCCGGGGAGGGGCTAGACCCGGGCCGCCCGACCGGCCACGGCGAGCGGCCCCTCCGATCAGGAGGTAGGCCGGCTTACCCAGCGACCTCGGAGTTGAACCCGCTGTGCCCGGACCACTGCTCTGCGCGCCCTACACTCGACCGGGTTGTTCGCTGCGCCCGCCCGGGTGCCGGCGGCCGAGCGGTGCGCCTGTCGCGACCGGCTCCCCGGGGTCCTGCCCCGGCCGGAGCGGGCCGGGGCAGGCGGGCCGGAAGCCGCCTCCTGCCGCCTAGCAGCCCTTGCGAGACGCCACGTGATCCGGTTCGACAACGTCACCAAGATCTACCCGACGCAGACCCGCCCCGCGCTGGACGACGTCTCGCTGGAGATCGCCAAGGGCGAGTTCGTGTTCCTCGTCGGCCAGTCGGGCTCGGGCAAGTCCACCTTCCTGCGCCTGGTGCTCAAGGAGGAGCGGACGACGTCCGGCACGGTGCACGTGGCGGGCAAGGACCTGAACCGGCTGTCCAACTGGAAGGTGCCGGCCCTGCGCCGGCAGATGGGCACCGTCTTCCAGGACTTCCGGCTGCTGCCCACCAAGAGCGTGTTCGAGAACGTCGCCTTCGCCCTCGAGGTCATCGGCAAGCCGCGCCACCACATCGCCAAGGTGGTGCCCGAGGTGCTCGACCTCGTGGGCCTGGCCGGCAAGGAGCAGCGGCGCCCGGACGAGCTCTCCGGCGGCGAGCAGCAGCGGGTGGCCATAGCGCGGGCCTTCGTCAACAAGCCGATGATCCTCATCGCCGACGAGCCCACCGGCAACCTCGACCCCTCGACGTCGGTCGGGATCATGAAGCTGCTGGACCGGATCAACCGCACCGGCACCACGATCGTCATGGCGACGCACGACGACGACATCGTCGACCAGATGCGCAAGCGCGTCATCGAGCTCGAGAACGGCCACCTCGTCCGCGACCAGGCCCGTGGCGTCTACGGCTACTCCCGCTAGCCGCCCAGCCTCGACGACCAGCCTCTCGACGACCGGCCTCGACCGTCCCGACCGAGCCCCCCGCACCACCCGGAGGACCGTGCAGTGCGCGCCCAGTTCATCGCCTCGGAGATCGCCATCGGTCTGCGGCGCAACCTGACCATGACCATGGCGGTCATCGTCACCACCGCCGTCTCGCTGACCTTCTTCGGTGCCGCGCTGCTGCTGCGCGCGCAGATCAGCGAGATGAAGGACTTCTGGTACGACAAGGTCGAGGTGTCGGTCTTCCTCTGCGGGGAGAACTCCGGCACCCCGAGCTGCGCGGGCGGCCCGGTCACCCAGACCCAGCGCGACAGCATCCGCGCCGACCTCGAGTCGCTGCCGCAGGTCGAGAAGGTCTACTACGAGAGCCAGGACGAGGCCTACTCGCGCTTCAAGGAGCAGTTCAAGGACAGCGCGCTGCTGGACAACGTCAAGCCCGGCGACCTGCCCGAGTCCTTCCGGGTCAAGCTCAAGGACCCCGAGCAGTACGCCATCGTCGAGTCCGCCTTCGCCGGCCGTGACGGGGTGGAGCAGGTGCAGGACCAGAAGCGCCTGCTGGACCGACTCTTCTCGGTGCTGCGCGGGTTCCAGGTGGCCGCGCTCGCCATCGCCGTCGTCATGGTCGTCACCGCCGCGCTGATGATCGCCAACACGATCCGGCTCGCCGCCTTCAGCCGGCGGCGGGAGACCGGGATCATGCGGCTGGTCGGCGCCTCCAACTTCTACATCCAGCTGCCGTTCATCCTCGAGGGCGCCATCGCCGGGCTGGTGGGGGCCGTGCTGGCCAGCGGCGCCCTGGTCGCGGTGGAGAAGTTCGTGGTGCTGGACCGGATGGCCAAGTCCTTCACCTTCACCCGCTACGTCGGCTGGGACGCCGTGTGGGGCACCGTCCCGCTGATGATCCTCACGGGTGTGCTCATCGCCGGCCTGGCCAGCTTCCTCACCCTGCTGCGCTACCTGCGCGTCTGAGCGCACGACGGCCCGTCCGTGCGGGGGAGCGGGCCGCCCACCGTCCCCGACCCGGCCCGTCCGGCCATCTCTCGCAGGAGCCCCACCCGATGCGCCCCCGCCCCCTCGCCGCCCTGCTCGCGCTCGCCCTCACCGCCGCCCTCACCACCCTGCTGGGCACCGCGGCCCGGGCGGACAGCGCCGCGGACCGAAAGCGGCAGCTGGACCGGTCCGCGCGCAGCTCCCAGGGGCAGATCGACGACATCAGCCGCGAGCTGGCCGGCGCCCTGGCCCGGCTGCGGTCGGCCCAGGGCGAGCTGTCCTCGGCCGAGGCGGGCGTGCGCCGGGCCTCGGCCCAGCTCTCGGCCGCGCAGGCGGAGGACGCGCGGATCGGGGTGCAGCTGGACCTGGCCCGGCGCCAGGAGCACAAGGCGCAGGTGCAGCTCGACGCGGTGGTGGCCTCGATGGCCGACGACCGCGACGCCGTCGGCCGCATCGCCCGGACCGCCTACATGAGCGGCAACCTCGGCCAGCTCGGCGTCGCCCTGTCCGCCGAGAGCCCCGACGACTTCGCCTCCCGGGTCGTGCTCACCCAGGCCGCGGCGCGCAGCCAGAACGCGGCCATCGCCCGGCTGGCGCAGCGCCGGGCCGTGCAGGCCGAGCGGACCGCGCAGCTGGCCGCGCAGCGGGCCCGGGTCGACGCGCTCAAGGCCCGCTCGGCGGCCGCGGTGGAGCGCACCGCGGCGCTGCGGCAGCAGGCCGAGCAGGCGCGGGCCCGGGTCGCCTCGGTGGTCGCCGCCGCCAGGTCCGCCACCGCCCGGCTGCAGGCGGAGAAGGCGGCCGAGCAGCGCCGGCTGGCGGCCATGCAGGCCGAGTCCAGCCGGCTCGCGGACCAGCTGCGCGCAGCGGCGGGACGGGCCAGCCGCGGCGGCGGGGTGCGCTACGTCTCGGGCAACGGCACCCTCGGCCGGCCGGTGAACGCGCCGGTCACCTCGTCCTACGGGATGCGGGTCCACCCGGTCACCGGCATCTACAAGCTGCACGACGGCACCGACTTCGGCGTCGGCTGCGGCACGCCGATCCACGCCGCGCAGGACGGCGTCGTGGTGCGCGCGAGCTACGCCGCCGGCTACGGGAACTGGACGATCATCGACCACGGCACGATCCGTGGGCAGTCCGTGGCCACCGCCTACGCCCACCAGAGCTCGTTCGCGGTGCGCGCCGGCCAGCGGGTGAGCAAGGGGCAGGTCATCGGCTACGTGGGCTCGACCGGCTACTCCACCGGGTGCCACATGCACTTCATGGTCTACGTGAACGGCGGCACCGTGAACCCGATGGGCTGGCTCTGAGCCGCACCTGAGCCGGCGTGAGCCGGTGCTGACCCTGCGTCACCAGGACCAGCTCGAGGGGTCCGAGCGGGTGACTGCCTGTGAACGGATCCGGCAGGGCGCCGGGGCCCGACCGTAGACTGCCGGGCATGTCCCCCTTGGCGCGCAAGGCCGCGCGAGCCGTCGGGCTCGTCGCCGCGGTCGCCGTCGCGTTCGCAGGGGGCGTCGTCGCCGGGCTCACCGACCACCAGGCCCCGCCGGCCGCCGCGGCCGGCCAGGGCGTGCTGGACCAGGCCGCGGACCGCATCGCCGCCCAGGCCGTCCGCCCGGTCGACCGCGACCAGCTCGAGCGGGCCGCGGTCGAGGGCATGCTCAAGTCGCTGGGCGACCGCTGGTCGGCCTACTACGACCCGGCCCAGTTCAGCTCCTTCGCCGACTCGGTGGAAGGCCACTACGCCGGCGTCGGGGTGTGGCTGCGCTCGGACGGCCAGGGGCACGTGCTCGTGGCCAGCGTGCAGGCCGACTCCTCGGCCGGCCGGGCCGGGGTGGTGCCGGGCGACCGCATCGTCTCGGTCGACGGTGCCCCGGCGCGCGACGCCGACAGCGCCGCGGCCATGCTGCGCGGCAGCCGGGCCGCGGGGGTCGCCGTCGGCTCCGCGGGTGCGGTGGCCAGCGCCGCCCAGGCGGCCGGCACGCAGGTGCGGCTCGTCCTGCAGCACGGCAGCCAGCAGCGCAGCGTGGTCCTGCAGCGCGAGGTGATGGCCGACGCCGACGTCGTCACCAGCCCGTTGCGCGGCGGCGTGCTGCGGGTCTCCGTGCACGCCTTCACCCGGGGCGTGGGGCGCGAGGTGCGCTCGGCGCTGCAGGTGACCCCGGCGCCCAGCGGGGTCGTGCTCGACCTGCGCGGCAACCCCGGCGGCCTGCTCACCGAGGCGGTCGAGGTCGCCTCGGTCTTCCTCGACGGTGGTCCGGTGGTCGTCTACGAGAAGCGCGGCGAGCCCACGCGCACCCACGACGCGCTCGGGCACGGCGACACCCGGATCCCGCTGGTGGTGCTCGTCGACGGCCGCACCGCCAGCGCCGCCGAGGTGGTGGCCGGCGCGCTGCAGGACCGCAACCGGGCCGTCGTCGTTGGCGCGGTCACCTACGGCAAAGGCTCGGTGCAGGAACCCAGCCGGCTCTCGGACGGCTCGGCCATCGAGCTCACCGTCGGCCGCTACCTCACCCCGTCGGGCCGCTCGGTGGACGGCGTGGGCATCCAGCCCGACGTGCTGGTTGCCGAGGACGCCCCGGCGGGCAAGGCCGAGGAGCGGGCGCTCGAGGTGCTCAGCGGGCTGCAAGCGGCCCTCGGTGCGAGCGGAAGGGGCTGACCGTGGCCAGGGAGAAGACCAAGCGGGTGGCGGCCAAGGCCAAGGACGCCGCCAAGGCCAAGAAGATCATCGCGTCCAACAAGAAGGCCTACCACGACTACCACATCGAGGACACGTGGGAGGCCGGGCTGGTCCTCACCGGCACCGAGGTGAAGGCGCTGCGGATGGGACGGGCCTCGCTCGTCGACGGCTACGCGATCATCCAGGACGGCGAGGTGTGGCTGCAGGGCGTCCACATCCCCGAGTACGTGCAGGGCACCTGGACCAACCACGCCCCGCGCCGCCCGCGCAAGCTCCTGCTGCACGGCTACGAGATCGACAAGCTCATCGGCAAGACCAAGGAGAGCGGAGCCACCATCGTGCCGCTCTCGCTGTACTTCACCGACGGCCGGGCCAAGGTCGAGATCGCCCTGGCCCGCGGCAAGAAGCTCTACGACAAGCGGGCCACGCTGGCCGAGCGCACCGCCAGGCGCGAGGCCGAGCGCGCCATGAGCGCCAGCGTCCGGCGCCGCCACACCGCCCGCACCGAGGACTGACGGGTCGGGCGTCCGGCGGGGAATGCCTGCGCCCTGCCGGCGTTGCCCACGCATGGTGCCGAACGCACCTGACGAACCCCAATGCCCGTGCGTGGAACGAGGAGGACCTGGTGCAGGCGATCGCGATCGACGAGTACGGCAGCCCCGACGTCATGCGGCCGCGCGAGCTGCCCGACCCGAAGCTCGGGCCCGACGCGGTCCTGGTGCGGGTGCGCGCGGCGGGTGTGAACCCGGTCGACGCCTACATCCGCGCCGGCTACCTCGACGGCGCCTTCCCCACGCACTTCCCGCTCATCCCGGGCTGGGACGTCGCCGGCGTGGTGGAGCAGGTCGGCCCGTCGGTCACCGAACTGTCGGTGGGCGACGAGGTGTTCGGCTACGTCCGCAAGGACCACGTGCAGAACGGCACCTACGCCGAGCTGGTGGCGGCCCCGATCCGCACCGTAGCGCGCAAGCCCGCGTCGCTGTCCATGCCCGAGGCGGCGGGGGTGCCGCTGGCCGGGCTCACCGCGCTGCAGGCGCTGCGCCGGGTCGGCGTCGGATCCGGCGACACCGTGCTCGTGCACGCGGCCTCCGGCGGGGTCGGCAGCTTCGCCGTGCAGATCGCCGTCGCGATGGGCGCCCGCGCGATCGGCACCGCGAGCGAGGGCAACCACGACTACCTGCGCGAGCTCGGCGCCGAGCCGGTGGCCTACGGCGACGGGCTGGTCGAGCGGGTGCGTGAGATCGCCGGCGGCACGGTCGACGCCGCGGTGGACTTCGCCGGTGCCGACGCGATCGCCGCCTCGGTGGAGCTGGTCGCCGACCCGGCGCGGATCGCTTCGGTCGTCGACGCCCAGAGCGTGCTCGCCGCCGGCGGCGGCTACGTCTTCGTCCGGCCCGACCGCGACGACCTCGCCGAGCTGGCCCGGCTGGCCGACGACGGCAAGCTCTCGGTGCACCTGTCCACCACGCTGCCGCTGGCCCAGGCGCCGGAGGCGCACCGCCTCATCGAGTCCAAGCACAGCCGCGGCAAGATCGTCCTCACGGTCTGAGCGGGAGGGGCGAGCGTGCGCGACGAGGACGTCCCCGCGTTCTGGCGGGGGCTCGGGCTTCCCGGCCTGGTCGACGTCCACACCCACTTCATGCCCGAGCCGGTCACGAGGGCCGTGTGGGAGTACTTCGACCGGGCCGGTCCGCTCGTCGGGCGTGAGTGGCCGATCTCCTACCGGACGTCGGAGGATGAGCGGGTCGCCACGCTGCGCGCGTTCGGCGTGCGGGCGTTCACCGCGATGGTCTACCCGCACAAGCCGGACATGGCCGAGTGGCTGAACGGGTGGGGCGCCGAGTTCGCCAAGCGCACGCCCGACTGCCTGCGCACGGCCACGTTCTTCCCCGAAGAGGGTGCCGGCTCCTACGTCGCGTCGGCGATCGAGACCGGGACGCGCGTGTTCAAGGCGCACGTGCAGGTGGGCGCCTACGACCCGCTCGACCCGCTGCTCGACGACGTCTGGGGCGTCATCGCCGAGGCCCGAGTGCCGGTGGTGCTGCACGCCGGTTCCGGTCCGCGCCCCGGCGCGCACACGGGGCCGGAGCCGGTGGCCGAGGTGCTGCGCCGGCACCCCGGGCTGGTGCTGATCGTGGCGCACATGGGCGCGGTGGAGTACGCCGACTTCCTCGCCCTGGCCGACCGGTACGAGGACGTGCACCTGGACACCACGATGGTGTTCACCGACTTCTTCGAGGACGCGGCCGCCCCCTACCCCCGCGAGCTGCTGCCCCGCCTGGTGGACCTGCAGGACCGGGTGCTGCTGGGCACCGACTTCCCGAACATCCCCTATCCCTATGCGCACCAGCTCGAGTCGCTGGCCCGCCTCGACCTGGGCGAGGACTGGCTGCGGGCGGTGTGCTGGGAGAACGGCGCGCGGCTGTTCGGCGTGGACGCCGACGTCGACGCCGACCTTCCGCGCTGAGCCCGCCGGCTCGGTCAGGAAGACGATCAGTTTGCCCTGTCACGCCTAGGGCATCCCTGCGCCGTGACGGCGCGCGGGGTCGACGAGCGGTTCACCGCGCTGGTGCGCTCAGGTGACCTGGACCTGCCGCTGCCCGGCAGCGGGGGCACCGAGCAGCGGTGGGCGTCGCTGGCCGCGCTAGCTGCCGACGACGTCGTGGTCGGCCGCCTCGCCGAGGCGCACGCCGACGCCGTCGCCATCCTCGCCGAGCTCGGCCAGCACCCCGAGCAGCTCGTCCCCGGCGGGTCCTGGGGCGTGTGGGCGGCCGAGCCCCCGGGTGCGGTGGTCACCGCCGTGCGTGCCGACGGCGGATGGGTGCTGAACGGCACCAAGGCGTGGTGCTCGGGCGCGGGTCTGCTCACGGCCGCGCTCGTCACCGCGCACGCCGACGACGGCCGGCGGATGTTCGCCGTCGACCTGAGCCATCCCGGGGTCCGTCCGGGCAGCGGGACCTGGCAGGGACCGGGCATGTCCCGCAGCCGCACCGAGCCGGTCACCTTCGACGCCGTCCCGGCCACGGCCGTCGGCGGCCCGCGCGCCTACCTCGACCGGCCCGGCTTCTGGCACGGCGCGATCGGCGTGGCCGCCTGCTGGCACGGCGCCGCGGCCGGGGTGGCGCGCCGGCTGCTGGCCGCCGCCGGCC
>JBQCIO010000114.1:0-14592 GCA_051953655.1 Motilibacteraceae bacterium
GGACTCGCCCGCCGCGGCGGTCTCGCACGGACCGAGCCAGAAGACCTTGTGCTTGTCCTTGCCGTGAGCGTCGTCCGCGGTGAGCGTGAGCTTCACGTGCACCTGCTCGCTGCCGCTCACCCCGAGCTGGGCCGCGGTGAACGCGTAGACCTCGTCCGGGTCCTGGCCGGCGCCGCCGGCGGCGTCGGCGCTCAGGAGGACGTGCTCGGAGAGCAGGACGCCCGAGCCGCTGGGCGCCTGCCGCTCGAAGGTGATCGTGCCGTGCTCGTCGGCGTCGAAGCCGAAGAGCGCCACGGTGAAGTGGCAGCCGACGTGCGGCTGGTTGCGCGTGTCGTCGCCGGCGGCGTCGGCGTGCACCTTGATGGTGCCGTTGTCGCCGGAGGGGTCCTGCCCGCCGGCCGCGAGGGCCGGCAGCGTGAGGGCCGAAGCGCCGAGCAGCACGGCGCCGCCGAGGGCGACGCGTGGCAGCAGCGGATGGGCCAAGGGGTGCCTCCCGAAGTATCGATGAAGCGGCACCGCCCGGCCCGGTTCCCCGGTCACCCGACAGGGCGGTCGATGGAAGTCCGGTGGTTCCCCGAAGGAGCAGGAGTAATCACGCTCGGTGAGGCCCCGGAAGGGTGAGAGCCGACACCTGTCACGCAGCGTGAGTGCATCGCACACCGGTCCTGGCCCCGGTCGCATCGATGCCGGAGAAGCGTGACGAGAACACCTTTCAGGTCAGCGGGACGCCGCCGGGACGCCTGCAGGGCCGCGACGTAGGCTCGCCTCATGACGGTGTGGCGGGTCATGGGGACCGAGACCGAGTACGGCGTGTCCGTCCCCGGCCACCCGACGGCCAACGCGATGCTCACCTCGAGCCAGGTGGTCAACGCCTACGCGGCCTACGCCTCCTCTCGGGCTCGGCGGGCCCGCTGGGACTTCGAGGAGGAGAACCCGCTGCGCGACGCGCGCGGGTTCGACCTGGCCCGCGAGGTGGCCGACCCGAGCCAGCTCACCGACGAGGACCTGGGCCTGGCCAACGTCATCCTGACCAACGGGGCCCGGCTCTACGTCGACCACGCGCACCCGGAGTACTCCACTCCGGAGGTGACGAACCCCCGGGACGCCCTGCTGTGGGACAAGGCGGGGGAGAAGGTCATGGAGCACGCGGCTCGCCTGGCGGCGGAGGTGCCGGGGGCGCAGCCGATCCTGCTGCACAAGAACAACACCGACAACAAGGGCGCCTCGTACGGGTCGCACGAGAACTACCTCATGCGCCGGGAGACCCCGTTCGCCGACATCGTGCGGCACCTCACCCCGTTCTTCGTCAGCCGGCAGGTGGTGTGCGGCTCGGGCCGGGTGGGCCTGGGCCAGGACGGGTCCGCGCACGGGTTCCAGCTCAGCCAGCGGGCGGACTACTTCGAGGTCGAGGTGGGGCTGGAGACCACCCTCAAGCGGCCGATCATCAACACCCGCGACGAGCCGCACGCCAACGCCGACAAGTACCGGCGGCTGCACGTGATCATCGGCGACGCCAACCTCGCCGAGGTCTCCGGCTACCTCAAGCTGGGCACCACCGCGCTGGTGCTCGCGATGATCGAGGACGGCTGGCTCACCGCCGACCTCGCGGTGGAGCGCCCGGTCACCGCGCTGCACGAGGTCAGCCACGACCCCTCGCTGCGCCATCTGCTCCGCCTGCGCGACGGGCGACGGCTCACCGCGGTGCAGCTCCAGCTGGAGTACCTCGAGCAGGCCCGCAAGTACGTCGAGGACCGCTACGGCGCCGACACCGACGAGATGACCCTCGACGTGCTCGGCCGCTGGGAATCGGTGCTGGACCGGCTCGAGCGCGACCCGATGTCCCTGTCCCGGGAGCTGGACTGGGTGGCCAAGCTCGAGCTGCTCGAGGGCTACCGCAGCCGGGACGGGCTGGACTGGGACTCCTACCGGCTGCAGCACGTCGACCTGCAGTACAGCGACGTCCGCCCCGGCAAGGGGGTCTACAACCTCCTGGCGGCCAAGGGCCGGTTCGAGCGGATCCTCACCGACGCCGAGGTCGCGCACGCGGTCTCCGAACCGCCGGAGGACACCCGCGCCTACTTCCGCGGCCGGTGCCTGGCGCAGTACGGGGACGCGGTGGCCGCGGCGTCGTGGGACTCGGTCATCTTCGACCTGCCGGGTCACGACTCGCTGCAGCGCGTGCCCACCCTGGAGCCGCTGCGGGGCACCAAGGCCCACGTCGGCGCCCTGCTGGACCGCTGCCGCACCGCCGAGGAGCTGGTCGCCGCCATCACCGGCGGCTGAGTTCGGCAGCGGGCTGTGACAGATGGTGGATAAGTCGGAGGGCGGCTGCACCGGCACCGGCACGTGCTTACGTGTGGCTGATGAGGCCAACTCGGACCTCTGGAAGGCCGGCGACACACGGGTCGTCGGACGGCTGCGGGTCGGTGTCGCCGCCGCTGAACATGAAGAGATCACCTGCGCGCAGGACCGTGTGGCCCTTCTGCACCACGCGCACGCCCTGTGTGGAGCCGAACAGGGTGACGGTGCTGGGCCACAGCACTGCGGACCGGCCCTCGATCGCCGGGTCCGGGTTGGTCAGCCAGACGCAGGTGCGGCCTTGGGCTGCGCCGAGCACGAGCCGCCCGACCCGCGAGTTCGCCACCGACACGTGAATGTTGCTGTCGGGGTAGTGCGGGGCGTCTACTGCCGATTCTCCTGATGTCGGCTTGGCATCTGTCGAGCAGCCTACGAGGGCAAGACCCAGAAGAAGCGACGCGCCAAGCCGCGCGGTCCACGAGAGATTGCTCCTCATGTTTCCCCCCTGCTCGCCAGCGAGACCGACGGTAGCGCCACGCAATCAGTGGTGACGAGACCCGTCAATACGCGCTCCGCTGCGCGGGCGGCCAGCCAAGCTCGAGGCACATCTGCCTGGTGCGCCGTTCCTATTTATCCACCATCGTCACAGCCCGGTGCCGAATTCACCGGCGGCTGACCCGCTCGATCCGTCGCCGGCCGTGCTGCGTGCCGGGGCGTAGGGGGATGAGCGTGGGGCATCGTGAGGCGGGCACTGCCGTCCGGTCGTATTCGCCTCGCTCCTGTCGCTGCCGATGGTTAGGGTCGAGAAGGACCGCGAGCAGCGTTTCGAGCACCACCCCGTGACCCGCAGGAGGTCCCATGGCCACGAAGGACACCGGCGGCGGCCAGTCGCGCGCCACCCGGCGCGAGGACGACGTCGAAGAGGTCGAGGCCAGCGCCGCGTCCGACGTCTCCGAGCGCAAGGAGAAGCTCGACGAGGACATCGACGCGCTGCTGGACGAGATCGACGAGACCCTCGAGTCCAACTCGGAGGACTGGGTGCGCGGTTTCGTCCAGAAGGGCGGGGAGTAGGACCCGGGCCGCACCACCGTGCCGGTCCCGGCGCGGTGAGGTGAGAGACCTGGTCCGGCAGGGCGACCAGGACATGGCACGCGAGGAGCAGCTGGTGCGCGACGACGCCGCGGGATCCGAGGTGGCCGCTGCGGCCTGCTCGGCCCCGAGCCGGACGCGCGTCCGGCCCGCCTGAACCCCAGCACCTCGCAGCGTTCGCCCACGGCGGCGCGGCGCGATGGTGCGTGGCAGGAGGGCTCGGCAGGGGCGTCATCCCTCGCCATCGCCGCCGACCGTCCCGGTGACCCGTACCTGACGGGGTCCACCGGTTCCCGAACGCCTCGACGTGCTCGTGGACGTGCTCATCGACCACGTCCGCGCTGCCCAGCGGGCGGGGCACGGGCCGGCGGCCCCCGCCGAACAGAAGGCAGAACCTTCCCGTGAACCCACTCACCGACCAGCACATCCGTACCAGTCTCGTGAACGCCAGCCGCCGCGAGGCGGCGCAGGCGACGCTCCCGGACCTGGCTGCCCTCCCCTGGGACCAGCTGGACTACCTCGGCTGGCGCGACCGCAAGGCGCCACTGTCGGCCTACGTCGTGCTGGAGCTGGAGGGCGAGCCGACCGGCGTCCTGCTCCGGGCCAGCGGACCGACTCCCGGGCTCCCGCGCGGCAAGGCTCTGTGCTCCTGGTGCCACGACCTCGCCTCCGTGAACGCCGCCCTCTACGTGGCGCGTCGGGCGGGTGCCTCCGGGCGGGCGGGCAACACGCTCGGCACGCTTCTGTGCGAGGACTTCTCGTGCTCGCGCAACGTCCGTCGTCCGCCCACCAGCACCGAGGCGGGCACGGGCGTCGAGGAGCTCGGCGAGCTGCTGGTGCAGGAGCGGATCGCCGGGCTGCGCGAGCGGTCGGTCCGGTTCGTGGAGGAGATCGTCTCGACGCGCTGACTCGACACGCTGACCAGTGCCCGGGGGCGTGACGCGCCGCAGCGCGCTTCGCGGCACGCCCCTGGGTAGGGTCAGGCGCATGAGCGACGCAGGATCTCTCGCCGGCCGGCTGCCCACCGCCTACCTCACTCCCGGCACGTCCTCCTTCGCCGAGTTCGTCGGCGGCGTCGCCCCGGACCTGCTGCCCGGCCGGCGGCCGCTGCCGGCCACCGCCGTCACCACCGAGGCGCCGCACGGCACCACGATCGTCGCCGTCACCTTCCCCGGCGGCGTGGTCATGGCCGGTGACCGTCGCGCCACCATGGGCAACCTCATCGCCCAGCGCGACATCGAGAAGGTCTTCCACGGCGACGAGTTCTCCGCCGTGGGCATCGCCGGCACCGCCGGCGTCGCGGTGGAGATGGTGCGGCTGTTCCAGGTCGAGCTCGAGCACTACGAGAAGATCGAGGGCACCACGCTCTCCCTCGACGGCAAGGCCAACCGGCTGGCCACGATGATCCGGCAGAACCTGCCGCTGGCCATGCAGGGCCTGGCCGTGGTCCCCCTCTTCGCCGGCTACGACCTCGAGAGCGAGCAGGGCCGCATCTTCAGCTACGACATCACCGGCGGCCGCTACGAGGAGCACAGGTACCACTCGGTGGGCTCGGGCTCGCTGTTCGCCCGCGGGTCGCTGAAGAAGATCTTCCGCGAGGACCTGTCCGCCGACGACGCCGTGCTGGCCTGCGTGCAGGCGCTCTACGACGCCGCGGACGAGGACTCGGCCACCGGCGGACCCGACGTGACCCGGCGCATCTACCCGGTCGTCGCCCGGGTCACCGCCGAGGGCTACAGCCGGCTCTCCGACGACGAGGTCGGCGGCTACGTCGACGGCGTCCTGGCCGGCCGGATGCAGCGCCCCGGCGGCCCGGAGGCCCCGCTGCGCTGAGCGCGCGCACCCTGGCCCGACACCACTGCCCGACCCGACGACCCCGACCACACCCACCCAGCACACCGAAGGGATGACGCCGCGGTGACGATGCCGTTCTACGTCTCGCCCGAGCAGCTGATGAAGGACCGGGCGGACTTCGCCCGCAAGGGCATCGCCCGCGGCCGCTCGGTCGTCGTGCTGGCCTACGCCGACGGCATCCTCTTCGTCGCCGAGAACCCGTCCCGGGCGCTGCACAAGATCAGCGAGATCTACGACCGGATCGCGTTCGCGGCGGTCGGCAAGTACAACGAGTTCGAGAACCTGCGCATCGCCGGGGTGCGCCTGGCGGACCTGCGCGGCTACTCCTACGACCGCCGGGACGTCACCGGCCGCGGCCTGGCCAACGCCTACGCGCAGACGCTCGGCACGATCTTCACCCAGGAGTCCAAGCCCTACGAGGTCGAGATCGTCGTCGCCGAGGTGGGGGAGGGGCCGGAGGACGACCAGATCTACCGCCTCACCTACGACGGCTCGGTGGCCGACGAGCACGGTTTCGTGGCCATGGGCGGGCAGGCCGACCAGATCTCCGCCGCCCTGCAGGAGGGCTGGCGCGAGGCGATGCCGCTGGCCGACGCCGTACAGCTGGCGGTCCGCGTGCTGGGGCGCGACGGCGGCGGCGAGGCGCGCGCGCTCACCCCCGCCCAGCTCGAGGTGGCCGTGCTGGACCGGCAGCGGCCGCGGCGCAAGTTCCGCCGGATCGTCGGTCCGGTGCTCGACCGGCTGCTCGGCGACGGAGCGGTCACGGCGCAGCCGGTCGCCCCCGACGACCCCGCCCTGCGCGAGGTGCCCGGCCAGACCAAGCTGGCCGGGGGAGCGCAGGAGCCTCCCGGCCCCGACGCGTCGTAGGAGAGCACGCGGGCGGGCACGCAGGATCGTCCTCGGGAGGGGCGCGGCGGCCGCCGCAGAGGCCCGACACGCAGACCCGTGCGGGCTGCACTCACCGAGGCGGGTGGTGCGCTAGCGTCTGGGCGCTATGGGGGGATCTTCCAGACTTCGTGCCAGCTTGCCGTTCGTCGGCGCCGCCGCCCTGGTGGCCGCGCTCGTCCCGGCTCCCGGTGCCACCGCCGCCACGGCCCCGCGGGCCACACTGGCGTCGTCGACCTCGGCCTACGCCGTCACCGCCTTCACCGTCCGCACCGACCTGGCGCCGGAGCGGCTGCCCTACGCCCTGAGCCGCCCGCTGCCGGTCACCGGCAGCGGCACGCTGGACCGCAGCGGCGTGCGGATGCTGAAGCTGGGCGGCCGGCTCTACGACCACCCGGTGGCGCAGGCGCAGTACGGCCTGGCGCTGCTGGAGAGCTACCGCCTCACGCAGGACAGCAGGTATCTGGCGCTGGCGGAGAAGCAGGCCGGCCGGCTGCTGGCCCGCAAGGTCGTGGACGCCGGCGGCTGGTGGTTCCCCTACTCCTTCAACTACTCCCCGCACGACCCGCACATCGTGTGGCGCGCGCCCTGGTACTCCGGGATGGCGCAGGGGCAGTCGCTGAGCCTGTTCTCGCGGCTGGCCATGGTCACCGGCGACGCCGCCTACCGCCAGGCGGCCGACCACGTGCTCGTCTCGCTGCAGCAGCCCTACCGGCCCGGCCACCCGTGGGCGACCCACGTCGTCGACGGGCACCTGTGGATCGACGAGTACCCCGACAAGAACACCGGGCTGGGGGACCGGACCTACAACGGGCACACCTTCGCCTCGTTCGGGCTCTACGACTACTACCGGCTCACCGGGAGCCCGGCGGCGCTGACGCTGTTCCGGGCCGCGGTCACCACCACCCGCGACGCCTACACGCAGATCCGGGTGCCCGGCTGGCGGTCGAGCTACTGCCTGCGGCACTACTACCGGGACGCGAACGGCTACCACCTCACCCACATCGGGCTCGAGCTCGAGCTCTACCGGATCACGGGAGCCGTCTACTTCGCCGGGGCGGCGGACGTGCTCAACACGGACTACCCGCAGCCGGCCACGCGCGCGGCGATGAGCTTCGCCCCGGGCACGCACACCGCCTACCGCATCGACGCGCACAACCGGGTGGTCGGTCGCAAGACGATCCCGATCGGCCCCCGGGGAAGCAGCGCCCACATCGACGCCCGCACGCGTCTGCGCGGCTTCCCCGGCATGTGGTACCACGTGGTCGACGGGAGCCTGGCCGGCTACTACGTGCAGGAGAGGGCCGGCATCCGCACGATGCACGGCGAGCACGCCCTGCTGCGCTGGCCCGACCCCAGGTCGGGCACCAGCACGCACGCCATCACGGTCGCCTACCGCTACGCCGGCGGCGTCCTGCAGCGCCGGGCCGTCTCGATCCCGACCGGGCAGCGCCTCGCCGTCGACGCCCACGAGGTCCTCGACGCCGTCAGCATGCTCCGGCTCTCCGGCGGCGACGCCACGGGCTGGTGGGTGCCCTCGTCGTCGGTGCGTCTGTGAGGTCGGTGCGTCTGTGAGGCAGGACGAGTTCGGGGGCGCCCGGCCGCGTCTGGCGGCAGCGGCGGGGCGCAACGCGTAACGTGAGCCCATGGACCGGCGCATCTTCGGGCTGGAGAACGAGTACGGCGTCACCTGTACGTTCCGCGGCCAGCGGCGCCTGAGCCCGGACGAGGTGGCCCGCTACCTCTTCCGCCGGGTCGTGTCCTGGGGGCGCAGCAGCAACGTGTTCCTGCGCAACGGCGCCCGGCTCTACCTCGACGTCGGCAGCCACCCGGAGTACGCCACGCCGGAGTGCGACGACGTCGTCGAGCTCGTCACGCACGACAAGGCCGGCGAGCGCATCCTCGAGGGCCTGCTCGTCGACGCCGAGCGGCGGCTGCGCGAGGAGGGGATCGCCGGCGACGTCTACCTGTTCAAGAACAACACCGACTCGGCGGGCAACTCCTACGGCTGCCACGAGAACTACCTGGTCGGCCGGGCGGGGGAGTTCGGCCGGCTGGCCGACGTCCTGATCCCGTTCCTGGTCACCCGGCAGATCATCTGCGGCGCCGGGAAGGTGCTGCAGACCCCGCGCGGGGCCGTCTACTGCGTCAGCCAGCGGGCCGAGCACATCTGGGAGGGCGTCTCCTCGGCCACCACGAGGTCCCGCCCCATCATCAACACCCGCGACGAGCCGCACGCCGACGCCGAGCGCTACCGGCGGCTGCACGTCATCGTGGGCGACTCGAACATGAGCGAGACCACCACCATGCTCAAGGTCGGGGCCACCGACCTGGTGCTGCGGATGATCGAGTCCGGCGTGGTGCTGCGCGACCTCACCCTGGAGAACCCCATCCGGGCCATCCGTGAGGTCAGCCACGACATGACCGGCACCCGCAAGGTGCGCCTGGCCAACGGCCGCGAGGCCAGCGCGCTGGAGATCCAGGAGGAGTACTTCACCAAGGCCCGCGACTTCGCCGCCCGGCGCGGCATCGACGAGGGCTCGGTCAAGCGGGTGCTCGACCTGTGGGAGCGCACCCTGTCGGCGGTGCGCACCGGTGACCTGGACCTGGTCGGCAAGGAGATCGACTGGGTGATGAAGTACCAGCTCATCGAGCGCTACCGCGCCAAGCACGACCTGCCGCTGGCCTCCGCCCGGGTGGCCCACCTGGACCTGGCCTACCACGACATCCGCCGCGACCGCGGCCTGTTCTACCTGCTGCAGAACAAGGGTCTGGCCGAGCGGGTGACCCGCGACCTGGCGGTGTTCGAGGCCAAGTCCGTCCCGCCGCAGACCACCCGCGCCCGGCTGCGTGGAGAGTTCATCCGCCGGGCCCAGGAGCGCCGGCGCGACTTCACGGTGGACTGGGTGCACCTCAAGCTCAACGACCAGGCCCAGCGCACCGTCCTGTGCAAGGACCCGTTCCGCGCCCACGACGACCGGGTGGACAAGCTCATCGCCAGCATGTGACCCCGCAGCCTCATTCCGTGATCAAGCAGGAATGGCGCAAGAAGCCTTGCGCCATTCCTGCTTGATCACGGCGGGGTGGGGGGCGGCGCCGGCGGGCGGCCGTGCGGCGTCTGGTTAGGGTGGATGTCGTGCCGGGCGCTCCCGCGCGCCCGCGCCGTGCCCGTCGACCGCTCCCATCCACCAGCTGAGGTGCTCTTGCTCCGCCGTCGTGCCCTGACCTCCGCGCTCGCGGCCGCAGCCGTGCCCGCGCTGCTGCTCACCGCCTGCGGCGGTGGGTCCTCGTCCACCTCGAGCGGGACCTCGAGCAGCCCCGGCCCGTCCAGCAGCTCGTCCAGCAGCCCGTCGGGCGGCAGCTCGGCCGCCCCGTCCGGCAGCGCGGCGCCGTCCACGCCGTCGGACGCCGACCTCGCGGCCGCGGTGTCCAAGTTCCTCAAGGAGAACTCGACGCCGTCGACGGCGGCCAACACCCCGGCCGTCACCGGCGACCAGGGCAAGGAGCCCACGATCGCCAAGGGCACCAGCCCCGCGCCGTCGAAGGTCGTCATCAAGGACCTGGTGCCGGGCACCGGGACGGCCGCCAAGCTCTCGTCCACGGTCACGATCGACTACAAGGGCGTCACCTACGAGGACGCCAAGACCTTCGACCAGAGCTACGGCAAGCAGCCGGCCACGTTCCCGCTGAGCCAGCTCATCGTCTGCTGGCAGGCCGGCATCCCCGGCATGAAGGAGGGCGGGCGGCGCGAGCTGGTCTGCCCGGCCGACTTCGCGTACGGCCCGGCCGGCTCCGGGAGCGAGCTGGCCGGCAAGACCCTGGTGTTCGTCATCGACATGAAGAAGGTGGCCTGATCGTGCCCGAGCTCGAGAAGCCCGAGATCGACTTCCCCGGCGGCACCCCGCCGACCGACCTGGAGATCAAGGACCTGGTCGTCGGCGACGGCCCCGAGGCCACGCCCGGCGCCACCGTGCTCGTGCACTACGTGGGCGTGGAATTCGATTCGGGGGAGGAGTTCGACGCCTCCTGGAACCGCGGCGAGCCGATCGAGTTCCCGCTGCGCGGCCTGATCAAGGGCTGGCAGGACGGCATCCCCGGCATGAAGGTCGGCGGCCGCCGCCAGCTCACGATCCCGCCGGAGCAGGCCTACGGCCCGGCCGGCGCCGGCCACCGCCTGTCCGGCAAGACGCTGGTCTTCGTCATCGACCTGCTGGCCGTGCGGTAGGCAGGTGCCGTTCCTCGAGCCCGCTGCCGTCCGGTGGCGGGCTCGAGGCGTTCCTGCGGTCTGTGCTCCAGGTCGAAGGCGCTGGTGACGGGAGGAGCCTGGCGCGGTGCAGGTCGGCCGGCCCATCACGTACCCGGATTGGGTGAAGGGACCCTTCGTTCGAACCTATGGAACAAGGGCGCCCTTCATCGAACCCCACGAGATCACGTGGATCTTGTGGACCTCGCGCGGTCCGGCGGCCGGCCGCCCGGACCCGGCCATCCACCTGCTCCCGCCGTCACCAGCGCCTCGGACCGTGCACGGCGTGACCGGCGGCCGGACGAGGGACTCGCCTAGCCCAGCAACCCCGCCGCGTACCTCCCCGCGGCCGCCGCCGCCAGGAACGCCGGGGCGTCCTCGTCCAGCCCCCGCCCCATCGTCGCCAGCGGCACCGGGCACGCGCGCAGCGCTTCGTCCAGGCCCGAGACGGGCACCTCCACCAGCCGGTGCCGCTCTCCGAGCGCCGCGGCCGCGGCCCGCACCTCCTCCCCGAACCCGCCGGGCAGCAGCGGCACGACGACGTCGGCGGGCGCCAGCGCGACCCGGCCGTAGGCGGTGAGGCTGTGGTGCGACACGCCGCGGTGGCGGGGCCGCGGGTCGGCCGACGAGACGCGCAGCGAGGCGACCGGGCGGCCGCCGAGCACGGAGGTCGCGTTCACCGCCTCGCCGGCGCTCACGCCGGAGAACCCCCAGCGGGTCCCGGTGCCCAGGTTGCCGGGCCCCTGCGCCACCACGACGACGTCGGCATCCAGCACGTGCCGGGCGGCGAGCAGGCCGGTGTGCAGGGTGACCGCCTCGAGGTCGCCGCCGAAGGCCTGCCCCACGGTGACCGACGCCGTCAGCCAGCCGGCCCGGCGCAGCCCCGCGACGGTCCGGGAGAACCACAGCGGCAGCGCCCCGCCGTCGGTCATCAGGTAGACCGCGCGGGCGTCGGGGCGGGTCTCGCGCAGCCCCGCGAGCACTGCCGGCAGGGCGGAGTGCAGGTCGGCGACGACCACCGGCAGGCCGCCCAGGTCGTCGGCGTCGGCCAGGGCGGCGTGGTGCGGGGAGCCCTGCTCGTCCGCCCCCAGCACGGTGGTCTGCAGCGGGGTGTAGCGCGCCTTGACCAGGTGGCCGGGCCCCTCCGGGTCGGCCGGCAGCCGGTCCGGGACCGCCACGACGAGCGCGTAGCCGCCGGTGCCCAGGCCCTGGGCCAGCGCGGTGGTGTTGAGCAGCACGCGGTCGCCGGCCTGCGGCCGTCCGACCAGGTCGGGGTAGGCCAGGGCACGGACGGGTCCCTCGTCGGTACCCACCTCGAGCTCGACCGCCCCGGACCCCGCCCCGGCGGACCAGGCCCGGCCCACCGACACGACCTCGCCCTCGCGCCACCGGATCACGAGCGGCGAGGCTACGCGCCCCGCGCGCCGGAGCGTCGAGGGCGCGGCCGGCTGGTCCTCGTCGGGTACGTTCTCGCGCGTGGCACGGGCGAAGACGGAGCGGCTGCTCAACCTGGTCATCTGCCTGCTCGCCACCCACCGCTACCTCTCCAAGGACGAGATCCGGCGGGCGGTCCCGGGCTACTCCAGCTCCCAGGAGGCCTTCGAGCGCGCGTTCGAGCGCGACAAGGAGGAGCTCCGGGACATGGGGATCCCGGTCGAGACCGGCAGCAACAGCGCCTGGTTCGAGGACGAGGTCGGCTACCGGATCCGCCGCGAGGCCTACGCCCTGCCCGAGGTGTCCCTCACCGGCGACGAGGTCGCCGCGGTCGCCCTCGCCGCGCGGGCCTGGCAGGAGGCCACCCTGGCCGGGGCGGCCGGCAGCGCGCTGCGCAAGCTCAAGGCCTACGGCGTGGACCCCGGCGAGCTGGTGCCCGCGGGCATCGAGCCCCGCGTCGACGCGGTGGAGGAGTCCTTCCCGGCGCTCTACGAGGCGGCGCGGGACCACGTCCCGGTCGCCTTCGACTACCGGCGCGCGGGCGAGAAGAAGCCCGCGCGCCGCCACGTCGAGCCGTGGGGCGTCGTCTCCTGGCACGGCCGGTGGTACCTCGCCGGGCAGGACCGCGACCGCCGCGCGCCGCGGGTGTTCCGGCTCAGCCGGATCGTCGGCCCGGTGGAGCCCTCCGGCGCCCCCGGCGAGGTGCAGGTCCCCGAGGGTGTCGACATCCGCCGGCTCGTCGTTGCGGCCATGGGCGAGCGGCCGGCCACCGGCACCGCCCGGCTGCGGGCGCGCACGGGTGCGGCCGGCTTCCTGCGCCGCCAGGCCGTCTCGGTCCAACCCGCCGACGACGCCCGACCGGAGGGCTGGGACGAGCTCGAGGTGCCCTACGCCGACCTCGCCCAGCTGGCCGAGTCGGTGGCCGGGCTCGGCGCGGCCGTCGTGGTGCTGGACCCGCCGGAGCTTCGGCAGGCCGTGGTGACCCGGCTGCGCGGGGCCCTGGAGGCGGTGCGGCCGCTGCGGGCGGACGCGGGGGAGCAGCGGTGAGCGCCGGCGCGCGCGACCGGCTGGCCCGGCTGCTGGAGCTGGTGCCCTACCTGGTCGCCCACCCCGGCGCGCGGGTCGAGGACGTCGCAGCCGAGTTCGGCGTCCCCGAGCACACCCTGCTCGACGACCTGCAGCTGCTCTTCGTGTGCGGCCTGCCCGGGCACATGCCCGACGACCTCATCGAGGCCTCGTTCGAGGACGGGGTCATCCACGTCGCCAACGCGGACACCATCGCCCGCCCGCTGCGCCTGGGCGCCGACGAGGCGCTCGCCCTCATCGTGGGGCTGCGCACCTTGGCCGAGGTGCCCGGGCTGCTCCCGGGCGGCGCCGGCCGCGACGCGGTGGACCGGGCCCTGGCCAAGCTCGAGCGCGCCGCCGGCGACGCCGCGGAGGCGGCCGGGGCGGTGGCGGTGGCCGTGGAGGACGAGCAGGACGTGGTGCCGCGGGTGCGCGAGGCGCTCGAGGCCGGCCGGGCCCTGCACCTGACCTACTACGTGCCCGGGCGGGACGAGACCACCGAGCGCGTGGTCGACCCGATGCGGCTGCTGCTGGTGGAGGGCCGCGGCTACCTCGAGGCCTGGTGCCGCCGCGTGCACGACGTCCGGCTCTTCCGGCTGGACCGGGTGGTGGCGCTGCAGCTGCTCGACGAGCCGGCCGCGGTGCCGCCGCAGGCCGAGCCCCGCCACGTGGAGGCGGGCCTGTTCCAGCCGGCCGCCGAGGACCTCGCGGTCACGCTGCAGCTCGGCCCGGCCGCCCGCTGGGTGGCCGAGTACTACCCGTGCGAGGTCGTCCGGGACACCCGCGCCGCGCTGGTGGTGCTGCTGCGCACCCCGGACCTGCGCTGGGTGGCTCGCCTGGTCCTGCGGCTGGGCGGCGCGGCCGTCGTGCTCGACCCGCCCGAGCTCGCCGAGGCCGTGGGCGCCGAGGCCGCCGCGGCGCTCGCCGCCTACGCCGAAGCCTGACGAGCCCGGCCTCGGCAGCCATCGGACCGGCCGTTCGATCGCGAAGCCCTTTCGCTTCAAGGGATCCCAGGCACCTGCCGAATCTCCAGGTGAGCGGCGCTCCGGCCACCCGCCGGCGCGCTGCGTGGACCGCCGCTGCGCCACCCTGCGCCACCTCCAGATCCTCGGAAGGACCAGCACGATGACGACGATCAAGGCCTCCTGCCCCGTCTGCGGGGACGTCGAGCTGAAGCCGGCTCAGCTGCGCCTCGTCGTGGCCAACGTCACCGAGCGGTCCTACTACTCGTTCCAGTGCACGACCTGCAGCGACGAGGTCCGCAAGCCCGCCGACGAGGAGGTCGTCGCGCTCCTCGTGTCCGGCGGGGTCAAGGCGGAGCGCTGGACCATCCCGGCCGAGGCGCTCGAGCCGCACGACGGCGGGACCATCACCTACGACGACGTGCTCGACTTCGCCCTGGCGCTGAGCCGGGTCGACCGCCTGGCCGCCGTGCTGGGCCCGCGCGTCGGCACCTGAGCCACCCTCGGCCGGCTGGGCGTCACGACCGGAGCGCCGGGCGTTAGGGTCGCCCGGTGAGCTGGTGGGAGTGGACCCTGCTGTGGACCGTGCTGGTCCTCGGCGCGCTGGCCGGGCTCGGCTGGCTCGGGTTCCGCCTCGTCCGCGCCGGGCTGCGCCTGCTCGAGGCGCTCGGCGCGGCCGCCGACACCGTGGCCGGCGTCATGGACGCCGGCGACCTGGCGGGGGCCGGCCCGGCACGATCGCGGGCCCGTGACCCGCACTCG
>JBQCIO010000115.1:0-8426 GCA_051953655.1 Motilibacteraceae bacterium
CGACGCCGAGGACCTCCTCCAGCGCAGCGCGCGTCTCCCCGGTGGCCACCGGCGCGGCCAGCGCCAGCACCAGCCAGGCCCCCAGCGGCGAGGCGACGTGGTGCGCCTCCCCCGCCGCCGCGTGCAGCCGCTCGGCGTAGGCCGCCACCACCTGTCCCAGCTGCACGTCTCCCCCTTGACGTCTGACGGACCGCGCTTCCCGCCGCAACTGGTCGCCTTGCGCCGTGAATTCACGGCGGGAAGCGACCAATGGTCACGTTAACGTGATCGTTGGCCAGTGGGCGGGGAGCCGGGCCGTCAGGCCAGCCCGCGCCGGGCGACGGCGGGCGGGCGGGTGCCGCGGATCGAGGCGACCATGTCGAGCACGCGGCGGGTGGGCGCGATGTTGTGGGCGCGGAAGACGCGGGCGCCGAGCCAGGCGCTCACCGACGTCGCCGCCAGGGTGCCCTCCAGGCGCTCGCCCTTGGGCAGGTCCAGCGTCTCGCCCACGAAGTCCTTGTTGGACAAGGCGACCAGCACCGGCCAGCCGGTGGCGACCAGCTCGTCCAGGCGGCGGGTCAGCTCCAGCGAGTGGTAGGTCGTCTTGCCGAAGTCGTGGGTGGGGTCGATGAGGATCCCGTCCCGGCGCACGCCGAGCGAGGCGGCGCGCTCGGCCAGCGCCGTCACCCGCTCGACGACGTCGGCCACCACGTCGGCGTAGGCCGGCCGGTGCGGGTCGGTGCGCGGCCCCAGGCCGCCGGTGTGCGAGCAGACCAGCCCGGCGCCGTGCGCCGCGGCCACCGCGGCCAGCTCCGGGTCGGCCCCGGACCAGGTGTCGTTCACCAGGTCCGCGCCCGCGGCGCACAGCCGGTCGGCCACCTCGGCCCGCCAGGTGTCCACGCTGATCACCAGCGAGGGGTGCCGCTCGCGGACGGCGGCGACGAACGGCTCGGTGCGGCGCAGCTCCTCGGCCACGTCCACGACCGCGCCGTAGCCGGCCTTCACCCCGCCGATGTCGACGATGTCCGCGCCCTCGGCCACCGCGCGGTCGACGGCGGCCACCGCGGCGTCGTCGGCGAAGGTGGCGCCCTCGTCGTAGAAGGAGTCCGGTGTGCGGTTGACGATGGCCATGACCAGCAGCGAGTCCTCGCCGAAGTCCCGCCCACCCAGCCGCAGCGCCATGCCTACCTCCTGCCCCCATCCTGCCGCCGCCTCCGGTCGGCCGCGCCCCGGACGCAGCCCGGCCCGCCGGATGGCACGATCGGCACGTGCCCTTCCTGCTGCTCGTGCTGCTGCTGGTCGTCGCCGGCGCGGTGGTGATCGCCCTGATCCCCGACGGCGCCGACCGTCGGGCCGGCGCCGTGCGACCGCCGCTCGGACCCGACGCGCACGACCGCGCCCCCGGCGCCCTGGCCGGGCTGCCCGCCGCCGACGAGCCGCTCGAGCCCGACGACCTGCTGGCCGTCCGCTTCGCCCTGGCCCCGCGCGGCTACCGCTGCGGCGAGGTCGAGGCGGTCCTGGACCGCGCCGCTGAGGAGCTGGCCGCCCGCGACGCCCGGATCGCCGAGCTCGAGGCCCGCCTGTCCGCCCCGGTGCCCGACGACGCCCCCGCGGACGCCGACGACGAGGAGCACTGAGGTGGCCCGCTTCTCCGTGACCGTCCGGGTGCCCGCCGACGCCGACCGCACCTGGGCCGCGCTCACCGACTGGCCCAGCCACGGCGACTGGATCCCGGCCACCACGGTGCGGGTCACCAGCGAGCGCCCCGACGGCGTCGGCGCCTCCTTCGCCACCCGCAGCGGCCTCGGCCCGCTCGGCTTCGACGACCCGATGGTCGTCACCGCCTGGCAGCCGCCGGCGGACGGGCGCCCGGGCCATTGCGCGGTGCGCAAGACCGGCAAGGTGGTGCTCGGCGGCGCCGAGTTCGACGTCGTGCCGCTGGGCCCGGCCGCCTCGCTGGTGCACTGGAGCGAGGACGTGCAGGTGCCTCCGGTGGCGCTCACCCGGCACCTCGGGCCGCTGGTCGGCGCGGTCGGCGGGGTGCTGTTCCGCCTGGCCCTGGGCCGCTTCGCCCGCTACGTGGGCAGCGGCCGGGACCTGACCCGCCGGTGAGCGGACCGGTCACCGGTCCGGACGACCGGGCCCGCTGCCCGTGGGGCCTGTCCACCCCGGACTACGTCGAGTACCACGACAGCGAGTGGGGCCGCCCGGTCCACGGCACCGCCCCGCTCTACGAGCGGCTGGTGCTCGAGGCGTTCCAGTCGGGCCTGGCCTGGATCACCATCCTGCGCAAGCGCCCGGCGTTCCGCGTCGCGTTCGCCGGCTTCGACCCGCACGCGGTGGCCGCCTACGACGACGCCGACGTCGCCCGGCTGCTCGCCGACCCCGGCATCGTGCGCAACCGGGCCAAGATCGAGGCGGCGGTGGGCAACGCGCGGGCCGTCGTCGCGCTGGAGGAGGCCGGCGAGGACCTCGACGCCCTGCTCTGGTCCTTCGCCCCGGACCCGCGCCCGGCCCCCCGCACCCTGGCCGACGTCCCGGCCACCACCCCCGAGTCCACCGCCCTGGCCCGCGAGCTCAAGCGCCGCGGCTTCCGCTTCGTCGGCCCGACCCCCGCCTACGCCCTCATGCAGGCGACCGGCATGGTGGACGACCACCTGGCCGGCTGCTGGGCGCGTGGGGGCGGCCTGGGTCATGGCGCCGGCTGAGAGGATCGGCGCCGTGGCGGACGTGAGCGAACCCGAGCTGCTCGGCGAGCCCGGCGGCGAACCGGTGGAGATCGTGCCGGCGGACCCGGCCTGGAAAGCGGAGTTCGCCAGCTGGAAGCGGCAGATCAAGGCCGCCCTCGGCCCGCTGGCCGTGCGGATCGAGCACGTCGGGTCCACCGCGGTGGCGGACCTGCCGGCCAAGCCGGTCCTCGACGTCCAGGTGTCGGTGCCCGACCAGGCCGCGCTGGAGGCCGAGGCCTACGTCGAGCCGCTGGAGGCGCTCGGGCTGTCCCTGCGCGGCCGCGAGCCCGGGCACCGCTTCCTGCGCCCGCGCCCGGACCGTGGCGAGCCGCGCACGGTGCACGTGCACGTCTGCGTGGCCGGCAGCCCGTGGGAGCGCGACCACCTGCTCTTCCGCGACTACCTGCGTGCGCACCCCGAGCACCGCAAGGCCTACGCCGACCTCAAGGCCGACCTGGCCGCGCGCTTCCGCGACGAGCGGCCGGCCTACAACGAGGGCAAGACCTCGTTCGTGGACGGCACGCTGTGGCTGGCCGACGAGTGGGCGGTGGCGACCGGCTGGAAGGGCTGACCCCTTCCAGCGACCGTGGGGCTAGCGCCCGTCGAAGACGGGCTTCTGCTTGGCGTTGAACGCGGCCACCGCGGCCAGGTGGTCGGCCGTGGTGCCGGTGAGCGCCATCATCTCGCCCTCGGTCTCGAGCGAGTCGTGCAGCGAGTGCCCCGCGGAGAACTCCAGGGAGCGGCGGATGGCGCCGTAGGCGACGGTCGGGCCGGCGGCCAGCCGCACCGCCACCTCGCGGGCGCGCGACAGCACGGCGTCGTCGGGCACCACCTCGGTGGCCAGGCCCAGCGCCAGCGCCTCCTCGGCCTTCACCGTGCGCGGCATGAGCAGCAGCTCCTTGGCCTTGGCCCAGCCGACCAGCCGGGGCAGGGTCCAGGACGAGCCGGAGTCGCAGGACAGGCCGATGGCGGCGAACGCGGTGTTGAACCCGGCCGAGGCCGCCATGATCCGCAGGTCGCACGCCCAGGCGAAGGCGGCACCGGCGCCGGCCGCGACCCCGTTCACCGCGGCCACCACGGGCTTGGGCATGGTCGCCAGCGCCTCGACGATGGGGGAGTAGTGCTCCGGCACGGTCTGCCAGGTGGCCTGCGGGTCCGCGGCCAGGGCGTCGACGTGCTCGCGCAGGTCCTGCCCCACGCAGAACGCGCGCCCGCTGCCGGCCAGCAGCACCGCGCGCACCGCCGGGTCGCCCGCCGCCTCGAGCACCCGCGCCTTGAGCGCGTCCTTGGTGGCCGTGTCCAGCGCGTTCATCGCCTCGGGCCGGGCCAGCGTGATGGACGCGACGCCGTCGGCGAGCTCGTACTCCACCGGACCGCTCAGTGAGTCGTTCACAGAGCCGTGCACAGAGTCGCTCACAGAGTCCTCCTCGTCCGCCGTACCGACCGCCCGGCCGGTGCTGCGCCATCCTGCCGCCCCGCGCGCGGCGGTGGCGCCACCCGTCCCGACCCGCCACGTTCCGCGATCTTCGTTTTACCGGAGGGTCGCCATTTGGGATGATGTCCGCGACGACGACGCGCAGGGCCCGGCTCATCCCGGCCGGGCTGCAGGCGCGAGGACGAGAGGAGCGCGCATGGCGGCGATGAAGCCGCGGACGGGTGACGGCCCGCTCGAGGTGACCAAGGAGGGACGCGGCATCGTCATGCGGGTCCCGCTCGAGGGCGGCGGGCGCCTCGTCGTCGAGCTGTCGGCCGACGAGGCCGGTGCGCTCGGCGACGCCCTCAAGAACGTGGTCGGCTGAGCGCCGACCACCAGCAGTCCACGAGCTGTCCACCGAGCAGCTCACCGGCGGCCCCGGCACTCCCCACGAGGGGGTGCCGGGGCCGTCGCGCGTGGCGCGTAGGTTGTCCCCCGCACGCGAGGTGCCGTCCCGTCGCCTGCGCCCGCAGACCTCTTCGCAGACCTTTTCGCAGACCTTCTCCCAGGAGCTGCCGTGACCGCCCCCGCCCGCCCCGCCCGCTCCCGCCGTCGCAGCGCCGCTCCCGTGGTCGGCGGTCGGCTGCCGCAGGTGACGGTGGCGGGGGACCGGATCGCCCCGGCGCTCACCGGCACCGGCGGCTACGACGTCGTCGCGATCGCGCTGCGCCCCTCCAGCTCCGGCGAGGAGGCGCCCGCCGGGGGCTGGGGCACCCGCGAGGTCGAGGAGCTGTTCGGCGTCGTGGTGGCCGACGAGGCCCGCCTCGCCGAGGCCTCCGGCGCCGTCCGCGACGTGGTCACGGTGCCGGTCTCCGCCGTGTCGGATGACGGTGAGGGTGTCGCCTGCTCCCGGCTGCTGCTGGTCGGCGTCGGCGACGGCTCGCCGCTGGCGCTGCGCCGCGCCGGCGCCGCGCTGGCCCGCGCGGTGAAGGGCCGCGACGCGCTGCTGGCCGCGGTGGCCGCCGACGCCGACGACGAGGGCGTGCGCGCCTTCGTCGAGGGGCTGTCCCTGGCCTCCTACTCCTTCAGCCGCAAGAGCGAGCAGCCCAAGGGGGCGGTGGGCGCCGTCGGCCTGGTGCTCGCCCGGCCCGAGGCCCGCGCCGCGGCCGTGGCCCGCGCCGTCACCACCGCCACCGCGGTCGAGCGGGCCCGCGACCTGGCCAACACCCCGGCCGACGTCGAGGACCCGGCCTGGCTGGCCGCCGCCGCCACCGGCCTGGCCGAGGGCGCGGGGCTGCAGGTGCGGGTGCGCGACGAGGCCGAGCTGGCCGCCGAGGGCTTCGCCGGCATCCTCGCCGTGGGCGGCGGCAGCGCCACCCCGCCGCGGCTGGTCGAGCTGCGCTACGAGCCCGAGGGCGCCGACGCGCGCACCCCGCACGTGGTGCTGGTCGGCAAGGGCATCACCTTCGACACCGGCGGCCTGTGGCTCAAGCCGCGCGAGGCGATGGTGCCGATGAAGACCGACATGAGCGGCGGTGCGGCTGTGGTGGCCACCCTGGCCGCGCTGCGCGACCTCGGCGTGAAGGTGCGGGTGACCGGGCTGGTGCCCGCGGCCGAGAACGCGATCGGGGCCAGCGCGATGCGCCCCGGCGACGTCATCACGCACTACGGCGGCCGCACCGTGGAGGTGCTCAACACCGACGCCGAAGGCCGGCTGGTGCTGGCCGACGCCCTGGCCTACGCCGACGCCGTGCTCCAGCCCGACCTGGTCGTCGACGTCGCCACGCTCACCGGCGCCGCCTCGCTCGGCCTGGGCAGGCGGCACGCCGCGCTCTACGCCACCGACGAGCGCCTGGCCGCCGGGCTGGAGGCGGCCGGCCACGCTTCCGGCGAGCGGGTCTGGCGTATGCCGCTGGTGGAGGACTACCGCCAGTACCTCGACTCCCCGGTGGCCGACCTGGCCAACATCCCCCGGGACAGGCACGTCTCCGGCGGCTCGATCACCGCCGCGCTGTTCCTGCGCGAGTTCGCCGGCGGCCGCGCCTGGGCCCACCTCGACATCGCCGGCCCGGCCCGCGCCGACGGCGACGAGCACGAGGTGACCCGCGGCGGCACCGGCTTCGGCGCCCGCCTGCTCCTGCGCTGGCTCGAGCAGCTCACCCCGCGCGCGGCGGCCCGCCGCCGCTGAGGGCGGCCGCTGACACCGCCGGCGGTCGGAACGATCACGTCCCCGTGATCCTTCGCCGCCGCCCCCACGGAACTCCGCGGGGGCGGCGACCACGTCGTGGGGGCGGTCGGGCGCTGTCCGTGGCGGCGAGAGGTCTCAGCCCTCGCGCTTGACCGCCGCCAGCAGGCCGCCGGCCACCGGCAGCAGGCAGGGCACCAGCCGCTCGTCCTCGCGCACGGCCTTGCCGAACTCGCGGGCGGCCACCGTCTGCGGGTCGCGCTGGGCCGGGTCGGGCACCTTGTCCCGCCACAGCGCCCCGGACACGGCCAGCACCCCGCCGGTGCGCAGCAGCCGCAGCGCCTCCTCGAGGTAGGCCGGCAGCTCGGTCGGGTCGGCGTCGAGGTGCACCAGGTCGTAGCCGCGGTCGGTGAGCCGGGGCAGCACGTCCAGCGCGCGCCCGCTGATGATCCGGGTCCGGTTGGTCGCCACCCCGGCCGCGGTGAAGGCCTCGCGGGCGGCCCGCTGGTGCTCGGGCTCGACGTCGATGGTCGTCAGCACCCCGGTCGGCGCCATGCCGCGCAGCAGCCACACCCCGGACACGCCGGTGCCGGTGCCCACCTCGACGACGGCGCGCGCGCCCAGCGTGGCGGCCAGCAACCGCAGGCCCGCCCCGGCGCCCGCCGCGATCGGCGTGCAGCCGAGCTCCTCGGCCCGGTGCCGCGCCTCGACCAGCACCGCGTCCTCCGGCACGAAGGACTCGGCGTAGGAGCGGGCGTCGTAGCCGCGGGCGTCGTGCGTGCTGGTGGCGTCCACGCGACGAGCCTAGGGCCTGTCCGCCGGATCATCCGTCGATCAGCGAGCGGGCCGTGGCGCCCGGTCCGGCGCGGCGGAGGAGTTCCTCGTAGCGGTGTTCTCCGAGGGACGACGCCGGGGTGGGGTTCGACGCTGCCGCCGGTCGGGATGCCACGGTCGGCGAGCCGGCGGGGACCCGGCAGACAGGCCCTGAGGGGGGCGGTCTGCGCGCGCGGGCCGAGGGAACCGCCGAGGTCAGCCGCGCGTTGCCCCACCACGAGCCCGGTGGGCCGACGTCGTCGCCCGCGAGGCGGCGGCGATGGCGGGAAGCCGGGGCGGCAGCAGCCGCGTTTGGCCGAGTGAGGAGTGGTCAGCGACCATGGGGACGAGCATTCTCCTACGCGGGGGTGAGGGCATGGCCGACGCCGGGCAGGCGCGCGACCACGGCACGCCCGAGCCCGCTCGCTCCCGCCAGGACGCGCCGGCCCCCATCGCGCACGCGGCTGCCGAGCACGCGGCCGTCGAGCAGAGCACCCCGGCGCTGCCGACGCCGGAGGACTGGACCCCGCCCTCCTGGGACGAGGTCGTCCGCACCCACTCCGCCCGCGTCTACCGGCTGGCCTACCGGCTCACCGGCAACCAGCACGACGCCGAGGACCTCACCCAGGAGGTCTTCGTCCGCGTCTTCCGGTCCCTGTCCAGCTACACCCCGGGCACCTTCGAGGGCTGGCTGCACCGGATCACCACCAACCTGTTCCTGGACCAGGTGCGCCGCAAGCAGCGCATCCGCTTCGACGCCCTGGCCGAGGACGCCGCCGACCGGCTCCCCGGGCGCGAGCCCAGCCCCGCTCAGCGGCTGGACGACCGGATGCTCGACGCCGACATCCAGACCGCGCTGGACGCCCTGCCGCCGGACTTCCGCGCCGCGGTGGTGCTCTGCGACATCGAGGGCCTGTCCTACGAGGAGATCGCGGCCACCCTCGGGATCAAGCTCGGCACGGTGCGCAGCCGGATCCACCGCGGCCGGGCCCAGCTGCGGGCCGCGCTCGAGCACCGGGCTCCGCGCCGCGACGACCCCACCGGGGACCAGGCCGACGACGAGCTCAACGACCAGCTCGACGACCGGGCGGCCGACGGGCTGCCGACGCCGTCCGACGCGCACGGCGAGGCGACCCCGTGACCCGCGACGCCCACGCGTACCACCACGCCCATCACCACGCCCATCACCTGGGCGAACGCACCAGCCCGCTGGTGGACGGCGAGCTCGACCACGACGGCCGCGACCGCGCGCTCGCCCACGCCGCGGAGTGCCCGGACTGCCTGGCCGCGCTCGACGCCGAGCGCC
>JBQCIO010000116.1:0-11588 GCA_051953655.1 Motilibacteraceae bacterium
CCACCGACGGGCCGCCGGCGCGGCCGGCCTCGTGCACGTCGACCCGGTAGCGGCGCCCGCGCAGCACCTCGCGCGCGGCGGCCACGACGGTGGCCTGGTCGGCGTCGACGGCGAAGGAGCGGTGCTCGGGCAGCCGCTCGAGGACCCGGGGCGCGGCCGGCGGGCGGGCCCGCACCGCCTTGGCGTGCAGGCGGGCCCGGGGCAGCACGCAGCCGACCAGGCTGACGAACAGCAGCAGGTAGATCGCGCTGAACCAGGGCGAGCTGTAGACGGTGAAGAAGCCGAGCTTGTCCAGCAGCGGGCCGCGGCCAGGGTGGTCGGTGAGGTAGGCGGCCACCTTGGACGGGCTGACCGGCCGCTGGGGCAGCAGCGAGCCGGGGACGGCGGCCAGGGCGAGCAGGAACAGCAGCACCAGCGCGGTGCGCATGGAGGTGAGCAGCCGCCAGGCCCACCGGGCCCAGCCGACCGGGCCGAGGCCCGGCTGGCGGATCTCGCGGCGCTCGGGCGAGGTGCTCAGGCCCTCGCCGACCCGCTCGTCGACGCTCATGCCGTCACCTCTCCCTCTGCTGTCGCAACTCCACTGCCTCCACGCGACCAGCGCACGTCAGACCACCTGCTCAGACGACCGTGGTGAAGCCGCCGACGAAGCCCTGCAGCCGCACGGTGAGGTCGGCCCACAGGCCGGTCACCAGCAGCACGCCGAGCAGGACGAGCATCCCGCCGCCCAGCCGCATCACCCAGGCGTAGTGCCGCTTCACCCAGCCGAACGCGCCGAGCGCGCGGCGGTAGGCCAGGCCGGCCAGCAGGAACGGCAGCCCGAGCCCGATGCAGTAGGCCACCGCGAGGATCCCGCCGCGCCCGGCCCCGCCGGTGGTGGTGGACAGGGCCAGCACCGCGCCGAGGGTCGGGCCGATGCACGGGGTCCAGCCCAGGCCGAACAGCACCCCGAGCAGCGGCGCGCCGACCAGCCCGAGGGTGGGCGTGCGGTGGATGCGGAACTCGCGCTGGGTGCCGGGCAGGAACCCCATGAAGGCCAGCCCGAGCACCACGGTGAGCGCACCGAGCACCACCTGGATGGTGCGGGTGTGCTGGAGCAGGAACGAGCCGACCACCCCGAACAGCACGCCCGCGCTGACGAACACGACGGTGAAGCCGAGGACGAACAGCGCGGTGCCGAGCAGCACGCGGCCGGCCCGGCGGCGCTGCCCGTCGGCGAGGTCGGCGCCGGACAGGCCGGTGACGTAGGAGAGGTAGCCCGGCACCAGCGGCAGCACGCAGGGGCTGAGGAACGAGACCAGCCCGGCCGCGGCCGCCACCGGCAGCGCGAGGGCGAGCGACCCCGAGGTGACCGTGCTGGTGAAGGCGTCGGCGGCGCTCACGACGCGGCCCCGGTGGGGGCCGGCGGGCCGCCGGCGTCGGCGATCATCTGCCGCAGCGCGACCTCGGTGACGCCACCGAACGCCGACGCCGCGAGCCGGCCCTGGGCGTCGACGACGATCGTGCTCGGGATGGCACCGGGCATCACCCCGCGCAGGGCGAGCTGGGCCCGGCCCGAGCTGTCCTCGACGGAGGGGTAGGTCAGGCCGAAGCGGCGGACGTAGGCGCGGGCCGGGTCGGGGTTGTCCTTCACGTTGAGCCCGACGAACTCCACGCCGGCGTCCTGGGTGGCCGCGTGCACCCGCTGGAGGGCGGGCGCCTCCGCCCGGCACGGCGGGCACCAGGAGCCCCAGACGTTGACGACGGCGACCTTGCCCTTCAGGGACGAGGAGTCGAAGGCCTTGCCGTCCAGCGTGGTGCCCGTGAAGTCGGGCACCAGCTTGCGCTCCGACGCGGTGTAGGCGACCACGCTGCCGTCGCCGGTGATGTAGCGCTCCTCGCCGCTGGGGCCGTTCCCCGGGCCGGTCGATGCTGAGCAGCCGGCCAGCGCGAGGGCGGCGACGGCGGCAGCGGCCAGCGCGGGGGTGCGGTGGAGGAGACCCATGAGTCCTCAGGCGCCGGCGGGCGGACGGCCGGCGAGCTTGGCCGGCAGCAGGTCGCGGGCGGGTTCGGAGTAGGTGACCCGGACGATCTCGTCCCCGACGTAGGTGAACGAGGTGAGCGAGGCCAGGCTGCACTCGCGCTTGCGCGGGTCGTGCCAGAGCCGGCGGCCCTCGACCTTGCAGCGGGTGATCCAGATCGGCAGCTGGTGGCTGACCAGCAGCGCCTCGTGGCCGCGGGCGGCGTCGCGGGCGGTGGCCATCGCGCCGAGCATGCGGGCGGCCTGCTGCTCGTAGGGCTCGCCCCAGGAGGGCCGGAACGGGTTGTAGAGGTTCCGCCAGTGCGAGGGCCGGCGCAGCGAGCCGTCGCCGACACCGAAGGTGAGGCCCTGGAAGGCGTTCTCGGCCTCGATGAGCCGGGGGTCGGTGCCGACCTCGACGTCGAAGCGGGCCGCCACCGGCTCGGCGGTCTCCTGGGCGCGCTCGAGCGGGCTGGCGGTGACCACGGTGATGTCACGGTCGGCGACGGCCTCGGCCACCCGCTCGGCCATCTTCCGGCCGAGCTCGGACAGGTGGTAGCCGGGCAGCCGGCCGTAGAGCACGCCGGTGGGGTTGTGCACCTCGCCGTGCCGGAGCAGGTGGACGACGGTGCGCTCGGCAGCCACGTCGCTCACGCACTCGTCCCTTCCGCCGTGGCCTGCGCCGCGGCGTGCGCCGCGACGGGGAGCGCCTCGGCGACCCGGGCGAGGGCCTCGTCGTCGTGCGACGACGAGACGAACCACGACTCGAACGCCGACGGCGGCAGGTAGACGCCCTCGGCGAGCATGGCGTGGAAGAACGCCCGGAACCGGTGCAGCTCCTGGCGGCGGGCGCCGTCGTAGTCCACGACGTCGGCGCCGGCCGCCTCTTCGGGGACGAAGAAGACGCTGAACATGTTCCCGGCGTACTGCAGCCGGTGCGGCACGCCCTCGGCCGCCAGCGCCGCGGAGGCGAGGGCGCCGATCTCGCCGGCCACCTTGTCCACGTGGGCGTAGACGTCGTCGGTGGCGTTGCGCAGCGTGGCCAGGCCGGCGGCGGTGGCGACCGGGTTCCCCGACAGGGTGCCCGCCTGGTAGACGGGGCCGACCGGGGCGAGGTGCTCCATGAGGTCGGCGCGGCCGCCGAAGGCCGCGGCCGGGAAGCCGCCGCCCATCACCTTGCCGAAGGTCAACAGGTCCGGGCGCACGCCCTCCAGGCCGAACCAGCCGGCCGGCGAGACCCGGAAGCCGGTCATGACCTCGTCGCTGACCAGCAGCGCGCCGTGCTGCTCGGTGATCCGGCGCAGGCCCTCGGTGAAGCCGGGCAGCGGCGGGACGACGCCCATGTTGCCGCTGGCCGCCTCGACGATCACGCAGGCGACCTGGTCGCCGACCTCGGCGAAGGCGGCCTCCACCGCGGCGAGGTCGTTGTAGGGCAGCACGATCGTGTCGGCGGCCGAGGCGCCGGTGACGCCGGGGGTGTCCGGCAGCGCGAAGGTGGCCACGCCCGAGCCGGCGCTGGCCAGCAGGGCGTCGACGTGACCGTGGTAGTGCCCGGCGAACTTGACGACCTTGGTGCGGCCGGTGGCACCGCGCGCCAGGCGGATGGCCGACATCGTGGCCTCGGTGCCCGAGCTGACCAGGCGGACCTGCTCCACCGGCTCGACCCGGCGGACGATCTCCTCGGCCAGCAGCACCTCGTTCTCGCCGGGGGTGCCGAAGGACGTGCCGCGGACGACGGCGGCCTGCACGGCCTCGACGACGGCGGGGTGCGCGTGGCCGAGCAGCATCGGGCCCCACGAGCAGACGAGGTCGACGTAGCGGCGGCCGTCGGCGTCGGTGAGCCACGGGCCCGAGCCTGCGGCCATGAAGCGCGGGGTGCCCCCGACCGCCCGGAAGGCGCGGACGGGGCTGTTGACCCCGCCGGGGGTGACCGCGCGGGCCCGGTCGAACAGCTCCTGCGACGCGGGGGCGTCGTACGGGTACGGCATGGGTCCATCGTCCCACCCGCCCGCAGGGGCCGCCCCCGGCCCCTCGCGGCGGTGAGCGTGGGGTGTGACCGGCGCAACGCTGCGGCGTAACCGGTTCGGCGCCGGCTCGTTGGGCTCGGCACGAGGGAAGCGCGCTGCGCGCGAGCGGGAGGAGCGGGCGATGGGCGGTCGGCACCGGCAGGCGGCGGCACACGTGACCCGGGCGCGGAAGGGGCTCCGGGCGGTGCCGCCGGGGGCCCTGGCGGTGGCGCTGCCGCTGGCCCTGCTCGGCGGCGCCGGTCCGGTCGCCGGCGCGCTGTCGGGGAACGACGCGCACCCCGCGATCCCGCCCGTCCCGGCCACACCCTTCTCCCAGCCGGCGTCGGACACCGACCCGTCGCGCGCCCTGGGGCTGACGACGTTCCCGACGAGCACGGCGCTCCCCGGCGGCACCGGGCTGCCCGGCGGCACGCTGGCGCCGCCCGGGGCCCCCAGCGGGCCGTCCGCCGCTCCCGGAGGGGCTGCCCCACCCGGCGTCCCCGGCCGCGCCTTCACCGCCTACCGCACCGCCGCCGCGCTGCTCGGCGCCGCCGCCCCCGGCTGCCACCTGTCCTGGCCGGTGCTGGCGGGCATCGGCGCGGTGGAGTCCGGCCACGGCACCTACGGCGGGGCGCAGGTCGGCGCCGACGGCGTCGCCCGGCCGACCATCCTCGGCCCGCGGCTGGACGGCACCGCCGGCACCGCCTACGTGCGCGACACCGACGGCGGCCGCTGGGACGGCGACACCGTCGTCGACCGCGCGGTCGGCCCGATGCAGTTCATCCCCGGCACCTGGCAGGTGGTCGGCGTGGACGCGGACCGCGACGGGGTGGCCAACCCTTCCGACGTCGACGACGCCGCGGCCTCGGCCGGCCGCTACCTGTGCGCCGGCGGCCGCGACCTCGCCACCCCGCAGGGGCTGCGCGCCGCCCTGCTCAGCTACAACCACTCCCAGGCCTACGCCGACCTGGTCGAGCGGTTCATCGCCGCCTACGCCTCGGGGACCGCGCCGGTGGGGTTCGCGTCGGGGACGGGTGGCGCTCCCTCGCGGAGCGCGGCGCCGGTCCGTCCCGCCGCGTCGCCGAGGACCTCGCCGTCGGCCGCCCGCCCCGCGGCCGCTCCCATCGACCGACCGGCCTCGCCGGCGCCCACCCACTCGTCGCCGAGTCCGACCCCGTCCGCGACGCCGTCCCCCACGACGTCGACGGCCCCGGCTGGCGATGTCGTGGGCTCGGTGACGGACACGGTGAGCGGAGTCGTCGGCACCCTCACCGGGACGACGTCGACCGCATCGCCGACCGCGACCCCGACGCCCACCCAGAGCACCGACGCGCTGGGCTCGGTCGGGTCGACGGTCGGGTCCTCGGTGGGCGACGTCGTCCAGGGCACCACCTGTACGGTCGGCGGGCTGCTCGGCGCCACCCCCTCCTGCTGATCCTGAAGGGTCGATGGCTGGTTTCCGCCGTCAGCCCTTCACGATCACGAGGCGGGGGGAGCCGGATAGCGCTCCGAGCGCGGCTCCGGCACCAGCCTGAACGCCTCGACGATGGTGCGCGCCGAGCGCACGGCGTCGCTGCTGCCGGTGTCGATGTCCAGGTCGACCGGCGGCTGCTCCACCTGCGCGGCGCCCGACCCCTGCCGCAGCCGCAGCCGCCGGAGCGTCTCGACGTCGGCGAGCTTGTGGAACTCCCTCCGCCCGGGATCGACCAGCCGTCGCTCCTGCTCCTCCTCGCTCACCGTGAGCCGGACGAAGAGCACTTCACCCCCGTGCGCCCGCACCTGGGACGAGACCCGGTCGCAGAACCCCGGCCGCACGGTCGGCTCCGGGGCGAACGTGAAGATCAGGGAACGGTCCTCCCGGGCGGCCGAGCCGAAGACCGAGAGCCAGAACTGCTCGCGCAGCTCCACGAACGCCGGCGAGCCGAACGGGAACACCGTGGTCAGCGTGTCCACGACGAGGTGGTTGTGGAACACGGGATAGCCGACTTCCCGCTCGAGCGCCCGAGCCGTCGTCAGCTTCCCCGAGGCGACTCCACCGTGCAGGAAGACGAGGTTCACCGGGGCACGCTAACGGCCTTCCACGCTTCCGCCGCCGGTGAAGGGACGTCGTCGCGCCCAGACCAGGACTCCGCGCTTGGTCACTGTCATCGGCGCCTCGAACTGTTGGGCGGCTCGCGCCCCTGCGGCGGGGCTTAGGCCCCGGCCGCGGAGGCAGGTGGAGACGGCGGCGAGGTCGGGGAGAGACAGCAGCGGGGCGTCCCAGCTCACCACGTCGACGACGTCGAAGACCTGGCTGACGACGTCGACCGCGTCCTCGGCGTCGAAGGTCGATCTGCTTCCCCAGTCCGGAAGGACCTCCTCGAACTCAGGGTCGTTGTAGCGACTGGGCGCGCAGGCGACGAACGTGCCGCCTGGCTTCAGCACTCTCCGCGCTTCCTCGAGGACCCGCGCCGGTTCGGCCAGGTGGTAGAGCATCCACAGCGCGGCGACGGCGTCGAAGGTGCCATCGGTGAAAGGGAGGCGGCCAGCGTCGGCCTGGACGACCTGGCCTGGCGCGGTCGCCGCGTAGGCGGCTCGGTCGAGGACCACGCCGGCCAGGCCCCGGTCCAGCAGCTGACGGGCCAGGAGGCCGTTCCCCCCGCCGGCGTCGAGCACTCGACCGCCGGGGTGCTGCAGGTGCAGGCGTGCGGCGACCGGTTCGTGCACATCACCTGTCGACGAGAAAAGTCGGGTCGCAGCTTGGCTGGCCAAGAACCGGTCGGGGTCGGTGTCGAAGTCGGCCGGTCGCGTTCGCGGTGAGCAGTCTCCCGTCGTCACGCCGATCATCCTCGCGAGCGCCTCGAGGCAGAGCAACGAGGATTCCCCGCAAGTCGCCCCTCAGCGGGTGCGGACCCAGGTTCTGGTGGGGTCGACCCAGGCCGGGGCGCGCCATTCGGTGCCCCCATCGGCGGTCGCGCGGATGTCCCAGTGCTGGTCGTGGACGAGGTGGTGGTGCCACAGGCAGAGCAGGCGCAGCTCGTCGAGGTTGGTCTCTCCGCCCAGGGTCCACCAGGTGATGTGGTGCGCCTGGGACCAGTCCGGCGGGCGATCACAACCCGGGCCGACGCAGCCCTTGTCCCGCAGCGCCAGGAGCCTGCGCTGGTCGGGGGTCGCCAGCCGTTTGGCTCTGCCGACGTCGATGGGTCTGCTCTCCCCGTCCAGGACGACGGGGATGATCCCTGCTTCGCAGGCGAGGAGGCGGGCCTGCTCGACCGAGATCCGGGAGCCAGCCGAGGTGGTGGACAGGATCTGCGCGGCCCGGTGGGCTCCGGGGGTCGGCTCGCCCTTCTCGCTTGCCCGCAGCTCGGCGAGGGTGACCGCGACCAGGAGCCCGTCGCGGGACGGGGCGGCGACCTTGCCGCGGAAGCCCTCGGGCACGGCCGGCACGGGCGGCTCACCATCGAGGCCGAGGCCGAGCTCTACGCCGAGGTCGAGGGCCTGCTGCCCGGCGGGCTGCCCGGTGCGCGGGTCGGCACCATCGGCTGAGATGTCGACCGGCTCGACGTCGCTGTCGGCGTCCTCGGCGAGGTTGTCGTCGTCGTTCTCGTTAGCGTTGCTGGTCTTCTGCTGAGGCAGGATGCGCCCGGCGACGGTGACCGACTCCAGCAGCGCGTCGAGCAGCCGCTGCTTGGCGGTGCGCGGGTCGGGCAGCTCCGCGGTGCCGATCGGCGCGGCCAGCGGCTCGAGGACTGACTTGAGGCGGGCTTCCATGTCGGGGGTGAGCAGGCCGTGCAGCTCGGTGAGTGCGCCGTCGGTGCGGGCGTGGCGGCGGAAGGACAGCGCGCACAGGTCCCGCAGCCGGGACGGGTCCGCGGTCGGCCGCTCGGCCGGTTCTGGGCCGAGGTCTTCGCGCAGCTGCCGGCCGAGCACCTCCAGGCCCTGCGGGGACCGCTGGTGGCACAGCTCGACCATCGTGTCCTCGGCGAACTCCAGCGCCTCCGGGCTGGCCCCGTCGAAGGTGGCCAGTTCCTTCAGGACGATCCCGATCCGGTGCGCCTGCTCGAACGAGACGAACCCGGCGGCCATCCCGGCCGCCCGCGGGCACGGGCCCGGATCGGGGTCGCTCAACGAGCGGGCCGCCGACGCGGCGTGCAGCGCCCGGGCCTGCCGCACCAGCGTTCGCGCCCGGGGGAGGTCCATCCGCAGCGCCTGGGCGAGCCAGTCCTCGGTCTTGCGCACCCCGGAGATTCCCTGCGCCACGCCCCGGCGCTCGCACTCGTGCAGCAGGCACAGCAGCACCAGCATCAGCTGGTTCAGCACCGTCCCCACCAGGTGCAGCAGCGCCACAAGCTCCGAGGGCTTCGCCACCGAGAAGTCCACCCGCCCCGCCCCCGGCGCGACCACCGCCGCCACGGAATCGGCGACCCGCAGCAGCCCGACCGCCAGCGGGGAGGACCCCACCCCGCCGCGGTCGAAGCTGTCTGCCATGCACTGATTCTACCCGAACACGCGTACGAATATCAGGACTGTCCACAGCAGAAACTAAGGCACAGCAACGGCTTCTCGCAGATGGACTGGTTGGAGTGAAGGTCACCCTGGTTCACAGAGAAGGACTCAGGGTCACCCTCACCCCATCACCGGCGACCGGGCCGCCGACCCCGCCCCGCCCGACGCCCTCCGTCGACAGCCGCCTTGCCTTTGCTTGAGCCATCACGCTGCAGCCTCAGCACCTGCCACAGCACATCGACGAATTCGGTCACAGCCGCTGCACCACCTGGATCGGGTGCCCCTCGGGGTCAGCCGCCCAGGCGACGAGCAGCCGGCCGTCCAGGAAGCGGTACGGCTCGGCCAATGCGGTGGCCCCGGCCCCGAGCAAGGTCCGGTAGGCGGCCGGGGTGTCGTCGCACCACAGGATCACCGCGGCTCGCGCCGGGTCCCGGTTGGTCTCCAGGCCGTGGTCCTCGCGCGTCGCCTCGTGGCCGGCCAGGCCGAGCCGGAACCCGTCGAGAACGACGTCGACGTGCTTCGGCACCCCGAGCGCCGGCGTGCGGAACGCCTCCGCGAACCCCAGCCGCCGGTAGAAGGCTGCGGTGCCCTCGACGTCGGCGCAGAACAGCACGACCTGCGGCGCGCGGAACATCACGCCTCGCCGTCGGCCTGAGAAGGCAGAGCGGCGGGTGCGCCGTCACGCGGAGCGGGAGTCAGCCGCACCGTCGCCGGCTCGCCCTCCTCCAGCCCTTCCGCCCGGCGGACGACGGCGCGCAGCGGCAGCACGTAGCCGCCGTCCTTGGGCCACAGCGAGGTCTCCCACTCGCTCCCACCCAGCCGCACCCGTACCGGGACCATCCCCCAGCCGTAGCTGATCTCCTCGGCGACGTCGCGCAGCAGCGCGCACTCCGGCTCGGGCACGGAAAGGAAGTAGTAGGGCGCCGGACCGCGCCACTGCCAGACCTCGGCGGTGAAGGTGATCGTCTCCACCCGCGGAAGCCTGCACCAGCTGTCAACCCGGATGTCAGTCACCGGTCAGGCACGAGGCAGCACGATGCCCAGCCGCTCGGCGAGGGGGACCGCACGGGCGACCGCGAGGGCCTCCTCGGCGTCGCCGGGCGCACCCTGCGCGGCGAGCGTCCGGGACAGCTGGTGCGCGGTGTGCGCGACGAAGGTGTGCCAGGCCTGCTCCTCCGAGCGGGCCAGGGCCTCGCGCAGGTCGCTGGGTCCGGCGCTGGTCGGCCCCGTGACCACAACCGGGCCGGACAGCGGCCATGGGGCGCCTTCGTGCTGGACGCCTCCGCGGCTCCGGTCAGCCCTTCGCCGCCTTGCTGCATTCCTGCTGCACGCTCCGGTACTGATCTGTCAGCCGGTTGTGCTCGTCGACCATGCCCGCCAAGGTCTGACCCGCCGCGTTGAACTGGTCCACGGCAGCCCTCGTCGCCGCCGTGGCGCGTGCCCCGGCCGCGTTCCACACCGCAACCATGCTCGTCGCAGCTGCGACCGCTGCCTTGCCGGCATCAGCCTCGCGGACCTCGTGCCCGAGGCTGACCTTGAAGTGGTTCCACTCGGGGAGGCAACCCTTCGGGAGGGTCAAGGTGTCGCACGCCGCGACGGCAGCCCTGAACGATGAACCCTTCTCTCGAGCCGCGGCCAGCGCCGTGAGCGACGCCTGCTTGTCCGCCTGCATCTTGTCCATGGTCGCCTGGTACTGAGGGCTCCCCGAGGGGACGCGACCGCTGGTGACGCCGTTGAACGCGTCGCTGTAGTGGTTGAGAGAGTCGACGGTCGCTCGCGTTGCCTCGGCGGACGTGTTCTCCATCTCGACGAAGCGGACCCGCGCGTCCTGGCACGCCGACGAAAGGCTCGACTGCGACGAGCACGCCGGCAGTGCGATGGCGAGCAGGAACGCTACGAGCGCCACGAGCAACGGTCTCGGCCGAAGACTTCTTCGCATCGTCGCCCACTCCCTGAGCTCCGGCTCCGCCCTGCCGAGGCGTCGCGCGACGGGACGTCAGGACCCGCGAGATCGTTCGTCGTCTGCCCACTGCACCCTGTGCCGGGCGTGCCAGCGACCCCAGAGGCGTTGGTCCTTCGCGGGACGAGCGCGGCACGTCGCACGATCGAGTCTCGTCACGGCCTCGTCCGTCGGGAGACCGCTACGTCCGCGAGTGGTCGACGAGGGCTCTGGAGCGAGATCGGGGCACAGCCGGTGAGTGCCGATCAGCCGCGCAGCAGCCGCGCGGCCTCCACCGCCCAGTACGTCAGCACCGTGGTGGCCCCCGCGCGCCGGATGCCGGTGAGGGTCTCGAGGATCATCCGCTCGCGGTCGATCCAGCCGTTGGCGGCCGCGGCCTCGACCATCGAGTACTCGCCGGACACGTTGTAGGCCGCCACCGGCACCTGCACCGACTCGCGGACGCGGCTGACGACGTCGAGATAGCCGACCGCGGGTTTGACCATGACGATGTCGGCGCCTTCGGCCACGTCGAGCATGGCTTCTCGGAGCGCGTCGCCGGCGCTCGGGTCCTGCTGATAGGAAGCCCGGTCGCCGAACTGCGGCGCTCCCTCGGCGGCGTCGCGGAACGGCCCGTAGAAGCACGAGGCGTACTTGACCGCGTACGCACAGATCGCCACGTCCGGCTCCCCGGCCTCGTCGAGCGCGCGCCTGATCGCGGCCACCTGCCCGTCCATCATCCCGCTCGGGGCGACGACGTGCGCGCCCGCGCGGGCCTGCGCCACCGCAATCGCGGCGTACCGCTCCAGCGTGGTGTCGTTGTCTACGGCCCCCGCCGGGGTCAGCACGCCGCAGTGCCCGTGGTCGGTGTACTCGCACAGGCACAGGTCAGCCATGATCACGACGTCGCCGCCGACTTCCGTGGTCACATCGCGCAGCGCCGCCTGGATGATGCCGTCCTCGTCGTCGGCGGCCGAGCCACGGCCGTCCTTGACTGCCGGGATGCCGAACAGGATCAGGCCGCCGACACCGGCCTGCGCCGCGTCGGCCGCCGCCTTGCGCAAGCTGTCCCTGGTGTGCTGCACCACGCCGGGCATGGACGCCACCGGCACGGGCGCCGGTATCCCTTCCTTGACGAACAGCGGAAGGACCAGGTCCGCGC
>JBQCIO010000117.1:0-15255 GCA_051953655.1 Motilibacteraceae bacterium
CGTCGCGCCCGGCTATCTCATGCGGTGGGGGCTGGATCCCCGATCATTTCGGGCGCACGAGCGCGTACGAGGAGTAGATTCGCGCGTGGGGCCGGCGGGGTCGCGCCGCCCCCTCCGGTGTTCACTGCTGGTGCGGGTTGAGGGCTGTGACGGCCCGGGTGAGGTTGCCGTGCACGCCCTGCTTGACCCGTAGACCTTGTTCGAGGGCTCGGCCCAGAGCTGATGTCGCGCTGTTGATGAGCCGGGTCAGCTCGTCCAGACCGGTGAGCTCGTCGAGGGCCCCGCGGATGAGGGTCTCGACGGCCTCGCGGTTGATGTCTCCTCCGCCGTTGGCGGCGAGGGCGGTGAGGTGCAGGACCTCCTTCATCGTGAGGAAGACCAGACGTGCCGCCCTTCCGCCGTCGTCGGCAGCGACGACGAACGCGTTGGGCGCGACCCTGCAGAAAAGGCTGGCCCCGTTGGGGAGTTGAGCGGCGTCGGGCACCAGGGCCAGGGCGGCGGCGGCGCCGCGCAGCTGCATGCTCGAGGCCAGCTCGCGGGCCCACTGACTGGCTGTCAGGGCCTTGGTGCGGGTCTTGGCCTCGACCACGATCTTCACCTCGGCACCGCCGGTGGAGGTGGATGCGAGGGTGATGAGCCCATCGCCACTGCGCCGGGTCCCTCCAGGAGCCGGGATGCTGCCGACCTCCGTGTAGTAGTCCCCGGAAGCTGCGCAGACTCCGGCCATGAGGCTGTTCGCGGCGGTCTCGAACTCCGCGCCGGCTTGGCGGGTGGTGCGCTGGGCGGCGGTGGCGGTGCGGGCTGCTTCGGCTGCTTGCAGCTGGGCCCTGATCGTGGTCATGTGCTCGGCCAGCTCGCGTCGGCTGGCATCCACCGCGGTGAGCAGGTCCCCGCGCAGGGTGCGCACCGGCCCGTCTTCCACGGACAGGACCGCGTGCACGGCGCGGCTGTGCTCGGCCAGGGCCGCCCGGAGCTCGTTGAGGCCCGCGCTTTGCACCTGGCTGACGGCCTGGGCGACCGCGTCTCGCACGCTCTGGGCCTCCCCGGCCATCAGCCTCTCCAGCTGCCCGGGCAGCTGGCCCAGGGCCTGGGCGGCGATCCCGGCGAGCCGGGCGTCGGCGCTGCTGAGCTGCTGTACCGCCGCCTCGATGGCTGCGGCCGCGGCAGTGGACTGCTCCCGGACCGTTGCATGGAAGGACGACAAGCTCCGCTCCAGACCGCCGGTGTCGATCGCGTGGCTACCGATGCTGACCGCGACCAGTCCGACGGGCAGGGCCCGCCCGATCAGCTCCAGCGCCGCCTGCTCACCGCCCTCCTTCACGGCGGCGGCAAGGATCGCTGCTGCTTCCCGGTGCCGCAGCGCGACCTCGTGCAGGTGCACGAAGTCCCCACGGATCTGCACCGCCCCGCCTGCGCGGCGGCCCGGGGCGGCGTTCGCCTCGGTCTTCTGGACCGGCAGGTCGGGCAACTCGGCGACGCTCACCGGGCACCCCCGAGCCTGCCCCGGAAGGGAAGCTCGCGTAGCTCGAGCTGGATCCGCCGGCAGATCAGGCACCGCTGCGCGGGGCCATCGCTGACGTGGAGATTCTCGGCCTCCCAGACCTCGATCTCGGTCAGCAGGTCGACGAGGCCCGGGATCGCCCGGAGGGCCTCGTCCACCTGGACCCGGGAGTGCAACAAGCCCACGCCGTCCACGTGGTCGTGAGCCAGGGCGATGCTGGCCCTTCCGGCCAGGTCCCAGCACAGCTCGAGCAACCGCCGGGCGTGGGGGTGAAGGTCTAGACCGCTTCCGGCACGTGAGGCGGTGCTGGTGCTGCCGGTGCTGCTTTCCCGAGGGGCCGGCGGGGTGGCGGTGCGGCGCCGGCGGGGTGTTGTTGGTTGTGGTGTGAGCGCGTGGCTCGAGCTCATCGAGCTCTCCCTCTCGCAAGGCGCGTCACCGGGGGCCCTTGCGCCCCGCGGTGTCCGCGCGGGGCTTGGTGGCCCACACCGACTGCTGGGCGCGGTTTCACCCGGCAGAAGGACCCTGAACGGGTGAATCTGTGCGCCGCACGTTCACCCCCCACCGCGGGCAGCTGCGCCTGCGGTGCTGCAGGCGGTCTGGCATCAGGTGTTTGTGCTGGTGGCGCGCCCCCTGCGGGGAGGGCCGACCCGGAAGGCACGCAGCAGCGGCCGGCCTCCCGGGGTGGTCAGCAACCACTCCTGCTGGCCGCCGCCCGGCGCCACGTTGGGGTCGGCGGTCGCGGCGACTGACCCACCCTGCCCGCCCTGTGGGCGACGCCGTCGCCTCAGCCCGCCCGCACCGGCCCGGTTCGGTGCTGGCGCCTTGCCGTCGGGGGCGGGTGAGGTGCGGCCGGGGGCCGCTGGTGGAGCAGATGGAGTAGCGGCGTCCGGTGTGCCGGCGCAGGCGGCGGCTGGGCGGTCCGGGTGACCGGCGCTCGGGGTGGGGCCGGTGGGGGCTGGGTTGGTAGGGGCAGGTGGGCGTGGCGGGGTGAAGCGCTGCGCGGCGGCCTGGCGGGTGCACCCGAGCTGCTCGGCCACGGCGGCCCAGGAAGCGCCGTCGGCCCGGGCGTGCCGCACACAGGCGCTGGTTCGCGCCTGCACCTCGCGCTCCAGCGCCCGCAGCGCGGCGAGCTCGGTCAAGGCGTCCGCCGCGGCTGAGACCCGGCCGGCCAGGGCCGTCAAGGTGGGTTGCTCGTCAAGGGGGCTTGGCACGGGCGGGACGGTGCCGGGCAAGTCGGCTTGCGCAACCGCCCGCGGCGGCCGGCCACGTGGACCCGGGGCAGGGCGCTGTCGCTGGCCGTCGCGGCGACCCGGATGCGTCGCGGCCGTGAGACCGGGCGCAGGGGCACACCGCGGGCCGGTAGCAGCCGGGGCTCAGGCGGCCGCGAGCGTTAGCGCGAGCTGGCCGGTGGCACGACCGCGGCCGTCTCGGGATGGGGCGCGGCGAGGGGCTGGTGGCCGGGCTGCCGGTGCAGTTGCCGGCGAGATCGATGTCGACGTGCACAGTTCGAGGTTCTCGAGGCTGGGGCCGAGTCCTGTCTGCACCTGGCGTAGGCCCTTGCTGATGTGGCGGCGGCCGTCGGGGTGGCGGGGGAATGGGACGGACGGTGCCGGCCGCGGGTCGGTGCCGGTCAGGGTCCATCGCCCTGGCTGTCGCAGGCCGCGTTCGGTGGTCCAGCCCCGGCAGGCCGCGAAGTCGGCCAGCCACCACCGGTAGGCGTCGCGTTCGGCATCGTGGGTGTCGGCGCGGCGCGCCACGACTCCGGCCGCACCCAGCACCGCCGCGGCATCGTCGAGGCGGTCGAGCCCGCGCGTGCGCCACTGTCGGCCGCTGGCGCGGACCAGTCCGGCGGCTGCGAGGCGGTGCAGGTGCCGGCGGACGGTGCGCAGGCTCAGCCCCGCGCGGGCCGCGACCAGGGCGGGGGTGGCTGCACCGGGGACCAGGGCGGTGTAGACGGCGGCGGCGTAGCGGCCCAGGCCGTCGCTGGTGAAGGCGTCGTGGGACTGGATGGCCACCACCGTGGACAGGTCGACCCGGGTGGGGGGCGCCGGGTTAGTGTCCCAGCTAGGCCCTCCGGCCAGCAGCCGGCGAGCAGACGCATGGTCTGTCCCGTCGCCGGTGCCCAGCTGGTCTGGGACGGCCGGGTGGTAGGTGGCGGCCTGCGGCCCGCTGGCCGGGGAGACGGGTTCGAGCCAGCCGTCGCGGGCGAGCCGGTGCAGGGCCCGGGCGGCACTGGAACGCCCCAGACCGGCGCGTTCGGCAAGCCGGCGGGCGCTGGCCGGCACACCCTGCTCGCTCCAGCGGCCGGCGTCCTCGAGGAAAGCGTCGAGGACCGCGCGGTCGCTGCGCCCGGCCTGCCCGCCCCAACGCCGGGGCACCGCGTCGGCCGCCGCGCGTACGGAGGCGACCAGCTCGGCCTGCTGCTGTACTGCTGCGGCTGGCTTGGGCGGAGCCGCGGGGTGCTGCTCGGCGTACCGCTGCCGTCCGCGCCAGAGCCGTTCGGCGGCGGCCAGCACCTGAAGCTGGGTCCGGGCCTGGTACCGGCCGCGGCCTTGGTGGGTGCGGCGCAGATGGTCCAGGCCCCGGTTGGCCGGGTCGAGCGCGGCCGTGGCGAACTCCTCGAAGCTCCAACCGGCGTTGAGGTAGCCCAGTGCGATCGCCGCGGCGACCGCGGAGCGGTCCCGGTAGCGGCCCTCCACGTCCCCGTCGCGCTCCAGGCGCCGCAGCCGCAGCGACAGTACGCGACGGACACGGACCTCGGGCAGGGCGACGACGTTGTCGGGCTGCGGCGGGACAGCAGTGATGGCGCACAGTCGGTCGAAGGCGGCCCGATGGTTGTCCTGCTCGAGCGTGGCCGCCGCTTCGGGCGCCGGGGTGAGCAGCCTGGACACGCCGCCGTGCCGGTGCGGTGCGCCGGGTGGGCGGATGCTGCCGGTGGCCGGGTTGCACAGGCAGCTCGGATCCAGGGTCGGCAGGTGCGCCGTGTGCAGGTGCCGGGCCAGCGCGGCGACCTGCGCCGCGGGCAGCGGGTCCTCGAACACCGCGATCAGGTGCCGGCCCCCGCCGGGCCCGGAGACCGCCTCGATGAACCGGACGCCGGCCTCGCCCAGCCATCCCCGCAGGACGAGCGCGTCCGCGTCGACGTCGCCCTTGGAAGCGTCCAGGTCGAAGGCCAACCGGTAGTAGGCGCCGTCCCTGGCCAGGTAGACGGCGTAGGGGAGTGTCGGCAGGGCGCCTTCGTCCCAGGACCGGTCCCGGTAGGAGTTCAGCACCCGGCCGTCCGCGCGCGTCGCGACCCGCAGCCGGCCCGGGCGCGCCGACACCCGGCGCGCCACCTCGACGGCGGAAGCGCCGGCGGCGGCGTCGGCGCAGGTTCTTGGGGTTCGCACCGCCGGGACGGTGCGAAGCACCGCCGGGACGTCAAGCAGCCCCCGCCGGTGCACCCGGCGCGGGCGCCGCCGCTAGCTCAGCAGCCGATGAGGCGGGCGTAGGTCGTGGACGGCGGGTAGCCCAGCACAGCGCCGAGCACAACGAAGCCCGCTGCGCTGGCCTCGTCCCACCACGGTGGCAGCATCACGCGGCCGCGCTGGACCGGCGGCTGGGCCAGGTCCAGGTCGAAGGCCAGCTCTAGGCCCCGGTCGACCTCGTCCAGCAGCCACGCGGCGCGGGACCGGTCCGGGTCGCCGGACGCGACGGCGTGCCACGTCGCCCGCAGGGCACGCTGGTTCACCCGGTCACCCAGCCTCGGCGGGGAGATCCACACCTTCGTGTTCCAGTCGCGGGAGACCAGAGCTGACAGGCCGGCTGCCCGTGCCGCTGCTGCCCACCGTTCGGCGTCCGCGTCGGAGCCGAAGAGCAGACCGGTCGGTTTCGCCCCGGTCAGCACGCGAGCGAGCAGGGCCTCGTTCTGCCGCGTCCCGCCCGGGGTCATCGCCAGCTCGTGCATCCAGCCGCCGCAGAAGTCGAGGTTGCCGAAGGTGTGGGTGGCCGGCCCTGCCGCGGTGGGCAGGTCCGGGAACCGGTAGGTCGTGTAGGTCAGGTCGAACGGCACCTGCCAGAGCTCGGCGTCCTCCTCGTCGTGGTACCGGGCCTCGGCCGGGATCGGCCACGGGGCCTCGTCCCAGGTGGGGTAGCCCTTCACCACGATCCGGTAGGGCCAGGCGGTGCTGGTGAACCAGCCGCTGGGCTGGGTGCCGTCGCTGTCGGTCAGGCGGGTCCACCCCGGGGGTGGGGTCGCGGCGTTGGACGGCCACACGACGGCGGTGGTCAGGTTGCTGTTCACGGGTTCTCCCAGGGTCCTTGGCGAGCAGGGTGGGTGCCACGGTGCGGCCGCGCTCTGCCGCCGCAACCACCCCTCCTCCGGGCGGGCTCACCGGGCCTGCGGCACCTCGCATTCACCAACCCCGGCGCGACCGCGGGCTGCTCAGACCTCGCGCGGGGACGCAGGCGCGGCGGAGCGACGCCCCGACCTGGTCGCCGTCGAAGCGATGAGCGCGCACCGGCTGCGACCCGCTTTCGGCGCCGGGGAGGCCGGCGTGGTTGACGCGCCCGGCCGGCTGAGGGGTCAGATCCTGGGACCGGTTCGTGGCGTGGCGATGAGCCAGCAGGTGCTGTCGATCCAGAGGCACTGTGGCGTGGCCGGCCGGCGCGGACATCGCCGGCCATCTCGCTTCTGGGTGGCGGTCGGCGGCAACCGGACCCCGTCCACCCTGACCCCACTGATCAGCGAGGTGTCATCGGGAGGGCCTGGGATTCCTGCTGCATGTGGTGGAACGACGCCGGTGGCTTGGCTGCGCGCGTCGGGGGATGGTCCCGGTTGTGCCCATAAGCGCGCGGCCGTTCGTGGCCACCGACGTCGTTCCTGTGTCGAGGCGCCGGCCGTGGGTGCCCGCCGAACCGGGAGGCGGCGGGCGTTTCGGGGTCGGTCGCTTCGACAAGGTGCATGGTCCGGGGCAGGGCAGGATGCGCAATGGACCCCGGTCGAGCGCTGCCGACCTCTAGTGCTCGTGCGGCGCCCGACCTCCGACGTCAGAGGTCGGACGCAGAACAAGGCTGGTGGGTAGACCAGGACGGCACCGAAGACGAGCAGACTCACCTCGATGTTCTCGTCCCGCCATGGCTGCTGGGTCACCGGCCCTGCCTGGCAGCTGCCAGCCGGACTGCGATCGAGCGGCGCGGAGCTGCCTACCGGCAGCCGCCGGTACGAGCGGCAGGGGCGTGAGGGAGGGGTAGCACCCGGGCCCCTACCGGGATCGGACATGAGCCCCTGGTCAGCCGCGCCCACCAGCAGCCACGATGCGGCACCGCCGCTGCGCTTGATTCTCGCCGGCTCGCTGCTTCAACTACCGGGCTTCGCGTCCGGCGGGCTCGGCACCGCCGACTCCCTCACAGGCCGGCGAGGCGCCGGACGAGGTGTAGCCCTTCGGGGGTGCCGGGCCACTGCCGTTCCAGGGCCTCCGGTCCCGCGCGGCGAACGACTGAGCGAAGGGCGATCGCGACGATGATGGCGTCGTCGGCGTAGCCGAGGACAGGGATGACGTCGGGGATGAGGTCGATCGGGGAGAGCAGGTAGCCAACGAGCAGTAGCAGCCGGATCCGCACTCCGCGGGGCAGGGTGGGGTCGGCGGCCAGGCGCCGGATCAGCCGGACCAGATCGGGTAGCAGGCGCAGCGCGGTGGCCAGCGCGTCGGTGTCGGGGTCGTGCCGGTAGGACCGCCAGAGCAGGCCGACCAGGGCGGTGTAGAGCAGCAGCAGACCGGCGACGACTCCTAGGAGGGTCTGCCACCGCATCTGCTTCTTCCTCCGGTCAGTGCTCGGTGAAGATGGTCCAGGCCTCTCGTGCGCCGTAGTAGACGAAGCCGAGATCCACACCTTGGTGGTCCAGTCGCGGGAGACCAGAGCTGACAGGCCGGCTGCCCGTGCCGCTGCTGCCCACCGTTCGGCGTCCGCCTGGGGCCCGACGAGCAGACCGGTCGGCTTCGCCCCTGTCAGCACGCGAGCGAGCAGGGCCTCGTCTTCCCCGTCCCGCCCGGGCGTCGTGGCCAGCCCCTCGATGCAGCCGCCGTAGAAGTTGAGGTTGCCGAAGCTGTAGGTGGCCGGCCCTGCCGGGGTGGGCAGGTCCGGGAACCGGTAGGTCGCGTAGGTCGACGGGGCTCTCTCCTGCGGCTTCGACACACCGCAGGGCCGCTGATCGCCGGCCTGGCGTGGGTCGCGGCAGTCCTGGCCGTCGCCGTGCTCGTGCTGCTCAGGTCCCTGCCTTCCGGCGCGGAGGCACGGGAGGCAGCGGCGGCACGGGCTCGGTGACGGCGAGCACCGCGGCAGCCACCTCGTGCGGGTGTGTCAGCGGGAGGCGGTGCCCGCCCTCGAGGACCTCGACCTGCACCGAGCCGACGCGCGGCAGGGCGAGCACGGCCTCGACCGGGGCGGTGGTGTCGTGCGCGCCGAGCAGCACGCTGGTGGGGACCGCGGGGGCGGCCAGGGCCTGCGGGAGCGGGTTGGCGTTCAGCAGCGAGTCGACCCCGTCCTGGTAGGCGGGGAAGCTGTGGTGCGTGCCGTCACGGGCAACCTCGGCGGGGACGTCCGGCTCGATCCGGTGCGCGGCGTGGCCCATGACCACGCGCAGTGCGCACATCGTCCCGCAGACCACCGCCGCGGAGGTGCGCTCCTCGACCGTCGTGCGGGCCAACCAGCCGCCGGTGCTCAGCGCGGCCGCGGCCGTCGCAGAGTCGTCGAAGGCCGGCGGGGCCACCAGCACCAGGTGGGCCACGAGTTCGGGGGCCATGCAGGTGGCCGCAGCACTGACCGCCGTGCCGTAGCTGTGCCCCACCAGCACGACAGGACCGCCCACCAGCCGCAGCACGCCCACCAGCGCGGCAGCCTGCTCCGACAACCCGTAGGAGGTTGCGATGCGCATCGAGCGGCCGTGCCCGGGAAGGTCGACGGCGAGGCTAGCCACCCCAGCCTCCGCGAGGTCGCGCTGCACCGTCGCCCACGTGCTCGCGGCCCCGCCCAGGCCGTGGACCAGCACGACCCGGGTCGGCCCCGGGCCCGCGACGACCCGCGCGAGCGGAGTGGACGGGTCGAGCTGTGGGCGCACGACCGCGGCGCCTCCGAACCCCGAAGCCGGGAGGAGGCCGCGGTGGACCTCGTCCCTGCGCGCGCCCGACCACGCCGCGAGCAGGGCCGTGGCTCCGAGGACCGCCGCCCCCGCTACCAGCAGCCAGCCCAGGTCGCCTCCGGGGAGGTGGTGGGAGGTGATGTGCAGCAGGAACACGTCCATCCACCGCGCGTGGGGGACCCCGAGGGTGAACAGCACGTCGGGGAACATCGCGACGGCGTGCAGCGGCAGCACTGCGAGCACGAAAAACCGGGACGGGCGGCCCATCACCAGCAGGTGCAGGGCGGCCCAGGCCGCGGCCACCGTCACCGCGACGAGGAAGTGGACGGCCCAGTGGAACCGGCTGTCGTGCGAACGGTAGGTGGCGAGCACCACGAGCTCGACGAGCACCACGAGCAGGATCTGGGCGAGCACGCCGCGGGCGCGCAGCGGCCGGGTCGAGGCCCGTGCCACGTCTGCGCGCGACCCTCTTGCGACGGGGGACGACGCTGCGCGGCGGCCGGTCATGCCACGGCCCCGGCGATGACCGCCGGCTCGAAGGCGTTCGCCGCCCAGTCCGGGTCGAGGGTCGAGTAGCGGACGCGGCGCTGCGGGTCGACGACCGCGTAGCCGACGCCGGGGCCGCCGTCGACCGGGATCGGCAGGCCAACCGCGCGGGCCAGGCTCCCGGAAGGGTCGGCCAGGTAGCCCGTCGGCGCGTCGGCAGTCGGCAGCACGACGAGGACCCGGGCCCCGTCAGGCTGCTGACGCCGGAAGCCCGCGAGATCGGCGGCGTCGGCGGGACGACGCAGGAACAGAAGCTCGACGACGCCGTCACCGAATCTCACTCCCGCGACCAGCGGGGGCACCTTGCCGCGGACATCGGCGAGGCCGTCACGCTGGCGCGCCGGGTCACGCTGGTCGAGCGGGCCCTGCGGCCGGTGCACCGCGAGCACCGCGGCTGCGAGCAGGGCGACGAGCAGGGCGCCGCCCAGCAGCACCTGCCACGGCGACGGCGGGACCGGGGCGTCCTCCTGCACGGGCTCCTCCTGCTCGAGGGTGGGGTAGCACTCTCGCGCACATCGCCCCGCCGCGCCCGGGGGACTGGTGCGGCGGCGCCGAAGGGTCCGCGACCGGTCAGACGATGGCTGAGGAGCTCCTGCATGGTCCGGCAGCGCTGCCTCGGGCAGCGGGTGGGGAGCGAGTGGGCGCTTGCCGGGCGGCGCCTGGTGGCGGGAACGGGTGCTGGGAGGGGTGCGGGCAGCGGCAGACGCTTGAGCATCAGGGCGTTGACGGCTACGAGCAAGGAGGAGCCACTCATGCTGACCGCGGGGACCTCCGGGCACAGGACCAGGCCGAGCGAAGCTGCGGGGGTACCGGCGGCAAGCGGCAGCGCTACGGCGTTGCAGCCGACGGCCAACGCGAGGTTCGGGCGCATCTTCCGCCACCCATCGCCGTCGGCCTGGGGTCACCTTGAGGGTCGAGCCGCCAGTGGTCCGGTTGTCACGGAGCCACTGGCGGACTGCTGAGCGTCGGCTTCCTCGTGGTGGCGGCGTCGCCACCGCAGCTCCAGGCGTGGGGTGCCGTCCCGGTCGCTGGGGAACGCGGCCTGGAGATGGGCCCGTTGGTCGTCCGGGCTGAGGGCGAGGAGGGCGTCGACGGCGGCCTGGAAGGTGGGGGGCTGGTCCATGCCGTCACTGCTGGGCGCGGGGACGGCATGGGCAAGCGGCTAGCGGTCGCTGGCGGCCTGGGCGGCTCGGTAGGCGGCCACGATGGCGGCGGGGATGCGGCCGGTGTCGGGCAGGTTGCGGCCCTGGGCGCGGGCCCAGGTGCGGATGAGGGGGGCGTCTCGGCCGGTCTTGACGGCTTGCCGGCAGGTGCCGTTGTGGACGGTGCGGTACTTGCCGTTCTTGGCGATGCTGCCTGGACCGCCGCCCTCGTCGAGGGTGCAACCTGCCAGCCGGCAGGTGGCGTACTCGACCTTGGCGGCGGTCTGCCGACGCTTCTCGGCGTGCTCGCAGGCACGGCTGTGCCAGGTGCGTCGGCCGCGGCCTTCCTGGCGGATGCTGCCCGGGCCGGCGCCTTCGTCCAGGGTGCAGTCGGTGTAGCGGCAGCGGCTGTGCTGGCCGGTGGTCTGCCCGGCGCGGCAGTCGTCGTCGTGCCAGGCGGGGCCGTGCTGGTCGTCCCACTGCCAGGTGTTGCCGGCGCCGAGGCCGATGTCGCGGCTGCAGGCCGGCTTGGCGCAGGCAACGACGTGGCCGCTGCGGTGCGGCTGGGCGTCGAACCAGGCGATGTAGGCGTGGGGGAAGCGCACGGTGCGGGCGGTGCGGTGCATGGGGTGCCCGGGCGGGGTGGCGGCTCGCCGGCACCGCCGGCACAGGGTCATGGCGCCCAGGGCCAGCACCTCGGCTGCGGGGACGAGCACGGTCGCGTAGGTCTCGGGGCAGTCGTCGTAGGGGCACAGGGTCCACCCGACGCGCTTGTGCTCGGCGGCCAGGGAGGCGGTGGCCTTGCCGTGCCAGCCGTCGGGGAAGCCCGGGGCGGCCAGACGGCGCAGTGCGGGCGGGTAGAGCCCGTTGACCTTGTTGGTGTGCGTGGAGGCGTCCAGCACCCGGCGGCCCTTGGGGTCGTCGGGGCCAAGGACGGCGGCGAGGGCGTCGGCACGGATCCCGACGGCGGGGTCGACGGCGTGGCTGAGGATGGTGAGCTGGTCGCGGCGGTGGTCGACGTCCAGGTCGTAGGCCCACACCGCGCCGCGCCCGGTGCGGGTGCTGCCCCCGGGGGTCGGTGCGGGGGCGAAGAAGGTCAGGACGTGGTCGTTGAAGCCGTCTCGCCGGTCTACCGGTTCGCCGGTGGCGTGGGCCCACAGGACCCGGGTGGTCTCGGCGATCGGGCAGACCACGGCCTGGGCGAGTCGGGCGTCGTCGCCGAACAGGCCGGTGCCGCGCAGGTGCGCGGCGACCTGACGGATCACGTAGGCGTGGTCCATGTCGGCGGCCCGCGCGATGTCGCGGACCGGCTGCCCCTGGCTCATCCGCCTAGCGGCCAGCTCCCCGGCGCGGGCCAGGGCCCCGCGGGCCCCGTCCCGGCCGTGGATGCTGGTCACGCTGACCCGCACGCCTTCGACGGTGACGGTCTCGCCGCCGGTGGTGGTGAGCACGACGTCCCCGACGAGATCCCACTGCAGGCTGTCGCCGGTGGCGCAGAACGTGGGCGGCTGGGGGAGCGTGTAGCGCAAGGCCCCGGCGAAGCCGGGCGGGACCTTCCCGGCGGCGTAGACCCCGCGGAGGCCGACGACGAGGTCGCGGGGGTCGGTGACATCCAGCGCGGGCAGCTCGACGGCCGGCGCATCCGGCGTCGGGGTCTGCTGCAGCTGGGCGTGCTCGTCGACCGCCTGCTGCCAGTCCGCCCAGGCCGCCCCGGCGCTGGTCTTGGCCGCAACCAGCCGGGGGTGGTCCTCGGCTAGCCCCTCCCCGCGGAGCGCCGAGACTGTATCGTCGCTCCCGGTGGCGTACCGCAGCGCCTTGCCGATCCGTGCGGTGAGCTCCTTCTCGGCCGCCTGCCGGGCCTGCGCGGGGCTGGCCTGCTCGACGGTGTGGGCCAGAGCGGGGGACAGCACGATCCGGTGCGGGCCCAGGTCGTGGCCGTCGTCGGTGAGGACCTGCACCGCGGCGGTGATCATGTCGGCGAGGGCGGCGGTGAGGTCGCGTTCGGTGAAGGCGGTGTGCAGGGTGGTCGCCCCACGCTTGCGGCTGATGCCGCCGGCGGGGCCGGTGGTCCCGGTCTCTTCGCGCAGCTCCCACTGCAGGCCGCGTCCGGTGGCGCGCTGGGCCTTGGTGCCGCGGGCACGCAGGAACGTCCGGGCGCCCTCCTGCCCGTAGGGGGCGTAGACGACGGTGACGGCCCGGTCCGGTGTCCTGCCGCCCCGGCGGGCGCGGCGGGAGGCGGCGGCGTCCTTCTGGATCTGGGCGATGTCCTCAGGGGAGAGGTCTTCGAGCATCTCCTGGTCGAGCTCTTCCACCGGGCGCCGGCCGTTGTCGTCGACTCCGCGCAGCGCGATGAGCCGGTCCCACCGGGCCCGCTCCTCCTCATCGCTGACCCCGGGGATCCAGCCCTGCCGCGGTTGGCCCTCGGGGCCGGCGACGGTGGGCTTGGGCAGGGCGATCCGGTAGCTGACCGCGCCGAGCCGGTCCGGTTCGCCGCCGGCGTTCAGGCCCTCCCAGCGGCGGGTGAGGATGTGCCCGGACCCGGGGCGCAGCTGGTTGTCCATGACCCCGGTGAACAGCAGCTCCAGCTCGCCGTCGCGGTAGGCCTCCAGCTTGCGTCGGACGAAGAACCGCTTCGCGGCGGCCGGGTCCAGCTCGTTGACCGGCACCCCGAAGGTCTTCACGTCGCCGGAGGTGACCCCGTAGTCCTCGCCGAGCACCTCCAAGATCTGCGTGTAGGTCTTGGAGCGGTCCAGGCCGAGTTCCTGCAACCGGGCGACGCTGGCGATGTGCTCGCCGTCCACGGCCAGCTCGTAGGTGTCCGGCAGGCCGTCCACCGGTACCCGGCGGCTGCCCAGCGGGGCCATGCCGGCCGGGTAGGGGAAGTAGCCTGCCCGGGCCTTGTTCAGCCGCCCGACGAAGCGGCGCATCTTGCCGACGACGACCTCGACCTCGGAGCCGTAGGCGATGAACGTCCACAGCATGCGCATGTGGCCGCCCTGGGCGGGGTCGATGTGCAGGTCCTTGGCCTCGAACGCGGTCAGGTCGCGCGCGGCGGCGTCGTACATCAGCGCGGCGGCCTTGCTCGAGCGTAGGAACCGGGTGGGGTCGAATGCGTAGACCAGGCTCGGGTGCTCGGTCTTGTCGAAGGCCCCGGCGTCCCGCTTGGCCATGAACTCCGGGTCACCGAGGCCGTTGAACGCCGGGTCGGCGATCGCGGCGATCACGTGTCGGGTGAAGGCGTTTCCGGAGGCCTCGTCCATCTTCGCCGCCGACTCGGCGTAGACGATGAATCGGGACTTCCCGATCACCACGCTGACGCCGAGGAAGTACTGGCTGCCTTCCCGGTACAGCACGGTCAGCCCATGCCGACGCTGCCACTCCCTGCGCAGCCGGGCGCCTTCGCGGCTGGACGCCTGCATCATCACGACGTTGAACCGCTCCAGGAACGTTCCGACGTCCTCGAACCGGCGGTACTGCTCCAAGACGTGCAGCTGGTTCGCGCTGCCCTTCTGGTCGCCCTTCCCGCTCACCCGCAGGATGAAGATGCGGTCGATGGTCTTGCGGACGTAGCTGGTGTTCACGGCGGTCTCCCTCGGTCGTGGTGACCCGAGACAGTGCGCGCCCCGCCTGCCGACGCAATCGCTGCCAATCAGGTACCGCCCACGGCGCGCCCACCGCGAGACCGGGCACCTGGTTCCCCGGTTTGCGTGCTGACCCCTACATGACGGAACCGCAGGTCACAGGGCTTGAGCCCCTCACGTGAGCACTGAACTGGGCTGCGCGCGAGGATGCGTGACTGAGTTGCACGTGCATCGGGCGAGGCTGGGTCAGCGGTCGGAGCACCGACGCGGAACGAGGCTGCGCAGCTCCCCTGGAGGTCTGACGTCGATCCCGGTCGTGTTAGGCAAGCTGAACCCGGCGGGAGGCCTGCGCAGGTCGGAAGGCGACAGTCTGGGGGCGCCGGGCCACGTCGACCGTTGGTTGCGCGAATGGTGGGCGGCGGGACCTTGCCGACCATGTACATCCACCAAGAGCACAACCACTGGCCCCGCACACCGGCCCGAACGGCCGCCCGGCTTCGGCAGGTCGTGTCCCTGCCGGACCTCACCGTGAGCACGCGGGGAAGCATGCTCAGCATCACCTGGGTGGAGGGACCCGCAGAAGCGCCCGTCTTCGAGGAGTTCCGCAAACGGCTGAATGGTGTTGTTTGGTGGCGGGGCGTGCGGCTGTACCGCGCTTCCAGCGTCGGTGCCGCCCTCATCCACTACTGGGAGCGCTCGGACCCGTACCTGCTCCACCGCACCTGGGGTCACCTCTCCGAGCGAGACCTAGACGTCAAACCCCTGCCGAACGATCTGCGCACCCTCGGCGCCGTTCTCGCCGGCCTCGCCGACGTCCCCCTGCCGGTCTGGTCGGCTGGCACCGCAGGCGCTGGGACGTCAACATGTGGGCCACTCTCGTGCGGCTCGGCGGCCCGGGACTTATCGAGACCATGCTCTCCTGACGGCGAGCACTGTGGGTGCGCGGCGACCTGGCTAGAGCCCCTTCCTGCGCCCGGCCGCTCGGCTCACTGGGTCGACGCCCGACTCGAGGCATCCACGCCGCACAGCGACACTGGGAAGCGCTGCGTGGGCGGCAGCGGAAGAATCATGTGCTTCTCGGCCCAGATCTGAGGCTGCTAAAGCGCAGGGAGCTCCCGCCAGCGGACGGCCGGGGCCCGGCGAGCGGTTACGGGACCGGCTGCGGGTATCCCGGGCCGCACAGCGGGGCGACCTCGCGCATCGCACCGCCGAACCAGCCCATCGGGTCCATGATCACGCCGTTGACCACCGTATTGAAGTGCAGGTGTGGGCCGGTGGCGAAACCGGTCGCGCCGACGTAGCCGATGACCTGGCCCGCGCTGACCGACTGGCCGCTGGAGACGGCCCGGGAGGACTGGTGGGCGTACC
>JBQCIO010000118.1:0-10833 GCA_051953655.1 Motilibacteraceae bacterium
CGGGGGCTCGCGGCGGCGGCGGGCGTGGCCACCGGGCGGGTCTCCGGGACCGGCGACCTCCCGCCCATCGGTGCGCCGCTGGTGGAGTCGGCCGGGCTGGCCCACCGGGCCGACGAGGGGCGGCTGCTGGTGGACGCGCCCACCCGTGAGCGCGTGGCGCACCTCGTCGAGGCTGTCGACGCCGGGGACGGCACGGCCGAGGTGGTGCGGCTGCGCCTCCCGAGCCCCGGCCCGCGCACCCTGTCCGCCACGAGGTTCGTCGGCCGCGCGCGCGACCTGGCCACGCTGCGGGCCGCGTTCGACCAGACGGTCGGCGACCGCCGCACCCACCTGGTGACGGTGGTGGCGGAGGCGGGCGTCGGTAAGTCCCGCCTGGTCCAGGAGTTCGCCGCGTCGGTGGTCGACGTGTGCACCTGGCGGACCGGCCACTGCCGGCCCTACGGCGACCAGGTCGCCTACGAGCCGCTGCTGCAGGTGGTCCGTCGCCACGCCGGCATCGACCCCTCCCACGTCGCGTCGGAGGATCGCTCCGACAGGCTGTCGGACATCAGGTCCGAGCTGCGCGGGAAGCTGCTCGCCGTCCTGCCGCCGGCTGACGGCGAGCTCGTGGCGGACCGGCTGGCTCCGCTGCTGGGCGGCCCCACCGACCTCGCCCCGAGCAAGGGCGAGGCGCAGCGCGCGCTCCGACTGGTCCTGCAGTCCATGGCCCACGGCGGGCCCGCCGTGCTGCACCTGGAGGACGTCCACTGGGCCGCGCCACCGCTGCTGGACCTGCTCGACCAGCTGGTCGCGGACCCGGAGCCGGTGCCGCTGCTCGTGCTCACCACCGCTCGCCCCGAGCTGTTCCGGCACCGCCCCGGCTGGGGCTCGGGCGAGGCGCCCGGCACCACGCTGGTGCTGGCGCCGCTCGACGAGCGCGAGACGTTGAGCCTGCTGGAGTCGCTGTCCACCGGCGACGCCGACCGCGAGGAGCTGGCCCGGCGCAGCGGGGGGAACCCGTTCTTCGCCGAGGAGCTCGCCCGGGCGGCGCAACACCCCGACGGCGCTCCCACCGCGGCGCTCGACGCGCTGGTGGAGGCCCGGCTGGACGCCCTTCCCGACGACCAGCGGGCCCTGCTGCTCGCGGCGTCGGTTGCGGGTCACCAGTTCAGCGCCGTGCAGGTGGCCGGCCTGGTCGGGCGTGACCCCGACGACGTCGCCGAGCAGCTCAGTGCCCTGGTCCGCAAGCAGTTCCTCCGCCGGGCGACCACGGGCGGCCGACCCGGCGCGGGCCTGGAGTTCGTGCACGACCTGGTGGAGCACACCGCCTACGCCCGCCTCCTGCCCGACACGCGGGCACGGCACCACCTCGCGGTGGCCGGCTTCTGGCGCGGGCCGGACGGGCGCGGGCTGGCGGCCCACGCGGACCTGGTGGCCCACCACGAGCTCACCGCGCACGAGGCCGCCCTCGACGGCCACGACGTGGTCCTGGCCGAGACCGCACGGGGGCAGGCCGCGCAGTCGGCGCTGGAGGCGGGCGTCCGGGTCCAGGGGTTCGACACCACGACCGCCCGCCGCCTGCTGGCCCGGGTGATGGAGCTGACCGAGCCCGGCAGCGACGACCACGCGGTCGCTCTGCTGCGCCTGGCCGGGGTCGAGTTCGACGCGGGTGACTTCGGGCGCGCGAGGGAGCTGCTGCTGCCGGCGCTCGCGCACTTCGACGGTCGCGACGACGAGCTCTTCACCGACGCGGTCCTCTACTGGGCAACCGTGCTGTTCGCCCTCGGGGAGCCGCTCGACGACGCCGCGGAGGCCAACCGCCGTGCCCTCGAGCGGATGGCGCCGAGCCGTTCCTTGGTCCGTGGGCTGGGCCTGGAGGGAATGATCCACCTGGTCCGGCAGACGACGGAGTCGATGCGCCGCACGCTCCAGGTCAGCGCGCGGGCCATCGCCGTCGACGAGCAGACCGGTTGTGGTGGCTCAGGATTCGCGCACGTGCTGCATGGTCGCGCCCGTGTCGCCCTCGGCGACGAGGGCGGGCTCGACGAGCTGGAGGCGTGGCTGGACGACGTCGAGCGGCACGAGCTGGCCAGCCTCGCCCACGGCGCCTGGCAGTGGTGGGCCGGGGCCGTCCACCACTGGCGCGGCTCGGCCGAGGAGCACCGGGCTCGCCAGCGGCTCACCTACCTCGCCGAGTCCCGCGGCCTGGGCTTCCTGCGGTCCATGGGTGCGGCCGAGCACGTCCGCGTGCTGTGGGAGCTCGGCCGGCTGCGCGAGTGCGTGGACCTCGCCGACGCCGTCGACCTGGCCGACGGTGCCATGCCCCGTTGGGCGGTGGTGCAGCGAGCCCTCGCGCTGGCCGACCTCGGCGAGCTCGACGAGGCCACCGTGGACATCGTGCGCACCACGCCGCCCGCCGATCCCGGCGACCTGCGCCACCTGGCCGGCACCGCCGCGGTCGCGATGCACGCCGCCCTGGCCGTCGGCGACGTCGCCGGTGCTCGCCGCGCTCTCGAGTTCCTCGGCGACCTGCGTCCCTACGTCGAGCGCGACGGCGCCTTCGAGCTGCTGCCCCGGCTGGTCCGCCTCGCCCTGCAGGCGGACGCCGCGGACCTCGTGCTCGACGTCGACGGCATCGACCGGCCGCCGACCCCGCTGCGCAGCCACGTCGCCACCCACGTGCGCGGCCTGCAGGCGCTGGCCCGCGGCGACGTCGACGATGCGCGACGGCTGCTCGAGGAGGCCGCCCAGCGGTGGGCCGCGTTCGGGACGGTGAGCGAGGAGCGCGCGGCGCGCGCGGAGCTCGCCCGCGTGCTCCCGGCGTGAGCTCTGCCGCGTGCGCGGTCAGGTCAACCAGCGGGTCAGCACCTGGAGCCCGTGCACGACCAGCGCGAGGAGCCCGAGCACCGCGAGCAGGACGAGCCCCACCCCGACGACGGCGCAGCCGGCGTCGACCAGCCGGTCGTGACGGCCAGGCACTCGCACCTCCGGCCGCGGCGGCTTCTCCCAGCCGACCTTGCGCTTCGCCTTCGCCTCAGCGCGGGCCCTCACCTCGCGCAGCCGCTCGCGGGCGACGTCGTCGGTCGCGTCCTCCTCGCTGCCTCGCCACTCCAGTGCCCGCATGAGACGCACCGGGTCGCGGAACGCCCGCTCGAACGCGGCCACCTCCTCCGGGTTCCGCTCCCGCGCCAGGTACGACCAGCGGCCGGCCTGCTGGAGGTCGCCGTCGAGCCGGTAGACCTCGGCCAGCCGCTCGCGCACGTCGAGCCGCTGCGGCATCGACCCGATCAGGCCCCGCAGCCGCTGCCGGGCGAGCAGGCGGCGGCCCGCGGCGAGGTCCTCCTCGACGCGGGCGAGGGTCCGCTCCACCGGCACGGGGGGCATTGTGCGGGTTGGGCAGGGCGCACGGGCAAGTGCATTGGACATCCCGGGGCGCGAGCGCGCGTCAAGCCCTTCGGCCGCTCCGCGACCACGGATCCGGCTGAACCGAATTGCGCACACTAGGTGGCCCGAGCAGGCGGCGTGTCGAGCCGCACGCCGCCCGACACGCCGGCGTCAGCGCCAGGGGTGTGTGCGCATATCGGTGTCCGCCGGAGCCAGCTCCCCCAGCACCTGTCCTACTCCGGCTCGGGCACCATCTCGATCGCCCCGCACGGGCACTCGGCGGCGCACAGCCCGCAGCCCTTGCAGAAGTCCAGGTCCACGACGTAGCCGCCACCCTCGTCGACCTTGATCACCGCGTTGTCCGGGCAGACGCCGAAGCAGTTGTCGCACCCGAAGCAGTTCCCGCAGGACAGGCAGCGGCGCGCCTCGTAGAGGGCGTTGGCAGGCTCCAACCCGCGCACCACCTCGTCGAAGGTCGACGCGCGCCGGGCCGCCTCCAGCCGCGGCCGGACCGCGTGCGGGGCGTCGGAGTAATACCAGGTGTTGAGCCGCTCGAACGAGGCCGACGTCCGCGGCGCGGGCACCACGGACGGTTCCCCGCGCAGCCAGGCGTCGATGTGCTCGGCGGCGCGGCGCCCGTGCCCGACGCCCACCGTCACGGTCCGGTCGGCCGGCACCATGTCGCCGCCGGCGAAGATGCCCGGGCAGCCGGTCATCATCGTGGCGTCCACCTCCACGACGCCGTCGCGCACGACGACTCCCGGCACCCCGTCCAGCAGCGACAGGTCGGTCTCCTGGCCCAGCGCCAGCACCAGCGTGTCCGCGGCCAGCTCGTCGTACTCGCCCGTGGGCTGCGGGAAGCCGGTCTCGTCCAGCTCCATCCGCTCGACGACGATGCGGCCGGGGTCCACGTGCTGCACGGTGGACAGCCAGGTCATGAGCACGCCCTCGTCCAGCGCCTCCTGCACCTCGCTGTCGTGCGCGGGCATGCGCTCGCGGGTGCGCCGGTAGACGATGACCGACTCGCTCGCGCCCAGCCGCTTGGCGGTGCGGGCGACGTCGACGGCCGTGTTGCCGCCGCCGTAGACGACCACCCGCCGGCCCAGCAGCGGCGGCTCGCCCTTGGCGACGTCGTGCAGCACCGACACCGCGTCGAGCACCCGGGCGGCTTCCCCGGCCGGCACGTAGGCCCGCTTGCCGCGCTGGGCGCCCACGGCGAGGAACACCGCGTCGAAGTCGCCGTCGACCTGCTCCGACAGCACGTCGGAGACAGGGTGACCGAGCTCCATCCTGACGCCCATCGCGGCGATCCGCGCGATCTCCCCGTCCAGCACGTCGCGCGGCAGCCGGTAGGCGGGGATGCCGTAGCGCATCATCCCGCCCGGCTGCGGGGCCGCGTCCCGGACGACGACGTCGTGCCCGCGCCGGCGCAGCTGGTAGGCGGCGGACAGCCCGGTCGGGCCGGCACCCACCACCAGCACCCGCTTGCCCGACGGTGGCACGTCCACCGGCACCGTCCAGCCCTCGGCCAGCGCGTGGTCGCCGAGGAACCGCTCGACGGCGTTGATGCCGACCGCCTCGTCCAGCTGGCCGCGGTTGCAGGCCGTCTGGCACGGGTGGTAGCAGACGCGCCCCATGACCGCGGGGAACGGGTTGCGCTCCATGAGGGTGCGCCACGACCGCTCGTAGGAGCCGTCCTCGGCGTCGTAGAGCCAGCGCTGCACGTCCTCGCCGGCCGGGCACGCCGCACCGCAGGGGGCCTCGTTGTGCACGTAGACCGGCCGCTCCACCCGCCAGGATCCGGTGTGGTTGGCGCGGCTCGAGCCGACGTCGAGGGTGATCGCGAAGGGCCTGTCCATCTCAGCTCACCCCAGCAGCCCGTAGCGGGCGATGTTCTTGTCGGCCAAGGCCTGCAGCTGCCCGACGACGTCGTCGCGGCGGCGCGGGGAGAACAGGTGCGCGTAGCGGCTCTGCGCGCGCAGGTAGTCCTCCACCGCGACCTGCCGGCGGATCGTCGTGACGTCGACGACGTCGCCGTGCTCGGCCTCGAACACCGGGAACAGCCCGCACTGGGTGGCCAGCCGCGCCACCGACAGGGTGGCCGATGACGCCGTCCCCCAGCCCAGCGGGCACGGCACCAGCACGTGCAGGTAGCGGGCGCCGTGCAGCGACATCGCCTTCTCCACCTTGGCCTCGAGGTCGCGCAGGTCCGCCACCGTCGCGGTGGCCACATAGGGGATCTCATGCGCCATGGCGATGCGCGGCACGTCCTTGCCCTGCCCGAACGGGTTGCCCGGCTCCGGTCCCACCGCCTGGGTGGTCATGGTGCGCGCGGCCGGCGGGGTGGCGCCGGAGCGCTGCACCCCGGTGTTCATGTAGGCCTCGTTGTCGTAGCAGACGTAGAGCACGTCGTCGTTGCGCTCGAACATCCCGGACAGGCAGGCGAAGCCGATGTCCACGGTGCCGCCGTCGCCGCCCTGTGCGACGACCCGGACGTCGTCGCGGCCCTGCGCCTTCAAGGCCCGGGCCACCCCGGTGGCCACCGCGGCGGCGTTGCCGAACAGCGAGTGAAGCCAGGGCACCTGCCAGGACGACTCCGGGTAGGGGGTGCTGAACACCTCCAGGCAGCCGGTGGCGTTCACCGCCACCATCCGCCCGCCGCTGGCGCGCATGCAGGCGTCGAGCACGTACCGCGCGCCCAGCGCCTCCCCGCAGCCCTGGCAGGCGCGGTGCCCGGAGGTCAGGGAGTTGGCCCGCTGCGCGTCGGCCTGCACCGAGCGCAGCGACTCGTCGAGCAGCCGGTTGCCGACGGCCAGGCTGCCCACCTGGTAGAACCGCACCGCCTGCTCAGCCATCCTTGCCTCCTACGCCCGCCCGGAGACCCGCAGGTCGTGCAGCACCCGCTCGGTGCTCGGGCCGAGATGCCCCGCCTGCAGCCGCTCCCGCTCCCGCTCCACCAGCGCGCGGTCCAGGTCCAGGAACGCCAGCTCGTCCAGCTCCCCGCGCGCGGCGGCGTCCAGCGCGCGGTGCAGGGACTTCTCGGTGATGGGCCGCCCGCCGAGCCCGGCCACGAGGGTGCGCAAGTCGACGTCGGCGCCGGTCAGCGCGTGGCGCACCTGGTCGGTGACGATGCCGCCCACCCCGACCGAGAACGCCTTCTCCAGCACCACCACCCGGCGGGCGGCGGACAGCACCTCGCGCACCGCGGCGGACGGGAACGGCCGGAACGCGGTGAGACCGAGCAGACCCACCCGCTCCCCGCGCTCGCGCCGGGCGTCGACGACGTCGGCCAGCGTGCCGACCACCGACCCCAGCGCCACCACGACGACGTCGGCGTCCTCGCAGCGGTAGGGCCGCACCAGCCCGCCCGAGCCGCGGCCGAACGCGGCGGCGAAGTCGGCCGCCACCCGCGGCACGACGTCGAGGGCGTCGAGCTGGCGCAGGTGCGCCAGGTAGCGCACCTCGAGGAACGCCTCGGGGCCGACCATCGCACCGATGCTCACCGGCTCGGCCGGGTCGAGCACCTGCCGCGGGACGAACCGAGGGAGGAACGCGTCGACCTGCGCCGGCTCGGGCACGTCCACCGGCTCCACGGCGTGGGTGAGCACGAAGCCGTCCATGCACACCATGACCGGCAGCGAGAGCTCCTCGGCGATGGCGAACGCCTGCACGTGCAGGTCGGCCGCCTCCTGGTTGTCCGCCGCGTAGAGCTGCAGCCAGCCGCTGTCCCGCTGGGACATCGAGTCGGAGTGGTCGTTCCAGATGTTGATCGGCGCCCCGATCGCGCGGTTGGCCACCGTCATGACGATCGGCAGCCCGAGCCCGGCGGCGTTGTAGACGGCCTCGGCCATGTAGAGCAGGCCCTGGCTGGCGGTCGCGGTGTAGGCGCGCGAGCCGGCCGCCGAGGCCCCGATCGCCACCGACATCGCGGCGAACTCGCTCTCCACGTTGACGAACTCGCAGCCGGGCAGCTCGCCGGCCTTCACGATCCGGCTCAGCGTCTCGACGATGTGGGTCTGCGGCGAGATCGGGTAGGCGCAGACGACCTCCGGCCGGCACGCCGCCACCGCGCGCGCCACCGCCACCGAGCCCTCAACCTGCCGCAGCACGGCGTCCTCCTGCCCGCTCCAGCGCCGCGTCGTAGGCGGCCTCGGCCGCCGCGGCGTTGCCCTCCCCGGCGGCTCCGTGCAGCCGCTGCCGGATCGCGGTGAGCACGCTGTCCAACGGCACGATCCCGGTGGCGCCGGCGAGCGCCCCGAGCATCACCGCGTTCGGCACCGCACGGCCGGTGTGCTCGAGCGCGAGGTCGGTGGCCGGCACGGTGACCAGCCGCATGTGGTCGGGCCCCGCCTCGCGCTCGACCAGCCCGCGCAGGTCCAGCTCCTCCGGCGTGCGCCGGCTGTTCACCAGCAGGGTTCCGCCGGGCACCAGCCCGGCCAGCACGCCGAGCCCGTGCAGCAGGGTGGCGTCCTGCACCACCAGCACGTCCGGGGCCACGACCGGCTCGCGGGTGCGCACCGGGAAGTCCGCGATCCGGCAGAACGCGACGACGGGAGCGCCGGTGCGCTCGGAGCCGAAGCTCGGGATCGCCTGGGCCCACCGCCCGGTCGCGAACGCCGCGGTGGACAGCAGCTCGGCGGCGGTGACGACGCCCTGCCCGCCGCGGCCGTGGAAGCGCACCTGGTGCACCCTGCGTCGCCTCCCGCCCTCTGGCCCGAGCCGGACAGGCCCATTCCACGCGGCGCGCGCGGGCGGTCACAGGGCAGGAAGTCCCCTCACCCCCTCCACCTGGTGATCAGGCAGAACGTGGTGTTCCCCCGGTGCTACCGGCAACGGCGCTACAGGTCGCGCCGCTGGAAGGAGATCGCGGCCAGCCCCAGCACGAGCACGACCCAGAGCAGCGCCCACGCGAGGTAGGCCACGGTGAGACCGGCCGGGCTGAGGAACGGGAAGGCCTCGGCCGCACCGCCGAACTGGCGCAGGGCGGTCGGGTCCTGGATGGCGTGCATGGCCCCGCGCCACAGCCCGTCGGTGGGCAGCAGCATCCGCGAGACGACGCCGACCCGGGCGACGCCGTCGTTGTCGATCGCCGCACCCACGCCGCCGACGACGCCGGCGATCCAGGTGGCGCCGAACAGCCCGACGGCGACGATGCCCGACGCCATCGGCGAGATGACGGTGGAGAGCAGCAGCCCGAGGGTGAGCAGCACCGCGGTCTGCGCGGCCAGCAGGAGCAGGCCGGCCGCCGGGTCGGGAGGCCAGTAGCCGACGGTGGCGCGCACCACGAGGAACTGCGCGAGCCCGGCCAGCACCACGAACCCGCCGCCGAAGGCGACCAGCCCCAGCCACTTGCCGACCAGCACCGCCGAGCGGCGCACCGGCCGGGCCAGCACCGCCAGCGCCAGCCCGGACTCCACCTCGCCGGACAGCGTCGGCCCGGCGAGGAACGCGGTGCCGAGCGCGGCCACCAGGCTGATCCCGAACATCACCAGGTTGAGCACCTGCGAGGCGACCAGCCGGGTCTCGCCGGTGGTGAGGGCGCCGACCCCCGTGTCCAGGCCCGGCATCTTGGAGAAGCCCCAGCCGCTGAGCAGCAGGATGGCCAGGGTGAGCCCGGCCAGGGCCCACAGCACCCGGCGCCGCGCCGCCTCCCGCACGGTGAGCGCGGCGAAGGTGAGCACGGTGGTGGCCGTCATTGCGCCGCTCCTACGCCATCTCGTCCTACACCATGTCGGAGCACCTCGAGCAGCCGCTCCTCCAGCGTGATCCGCGCCGGCTCCACCGCGTGCACGCGCACCCCGAGCGCCACCAGCTCGGCCACCAGCTCCGGCACCGCGGCGACGTCGTCGTCGGGCAGCACCACCGTGTAGACGTCGCCCTCGCGGCGCACCGCCCCCGCCGCGGCCAGCCGGCGCTGCGCGGCCTCGCCGACGTCGTCGAGCCGCAGCCGCAGCTCGCGCCGGCCGAGCAGCTCGGCAAGCGTGCCGGCCGCGGCCACCCGCCCGCGGTCCAGGATCACCACCCGGTCGCAGACCCGCTCCACCTCCCCGATGAGGTGCGAGTTGAGCAGCACCGCGACGCCCTGCTCGCGCAGCGAGAGCAGGATGTCGCGCACGTCCGCCCGGCCGACCGGGTCCAGCGCGCTGGTCGGCTCGTCCAGCACCACCAGCCGCGGGCGGGCCACCAGCGCCACGGCCAGCCCGAGCCGCTGCTGCATGCCCTTGGAGAACCCGCCGACCCGGTCCCCCGCCCGCTCGGCCAGCCCGACCAGGGCGAGCGCGTCGCGCTGCTCGTTCACCGTGACGGCCGCGCCGGACAGCCGCACGTGCAGTGCCAGCACCTCGGCCGGGGTGAGCCAGGGCTGGTAGCGGAACAGCTCGGGCAGGTAGCCGACCTGCGCCCGCGAGCGCGGGTCGCCGCCGCGCCGGCCGAGCAGCAGCACCTCCCCGGCGTCGGGCCGGACGAGTCCCAGCAGCATCTTGATGACGCTGGTCTTCCCGGCCCCGTTCGGCCCGAGCAGCCCGACGACCTCCCCGCGGCCCACCGTGAACGACACGTCGTCCACTGCGCGCTGGCGCCCGTAGGACTTGCGCAGCCCCGAGCACCAGGCGGCGGCCGACGTCGGCAGTCCGGCGAGGAACCCTTGTGCCGCCTGCTCTTCCTCGCCGACGTCGACGCCCGTCGTGGTCACTTCAGCCCCCGCGCCACGTCCAGCACCTCGCCGCGGCTGAGCGACCCGCCCACCGCGGTGACCAGCCCGTCCTTCACCCAGACCACCCCGGCGAGCGCACCGTCCCTGGTGGTGAACACGGTGGCCGGCGCGCCGCCGACGTCGGCGGTCGACGTCGAGACCTGGTCGGCCGGCACCGGCAGCGGCAGCGCGGTGCCGTCGGCGGAGACGGTGCGCAGCTGCGCGGCCAGCTCCGGCGGCAGGCCCGGCAGGGACAGCAGGTAGTCGCGCAGCGTGCCGAAGGGGACGCCGGTGGAGGTGGCGGTGGGCGCCACCGCCCGGCCGACGACCAGCGCCGGGACACCTCGACCCTCGGACCACACCTCGGCGACCCCCGGCCCGGCCGTCAGCCGCACCTTGGCCCCGTCGAGCCCGGCCGGCAACGGGGGCAGCGTGCCGGCGGTGGCCTTCGCCGTGGCCGCGGAGAAGGTGAAGACGGCGCTGACCTTGCTGCCCACCTGCACCTGCGGCGTCGGGCTCACCCCGTGGGGAAGGCGGGTCACCTCCGGCACGGTCAGCCCGGTCTCGTCGGCCGCGGCGGCGGCGTCGGCCACCTGGTGCAGCTGCGGCTGCTGCTCGATGGTCAGCTCGCCGTAGCCGGACAGGTCCGGCAGCCTGACCAGGTCGGCCTCGGAGACCTGCACCGGCGCGATCCGCTCGGTGTGGAAGACCGGCAGCCAGTCCGCGGCGGCCGCCGCACCACCGCCGGCCAGCAGCGCGGCCACGCCGACCGCGGCCAC
>JBQCIO010000119.1:0-3905 GCA_051953655.1 Motilibacteraceae bacterium
AGATCGGCGAGGCGGCGGTCGGCTCCCGCCCGGACCGCCTGCACCACGTCGGTCAGGGCGATCGCGGGAGAGGCGGCCACGGTGGGGCCGGGGGACGGGGCGGCGACGGGGGTCGGCGAGCCCGCCGGGGTCGGCGTGGCCGGCCCGGCGGAGGCGACCGGCGTCCCGTCGAGGACGGGGGTGAGGGCGTCGAGGTGGGCCCGGGCGGCCGCGGCCACCGGCGAGAGACGCTCGACGAGCGAGGGCTGGGCGGCGATGGTGGCCTGGGTCAGGGCGAGCACGTCCCCGGCGTCGGTCCGTGCGCGGGCCAGCGCGCGCTCGTCCGGCGACGGGCCGGCAGGCGGCCGGGGGGCGCGCGACGCGGTGCAGCCGGTGAGGAGGGCGACGCCGGCCAGGGATCCCGCGGCGAGCACGGTGCGCCGGCTGGTCAGGAGCGCCCGGCCGCGGTCCTCGTCGGACGGCACGGCGGGACGGCCCTGCAGGTGGCGGTGGCTGTCGCGGTGGTCACGGCGGTGGAGCAGGGGCACGGCGTCGGCGGTCCTCGTCGGCGGGGATGACGTTGCTCTGGCGGGAGCCGTCAGCATCGCACGGTGGGCAGCCGTGGCGACCACGCGGCGTGGGCGGTGATCCCTCCGAGCAGTGGCAGCGCTGCTGGCCCACCGGGCTGGAGCGGGGCCGCTCGCGCAACGACTAGGGTGGAGGACCCGCGCGAGCGGGCCGAGCAGACGACAACAGCACAGCAGGAGGACGACCCGCATGTCCGGTCAGCACAGTTCGGGTCAACGCGGCTCGGGTCAGCGCAGTTCGGGTGACGGTGGTCCCGGCCGCCCCGCGGCGGCCCGCGAGACCCTCCTGCAGCTGCTCGCGCCGGTCGTGCTCGAGTGCGGCGCAGACCTCGAGGACGTCCAGGTCACCCCGGCCGGCAAGCGCCGGCTGGTGCGCGTGGTGGTGGACGCCGACGGCGGCATCGGGCTGGACGCGGTGGCCCTGGTGAGCCAGCGGGTCTCCACCGTGCTGGACGAGAGCGCCGACGCCGACCGGGCGCTCGGGGGCGCCCCCTACGTGCTCGAGGTCTCCAGCCCCGGCGTGGACCGTCCGCTCACCGAGCCCCGGCACTGGCGCCGCGCCCGCGGCCGTCTGGTCACCGCCACGCTGCGCGAGGGCGGCGAGGTGACCGGCCGGGTGCTGCGCGCCGACGAGGAGCACGTCGTCCTCGCCGTGGGCGAGGCCGCCCGGGACAGAGGTGCTGGCGACGGCGACGGCCACCACGGCGATGGGGGGCGGGAGCTCGCGCTGGCCGACATCGCGAAGGCGCGCGTCCAGGTCGAGTTCTCCCGGCCCGACGCCCCAGGAGGGCCCACGGACGACCTGGAGGCCGAGGCGGACGCCGAGCTGGACGCCGAGCTGGACGCCGACGAGACGGACGAGGAGTAGCCCGGTGGACATCGACATGACCGCCCTGCGCAGCCTGGTGCAGGAGAAGGAGATCTCCCTCGAGACCGTCATCGAGGCGATCGAGCAGGCGCTGCTGCTGGCCTACCAGCGGACCGAGGGGCACCAGCCGCGGGCGCGGGTGGAGATGGACCGCAAGACCGGCCACTGCGCGGTGCTCGCCCAGGAGCTCGGCGAGGACGGCGAGGTGCTGCGGGAGTGGGACGACACCCCCAGCGGCTTCGGGCGGGTCGCCGCCACCACGGCGCGCCAGGTGATCATGCAGCGGCTGCGCGACGCGGAGGACGAGGCCACCTTCGGCGAGTTCGCCGGCCGGGAGGGCGACATCCTGAGCGGCGTCATCCAGCAGGGCCGCGACCCCAAGCTGGTGATGGTCGACCTCGGCCGGATCGAGGCGGTGCTGCCGCCGGAGGAGCAGGTGCCCGGCGAGAACTACGAGCACGGCAGCCGGATCAAGTGCTACGTGGTGAAGGTCCGCAAGGGACCCAAGGGCCCGCAGGTCACCCTGTCGCGGAGCCACCCGAACCTGGTGCGCAAGCTGTTCGCGCTCGAGGTGCCGGAGATCGCCGCCGGCGACGTCGAGATCGCCGCGATCGCCCGCGAGGCCGGCCACCGCAGCAAGATCGCGGTGCGCTCGCACGTCGCCGGGCTGAACCCCAAGGGCGCGTGCATCGGGCCGATGGGCCAGCGGGTCCGCAACGTCATGGCCGAGCTGCACGGGGAGAAGATCGACATCATCGACTGGGCGGAGGACCCGGCCCGGTTCGTCGGCAACGCGCTCTTGCCCGCCCGGGTGAACTCGGTGACCGTCGTGGACCGTGAGGCCCGGTCCGCGCGGGTCGTCGTGCCGGACTACCAGCTGTCCCTCGCCATCGGCAAGGAGGGGCAGAACGCCCGGCTCGCCGCCCGGCTGACCGGGTGGCGGATCGACATCCGGCCCGACACCGCCGGTGGTGACGCCCCGGGCGACCAGGGTGCGCGCGAGGCCGGCGCGGGGGAGCCGGCCTGACCGGCGAGGTCCCCGCCGGTCCGGTGGGCGCGGCGCGCGCGACCGGCGCGGGGCGGGGTCGCCGGCGGCGCGACGGGGTAGAGTGGCAGGCGGCCGGTCGCGCGGTCACGGTGTCCGATGGTGTCGATGGGTCCGATGGGCCCACGAGGTCGACCGCACAGAGGTCGACTGCACAGGTTCCTGTGCGCACCTGCGTCGGATGCCGCGAGCGGGCGCCCAAGCCGGACCTGTTGCGGGTCGTGGTGGTCGAGAGCGAGGGCGTGCGCGCCGTCGAGCCCGACGTCCGCGGCCGGCTGCCCGGTCGAGGTGCGAGCCTGCATCCCGACCTCCGGTGCCTCGACCTCGCCGAGCGTCGTCGGGCGTTCCCGCGGGCCTTCCGCCTGCCGGGCCCGCTCGACTCCAGCGCCGTGCGGCGGTTCCTCGAGGAGCAGGTCGAGCACGACCGGCGGTCGACGTCGTCGCCTGCGGAAGCAGGAGGGGACGCCGATCGTTGAGCAGACTGCACGTGGAGCAAGCGCACGTGGAGCAACCCGCACGTGAAGCAACCCGCCAGTGAAGCAACGTTGTCCCCGAGCGAGGCGGCGTCCGCCGTCCTCACCAGTGGAAGCAGGTCGAGAAGCGATGAGCGCTCGATGAGCACGCAGCGATGAACGCGTCCGTGAACCAACGGTCCGCGCGCTGACCGCAGCCCTCCTGATCGAGGCCTCGCGGCGGTGACCCGGACCGAGACAGGAGAGTCGTGGCAAAGGTCCGGGTCTACGAGCTCGCGAAGGAGCTCGGGGTCGAGAGCAAGGTCGTGCTGACGAAGCTGACCGAGCTCGGAGAGTTCGTCCGGTCGGCATCCTCCACGGTGGAGGCGCCGGTCGTCCGCAAGCTGAAGGAGGCCTTCCCGGCCGCGGGCGCTGGTGCGTCCGGCGGCGGGTCGTCGGCCCCTTCCCCGTCGTCCAGCACGTCGGCACGGCCGGCGGCGCCCTCCGGCGCCAAGCCGTCGCCGGCCCGTCCGGGCCCGGCTCGTCCGGCGCCCGCTCCCGCGGCCCCGGCCGCCTCCGCCCCGGCCGCGCCGGCAGCCCCCGCCGGGGCCCGTCCGGGTCCGCGCCCGGCGGCTGCTCCGGCCGGCGCGCGTCCGGCCACCCCCGGTGCGCCCGCCGACACCCCGGCCGCTCCGGTCGCCCCCGCGGCCAGCGCCGCTCCGGCGCCGGCCCGTCCGGGCGGCCCGTCGGCTCCGTCCACGCCGTCCGCTCCGGGCGCCGGTCGCCCCGCGGCCGACGCCGGTGGTGCCGGAGCTGGTGCTTCGGCTCCCGGACCGCGCCCGCAGGGCCCGCGTCCGGCCGGTCCGCGCCCGGGCAACAACCCGTTCAGCTCCGGCGGCTCCACCGGGATGCAGCGTCCCGGCGGCCCTCGTCCCGGCAACAACCCGTTCAGCGCCGGCGGTACCACCGGGATG
>JBQCIO010000120.1:0-20157 GCA_051953655.1 Motilibacteraceae bacterium
GCATGCTCGACAACATCGCCGCCGAGCTCAACGACCGACCCCGCAAGAGGCACGGCTTCCTCACCCCCGCCGAAGTCCTCGACCGGCTACTGTCCGAAGCCTCAAAGGATCACGGTGTTGCGTGACCCCCTGGAATCCGCCTGCCCTTCATACGAACCTATTGGCAGAGGGGCACCTTCACCCCAACGAGTCGATCTTGTGGTGCGCACGCCGGTCGCCGACCGGGCAGGACGACAGCCCGCGGGCGAGCCCGCCACCTCCGTCAGCCTGTCGCCTCCCGCAGCTTCTCCAGCACCACGGGGTCGATCGCACCGTCGACCATCCGCTCCTCGTAGTTCTCCACGCCGGCCCAGTCCTCCAGCGTGGGGTGGCCCAGGCGGGCCAGGCGCTCGGCGACCTCGGCGGCCAGGTCGCCCTCGAGCGGGAGCAGGGTCTCCGGGTCGGGGGAGCCGAAGTAGAGCTCGTGCAGGTCCAGCAGGCGGGCCAGCTCGGGCACCGGCGCGGCGTGGTCGTCCACCCGCAGCTCGACCTCGACGTCGGTGGTGCCGCCGTAGCCCGAGCCGGCGCGCTCCACCAGCACCGCCGCGCTCTGCCGGCCGCGCTTGTCGCCGCCCGCCGCGTCGCCGGCCGCCAGCGCCGCGAGCAGGCGCCGGGCCAGCGGCAGCGCCGGGTCCGAGCCCAGCCAGGCCTGCTGCATCGCCTCGACGACCTGCGGGCCGGCCAGGATGTTGCCCTGGATCGCGTAGCCCTCGCCGGTCACGCCGCCGGCCCACGGGTGGCAGTCGGTGCCGGTGAACGTGGCGGCTCCGCCCTCGGCGTCGACCACGCCGGCCTGGCGCTGCTCGCGCAGGTCGTCCGCTCCGGTGAGGGTGTCGAGGACCTCCTGCGCCGTGCGGCCCTCGGCCAGCAGGCGCAGGCCGTCCGGCCGGTACGCCAGGTTCGCGTAGGACTGCGTGGCCACCGCGCCGACCCCGGCGCGGGCCGCGGGCACGGCGGCGCCCACCGCGAGGAACTTGGAGGCGACGGCGACGCCCCACGCCTGTCCGTCGGCCGAGCGGGCCACGATGGAGAAGGTCATGCGCGGAACCTAGTCTGCGGTCACCAGGAGAGACACGGTGGGAGGCGCCATGGGAGCCGGCCCGGGATCTGGCACCGGATTCAAGGACGACGCCTACGCGCGGCTGGCGCTGCCGATGGACGCGCTGCTGGAGCGGGTGAACGCGCCGCTGCGGGTGCTGGCGGTGCGGATGCACCCGCCCGCGCCGGGCGCGCGGGTGCTCGACGTCGGCTGCGGCACCGGCACCCAGCTGGCCCGCTACGTCGAGGCCGGCTGCCGGGTGAGCGGGGTGGACGCCTCGCCGGCGATGCTCGCGCGGGCCCGTGCCCGGCTGGGGACGGACGCCGACCTGCGCGAGGGCGACGCCACCGAGCTCCCCTGGCCGGATGCCAGCTTCGACGTCGTCGTGTGCTCCCTGGTGCTGCACGAGCTCCCGGCCCAGACCCGCGGCGCGGTGGTGCGCGAGGTCTCCCGCGTCCTGGCGCCCGGCGGTCGGTTCGTGGTGGTGGAGCTGGCCGGGGGACCGGTGAGGGGGCTGCGCGGGCACCTCACCGCCGCCTTCATCGAGCTGGCCGAGCGCGCGGCCGGGCACCGCAAGGCGTCGCGGACCTTCCTGCGCTCGGGCGGGCTGCTCGCGCTGGCCCGGGACACCGGCCTGTCCGTGGACAAGCACCGCGTCGTGGGCGGCGGCACGATCGAGCTGGCGGTGCTGGCGCCGGCCGGGTGAGCCGGCGCCAGCGGCACCGGCTCAGTGCTGGACGGCGACCTTCTCGCCCTTGGGCTGGCCGATGGCCGCGAGCAGCTCGCCGAACCACGGCTGGTCGACGTCGAACGGCTTGCCGCCCTTGATCCGGCTGAACTCGATGGCGCGCAGCCGGCCGCCCTGGTCCTCGTCGTGGCCGATGACGCCGCCCTCGCGACGCAGCGCGCACTCGACGGCGAGGTCGGTGCAGCTCTTGATCAGGCGCAGGTCCTCGACGTTGGCCGCCGCCGACCGGCTGTAGTAGCCGCTCTTCTGCACCATCGTCTTCTCCGCGCCCAGCTTCTCCGCGAACTGCTTGGCGAACCAGGCGCCGGGGTTCACGGTGTCGAGCTTGACGTGGCCGAAGGGGTCGCGGGCGACCTCCTCGCCGTTGCGCTCGAGCTCGGCCACGATCGTCTCCACACCCGCGCCCTCGGAGACGAACAGGTTCACGCAGCCGACCTCGTCCATCACGGTGGTCAGGCGCCGCGCCTCGGCGTCGATGTCGAAGCCGAGCTCGGGCACGTAGACACCGTGCACGTCCCAGCCGCGCGGGTCGAGCCCGATGCCCGGGTTCCACTCCTGCAGCGCCCACCACTCGCGGTACTTCGCCGCGGTGGCTGCGGTCAGCCAGCCACAGTTGCGGCCCATGACCTCGTGGACGATGAGCATCCGCGGGTTGGAGGAGTGCTCGGCGATGATGTTGCGCGCGTAGATCGCGCCCTGCTCGGCCGCGGTCCAGGCGCCCAGGCTCTGGCGGATGGGCACCACGTCGTTGTCGATGGTCTTGGGCAGGCCGACGACGGTGAGCTCGTAGCCGTTCTCGTGCAGGTAGGCCGCGAGGTCGGCGGCGGTGGTGTTCGTGTCGTCGCCGCCGATGGTGTGCAGGACGTCGACGCCGTCGCGGGTGAGCTGCTCGGCGGCCACGTGCAGCGGGTCCTGACCCTCCTGCACCAGACCGCGCTTCACGCAGTCCTTGACGTTGGTGAGCTTGACCCGGCTGTTGCCGATCGGGCTGCCGCCGAAGCGGTGCAGGACGCCGGCCCGCTCGCGGATCTCCGGGGTCACGACGACGGACTCACCCTTGAGCAGGCCCTTGTAGCCGTCGGTGTAGGCGATGAGCTCGATCTCCGGCGCGATCTCGGTGTAGCGCTCGATGAGACCGCCCACGGCGGAGGACAGGCACGGGGCAAGGCCCCCGGCGGTGAGCATGGCGACCTTGCGGACCGGCATGGGTTGCGACCTTCCACGAAGCGGGCTGGGGTGGCGACGCTGCCGTTGGGTCAGCCTAGTCATGATCGAGGGGCCGGGGGACGGCCCGCGCCGCTGGCCCTTCCAGCAGCGCCGAACGGCAGCGCCGAACGAAGTGGCGGGCGACGGAAGGGGCCCGTCGCCGGACGCCGACCGTTGCTGGTCTCAGATGGCGGACGTCATGTCCAGCAGGTGGACCATGAGCCCTGCGGGAGCGCCCCGGCTCGTACCCTCGAACGGTGAGCACGACCCCCGACCTGGACACCTGGCGCGACCTGCCGGCGGCGCAGCAGCCGGAGTGGCCCGACCGCGCTGCGCTCGACGCTGCCATGACCGAACTGTCGACGTACCCGCCGCTGGTGTTCGCCGGCGAGTGCGACGACCTCAAGTCGCGGATCGCGGCGGTGGCCCGCGGTGAGGCGTTCCTGCTCCAGGGCGGCGACTGCGCCGAGACGCTGTCCGGCGCCACCGCCGACGCCATCCGCAACAAGGTCAAGACGGTGCTGCAGATGGCCGTCGTGCTGACCTACGGCGCCTCGGTCCCGGTGGTGAAGCTGGGGCGGATGGCCGGGCAGTTCGCCAAGCCGCGCTCGAGCGGCAGCGAGACCCGGGTCGTCGACGGCCAGCCGCTCACGCTGCCGGCCTACCGCGGTGACGCCGTCAACGACCTCGAGTTCACCCCCGAGGCGCGCACCCCGGACCCGCGCCGCCTGCTGCGCGTCTACAACGCCAGCTCGGCCACCCTCAACCTCATCCGCGCGTTCACCCACGGCGGCTTCGCCGACCTGCGCCAGGTGCACGAGTGGAACCGGGGCTTCGTGCGCGACAGCGGCGCGATGGCCGCCTACGAGCAGATGGCGGCCGACATCGACCGCGCGCTGCGCTTCATGGACGCCTGCGGCGTGAGCCCCGACGCGTTCCGCACCGTCGACTTCTACGCCTCGCACGAGGCGCTGATCCTGGACTACGAGCGGGCGCTCACCCGCATCGACTCGCGCACCGGCAACCCCTACGACGTCTCGGGGCACTTCGTCTGGCTGGGCGAGCGCACCCGTCAGCTCGACGGCGCCCACGTCGAGTTCGCCGCCCGTATCCGCAACCCGATCGGCGTCAAGCTCGGTCCCGCCACCACCTCCGACGAGGCGCTGGCGCTCATCGACCGGCTCGATCCCGAGCGCGAGCCGGGCCGGCTCACCTTCATCACCCGCATGGGCGCGGGCAAGGTCCGCGAGAAGCTGCCCGCCCTGGTGGAGAAGGTCACCGCCTCCGGTGCCCAGGTCGCCTGGGTGTGCGACCCCATGCACGGCAACACCTTCGAGTCACCCACCGGCTACAAGACCCGCCGCCTGGACGACGTCGTGGACGAGGTGCGCGGGTTCTTCGAGGTGCACGAGGCGCTGGGCACCTGGCCCGGCGGCATCCACGTCGAGCTCACCGGCGACGACGTCACCGTGTGCCTCGGCGGCTCGGTCGAGATCGCCGAGGCCGACCTGTCCACCCGCTACGAGACCGCCTGCGACCCGCGGCTGAACCACCAGCAGTCCCTCGAGCTGGCCTTCCTCGTCGCGGAGATGCTCGCCCGCCGCTGAGGCACCGGCGTCGACAGCAGCAAGGAGCGGTGGATGGGCAAGGTGCTCGAGCGGATCGACGAGCGGTTGCGCGCGTTTCTCGAGGCACAGCACGTGTTCTTCGTGGGAACCGCGCCTGCTGCCCTCGACGGGCACGTCAACGTCTCGCCGAAGGGCCACGGGGACACCTTCGCCGTGCTCGACGACCGAACGGTGGCCTGGCTCGACCTCACCGGCAGCGGCGCGGAGTCCCTGGCCCACGTCCGCGAGAACGGGCGGGTCGTCGTCATGGCCTGCGCCTTCGACGGGCCGCCGCAGGTGGTGCGGCTGCACGGGCACGGGCGCGTGGTGGTGCCCGGCGACGCCGAGTGGGAGCGGTTGGCCGCGCTGTTCCCGGCCCGGCCCGGTGCCCGTGCCGTCGTCGTCGTGGACGTGACGAGGATCAGCAGCTCCTGCGGCTACGCCGTCCCCTTCATGGAGCATGCCGGCGACCGCGACCTGCTCGAGCGCTGGGCCGAGCGCAAGGACGACGACGCGCTGGCCGCCTACCGCCGGGAGAAGAACCTCGTCAGCATCGACGGGCTGGCGGCGCTTCCGCAGCCGGAGGTCGTGACCGACTGACCACCCGCGCGTGGCGGGTCGTCACGCGCGGGTAGCGTGTCCGCCGTGCTCGTGGACCTGCGCTCGGACACCGTCACCCGTCCCACCCCCGCCATGCGCGAGGCGATGGCCCGTGCGGAGGTCGGTGACGACGTCTACAACGAGGACCCCACCGTCCGCGAGCTCGAGGCCCGGGTGGCCGAGCTGCTCGGGCACGAGGACGCCGTCTTCACGCCCACCGGGTCGATGGCGAACCAGCTCGGGATGCGGCTGCTGGTCAAGCCCGGTCAGGAGCTGCTGTGCGACGTCCTCGCGCACGTGGCCCGGGCCGAGCTCGGTGCGGCGGCGGTCTTCTCCGGCATCACCTTCCGCACCTGGCCCAGCCGCCGGGGCCTGCTCGACGCCGGCGCCGTCGCGGCCATGATGCAGCCCGACGCCGGGCCGTACTTCGTGTCGACCGCCGCGGTGGCGGTGGAGAACACCCACAACTTCGGCGGCGGCACCGTGCAGCCGCTGGCCGAGCTGCGGCGGCTGCGCGAGCTCACGGCCGATGCCGGGGTGGCGGTGCACCTGGACGGCGCACGCCTGTGGAACGCCCACGTCGCCACCGGGATCTCCCTGCAGGAGTACGGAAGTCTCTCCGACACCGTGTCGGTGTGCCTGTCCAAGGGGCTCGGTGCGCCGGTCGGCTCGGTGCTGGCGTCGTCGGCGGAGCGCATCGCCGAGGCCAGGATCTGGCGCAAGCGCTACGGCGGCGGCATGCGCCAGGTCGGCATCCTCGCCGCGGGCGGCCTCCACGCGCTGGAGCACCACGTGCAGCGGCTGGCCGAGGACCACGCCCGCGCCCGCGAGATCGCCACCGCGCTGCACGCCGTGGCGCCCTCGGTCGTCGACCCCGCCGGCGTCGAGACGAACATCGTGGTGCTCGACCTGACCGGGGTGCCCGTCGACGCCGCCACGCTCGCCGCCGGGGCCGCCGCCGAGGACGTGCTGGTCTCGGTCATCGGGCCGCGCACCGCCCGGCTCGTCACCCACCTCGACGTCGACGACCGCGGCGCCGAGCAGGCCGCCGAGGTGCTCTGCGCGCTGCTGGGGGGCTGAGCCGCCGGCGCTTCTGCGGGCGTAGACCGTTGTGCGCACACAGGGTGAGGCCTTCAGGGGTCGTGTCGCGGTCATGAAGGGGAGACACGCGGTGGCGGCGCCGGGAGTGTGTGCGCATTTCGGCCTCGGGTCGGCGGGTGCGGTCCGAGCCGGCACGGTGCAAGGCGCTGGTGCCGGCGGCGGTGCTGTGGGGGCAGGGTCGCGCGGCCGGGCTGCGGCTCGTCGACGCGCGGCCAGCAAGATCAGCTGACGTGGGTGAAGGGCACCTTCAACCCATAGGTTCGTGTGAAGGGTCCCTTCACCCAACCCGCCCCACGTCAGCGGGTCGCCGGCTTGCGCCCCATGAGCGGCGGGAGCTGACGGCAGGCGGCGGCCAGGGCGCGCAGGTCGCCGTTCACCAGCGCCTGCGGGCCGTCGCAGAGGGCGGCCTCGGGGTGCGGGTGGACGTCGACGATGATGCCGTCGGCGCCGGCGGCGATGGCCGCCCGGGAGAGCGGCAGCACCAGGTCGCGGCGGCCGCCCGAGTGCGACGGGTCCACGATGACCGGCAGGTGCGAGAGGCCGTGGGCCACCGGCACCGCGCTGATGTCGAGGGTGTTGCGGGTGGCCTTCTCGAAGGTCCGGATGCCGCGCTCGCACAGCACGATGTCGAGATTCCCGCGCTGGGCCACGTACTCCGCGGCCATCAGCCACTCCTCGATGGTGGCGTTCATGCCGCGCTTGAGCATGACCGGCTTGCCCACCGAACCGACGGCCTGCAGCAGCGCGAAGTTCTGCATGTTGCGGGTGCCGACCTGCAGCATGTCGGCGTAGGAGGCGACCAGCTCGACGTCGTGGGCGTCCACCACCTCGGTCACGATCGGCAGGCCGGTGGCCTCGCGGACGTCGGCGAGGATCCGCAGGCCCGCCTCGCCCAGCCCCTGGAAGGCGTAGGGCGACGTGCGCGGCTTGTAGGCACCGCCGCGCAGCAGCGCCGCCCCCGCCGCCTTGGCCATCTCGGCCGCCTCGAGGGTCTGCTCGGCGTCCTCCACGGCGCACGGCCCGGCGATGAGGGTGAAGGTGTCCGGGCCGATGGGGGCGGCGTGCTCGCCCTCGCCCACCCACACCGTCGACATCTCCGGATGGTGGTCACGGCTGACCAGCTTGTAGGGCGTGGAGACGCGCACGACGTCGGCCACCCCGGGAAGCGCCCGCAGGTTGAGCGCCTGGAACTGCTCGATGTCGCCGACCAGCCCCACGATGGTGCGGGTGACCCCCCGGCTGACGAAGGCCGCGCCCCCGGCGCCCTCCACCCTCGCGACGACGGCGTCGACGTCGGCGTCGGACGCCTCGGCGGTCATGACCACGACCATCGTGTGCTCCCTCTAGAACTCTTGCTGGTGCTGGAAAAAGAAGAGCCCCGGGCGAAGGCCCGGGGCTCGATCCGTGCGGGGGAGGCTGCCTATGCGCGACCGCCCCCGGGAAGGGCCCCGGGGGTAAAGGCGTAGTACAGCCCGCGCGTCATGCCCGGCACCCTAGCCCAGTCATCCGCCTGCCGGGACAGGGTTCCCGCGATGCGAGACGGAGGGCGAGCGGCACCGGGTCGCAGTTGCGACGATCGGCGCATGAGTGGCAGGCCGCGCAAGGAGGTCCACCCCAACGACGACGTCGTCACCCTGCGGCCGACGCCGGATCAGGCCGACCGGGTGCCGCCCGGGCAGCGGCTGGCGCGCGGCTGGCCGGTGCTGCACTACGGCCCGGTGCCGCGCTTCCGGCCCGAGCGCTGGGACCTGCGCGTCTTCGGCCGGACCGCCTCCGGCGAGGACGCGCGGCTGACGTGGCCCGAGGTCGAGCTGCTGCCTCACGGCGACCTGGTGGCCGACTTCCACTGCGTCACGAAGTTCTCGATCCTGGACAACCGCTGGGAAGGGGTCCTGGCCGACGACCTGCTCGCGGTCTGCCCGCCGGCGCCCGACGTCGAGCACGTCCTGGTGTGGGCCGAGTACGGCTACAGCGCCAACGTGCCCCTGGACGCGCTGCGGGCGGGCATCTTCGCCCGCCGGCGCAACGGCGAGCCCCTCGACGCCGAGCACGGGGCCCCGCTGCGCCTGGTCGTGCCCTCGCTCTACGGCTGGAAGGGGCCCAAGTGGGTCCGCGGCGTGGAGTACCTCGAGCGCGACCGGCCGGGCTTCTGGGAGGAGCGCGGCTACCACAACGTGGGCGACCCGTGGCGGGAGCAGCGCTACGCCGGGCAGGAGGAGGACGCGGAGCGGCCCGGACGGCGCGGGCGGCTCCTCGGCTCGGTCTGACGCGGCCGCACCTGCGGGGTGACGCGGCGAGGGTAGGTCGCCCGGGATCGGGGGATGGGTCGCCTCGAGCCAGTCAGCACCGATGCCGTGCCGTGCGGAAGGAGACCCCGTGGCCGCCACCCCGCAGGTGGTGGGGGAGACGCTGCGCCAGCTGCTCGCCGACTCGCACCTCGCGGGGCCGGACGACCTTCCGCGCCTGACCGCCGCCGCGGCCCGGCGGCTCGGCGCCCGGCGGTGCGTGCTGCACGTCGTCGACTACGACCAGGCCTTCCTCGTGCCGCTGGGGGACGGGCTGCGGCCTCCGACGCCGGAGGATGCCGGCGAGGCCGAGCTGGTGCCGGTGGAGGGCACCCTCGCCGGCCGGGCCTTCACCGAGGTCACCAGCCAGTGGGGAGCGGGGGCCGGGCACGCCGTGCTGTGGGTCCCGGTGGTCGACGGGACCGACCGGCTCGGGGTGATGCAGGTGGTGCTCGAGGCGCCCGACAGCCGCTCGGGTGACAGCGCGGACAGCAGCGCGGTCGTGGCCGCGTTCACCTCGCTGGCCTCGCTGGTGGCCGAGCTGCTGGAGACGCGCTCCCGCTACGGCGACCTCATCCAGCGGGCCCGGCGCCGCATCCCGCTCACCGTGCCGGCCGAGCTGCAGTGGACCCAGCTGCCCCCGCTCACCGTCGCCACCGAGGAGCTGGCCATCTCCGGGATCCTCGTGCCCACCTACGAGGTGGCCGGGGACAGTTTCGACTACGCCATCCAGAGCGGCGTGGCCCACGTGGCGATCCTCGACGCGATGGGGCACGGCATGGAGGCCGCCCTCCTCTCGATCGTCGCCGTCGGTGCGCTGCGGAACGCCCGCCGGGCGGGGCTGGACCTGGTGGACACGGTGCGCAGCATGGACAAGCACCTGGAGGCGCACTTCGGCGGCGAGTCCTTCGTGACGGCCGTGGTCGGCGAGCTGGCCCTCGACGACGGCACCTGGCGGTTCGTCACCGCCGGGCACCCGCCGGCGCTGGTGGTGCGCCAGGGCAAGGTGGTCCGGGTGCTCGAGGCGGGCCAGCAGCCGCCGCTCGGGCTCGGGCTGGTCGAGCCCGAGCTGCATGCGGAGCGGCTCGAGCCGGGAGACCGGGTGGTGCTGCACAGCGACGGGGTGGTGGAGGCCCGCGACGCCGGCGGCCAGTTCTTCGGGGTCGAGCGGCTCGCGGAGATGCTGTCGCGCGAGGAGGCGGCCGGGCGGTCCGCCCCCGAGACGCTGCGCCGGCTCATGCACTCGGTGCTGGCCCACCAGCGCGGCGACCTGCAGGACGACGCCACGGTCGTCCTGCTCGAGTGGCGGGGCCCGAGCCCGGAGCGCCTCCTGCCGCGGTGAGCCGCGGCGGTCGCGCACCCGAGCCGGTGCTCGCTCAGCCGACCGGGTGGCCGTGCTCGAGCTCGTGCAGGCCGCCGTCGGCCAGCGCGGCGAGGGCGGCCAGCACCCGGCGGGCCATGAACGCCGTGGTGCGCTCGAGCAGCGCCGCGCGGTCGCACCAGTGCCACGAGCGCAGCTCGCCCTCGGCGAGCACGATGCGCTCCTCGTCCACCGGGCCGCAGGCGTAGACCAGCATCAGCCCGTCGTCGGGACGGCGCCCCGCCGGGACGTAGTCCACCACCAGCAGCCGGCCCACCTCGACGTCGAGGCCCAGCTCCTCGCGGGCCTCCCGGGCAGCGGCCGCGCGCGGGGACTCGCCGGCCTCCACCATGCCGCCGGGCACCTCCCAGCCGGGCTTGTAGGTGGGCTCGACCATGAGCACCCGGCCGTCGTCGTCGACGACGAGCAGGCCTGCGGCCACCCGCTTGCGCGGCAGGGCCGCCCACAGCGCCGGGTCGACGTCGTTGGGCGTGGGATCGACACTCACCCCCGGACCCTCTCATCAGGGGTGGGTGGGGTCAGACCGGGCCGACGTGGGTGACCGAGCCGACCTCCTCGGCCACGTCGGGCTCGGCCGGGGTGCGCGGGCCGAGCTCGACCAGGTACATCGCGGCGACGACGAGCGCGCCGCCGAGGACGGTGCGCAGGCCGAGCTGCTCGCCGCCGAGCAGCACCGCGAAGGTGGCCGCCCACACCGGCTCCATCGACATGATGATCGCCGCCCGGGTGGGGGCGAGGTGGGCCTGGGCCCAGGTCTGCACCACCAGCGCGAACGCCCCGGCCACCAGGGCCATGAAGACCAGCACCGCCCAGTCCGCCCCGGTGGAGGGCAGCGTGATGCCGCCGGGCACCGCCCCCAGGGCGCAGACCAGGCTGATCGTGCCCATCTGCACCACGGACAGCCCGAAGGCGTCCTCGCTGGTGGTCCAGGCGCCGAGCCCCAGGATGTGCACGGCGTAGAGCAGGGCCGAGACCAGGGTGAGCAGCTCGCCCGGACCGACGGACAGCCCGCGCAGCGACAGCATCGCCACGCCGAGGGTGGAGGCGGCCACCGCCACCCACACCATCCGGCCCAGCCGCTGGCGCAGCACCAGCGCGCCGAGCAGCGGGGTGAACACGACGTACATGCCAGTGATGAAGCCGGACACCGAGGCGCTGGTGCGCTCGAGGCCGACGGTCTGCAGGATCTGCGCCACGCCGTAGACCGCGCCGAGCACGACCCCGTGCCGGCGCGCGGCGGGGGAGAGGCGGGCCACCGACCGCGGCCGCAGCGCGAAGAGCACCAGCCCGGCCAGCACGAACCGGACGGCGAGGAAGTCCGGCACCGGCACCCGGGTGACGACGCCCTTGAGCATGACGAACGTCGAGCCCCACGCGGCGGTGACCGCGAGCAGGGCCACGACGGCGGCGGTGCTCGAGCGGGCCCCGGTGAGCGCCCTCACGCCGCCGTCCTCCGGCGGCTAGGCGCCATCGCGCAGGGCCTTGAGCCGGGCGATGTCCTCGGTGTGCTCGGCGTGCTTGCCGGGGGTCTCCAGCACGACCGGCACCCCGCGCATGGCCGCGTGGCGGAACAGCTCGGCGAACGCCGGCTCGCCGATCTTGCCGTGGCCGATGCGCTCGTGCCGGTCCTTGGCCGCGCCGCAGACGTCCTTGCTGTCGTTGGCGTGCACGAGGCGGAGCCGGCCGCGGCCGGCCACCTTGACCAGCCGGTCCAGCGTGCGCTTCAGGCCGCCCGGGGCGGCGAGGTCGTGCCCGGCGGCGAAGGCGTGGCAGGTGTCCAGGCAGACGCCGACCCGGGGGTGCGCCTCGAGGGCCTCGAGGTAGGGGCCGAGCTCGTCCACCGTCGCGCACAGCGACTGCCCCTGCCCGGCGGTGGGCTCGAGCAGCAGGTCCGGCACCGGACCGTCGTCGGCGCGCGCGTCGAGCTCCTCCAGCAGCGGCAGCAGCCCCTCACGCACCTGCTTGAGCGCCACCGCCCGGTCGCCGCCGGTGACCGACGAGCCCGTGTGCACGACGACGCCGCGGGCGCCGATGGCGGCGCCCCGCTCCAGCGAGTGGCGCACCGAGGCGATGCTGTGCTCGAGCGTTGTCGCGGTGGGGCTGCCCAGGTTGACCAGGTAGGGGGCGTGCACGAACGCCGGGATGCGGCGCTTGGCGCAGTCGGCGCGGAACCGTTCGTCCTGGACCGGGTCGCCGGCCGGGGTGGCCCAGCCGCGCGGGTTGCCGACGAACACCTGGACGGTCTCGGCGCCGACGGCGTCGGCGTAGGCCAGGCCGGCTGATGCCAGCCCCCCCGCGACGGGGACGTGGACCCCGACGGGGCTGGGACGACGCGGCGGCACCGGCCCATCCTCCCAGAGCCGGAGGGGTCGGACGTGCGCTGGGGACGGACCGCCGCTATGCGACGGCGGGCGCCACGAGCACCTCGTCGGGGACCGACGTGCGGCCCCGCGTCGCGGCGGTCAGCCGGCGGGCCAGCACGGCGAACGCGACGGCCGCGACGGCGTTCTGCAGGACGCCCAGGACGTGGACCGGCGGTGCCAGCTGCAGCAGGAAGGCGACGACGACCAGCCCGTAGGCCCACCGCGGCAGCAGGCCGGCCCGCAAGGCTCCTCCACCCAGCACGAGCAGCGAGACAGCGAAGCAGACCAGCAGGGGCAGCTCGACCGGTGCCGCCAGGGAGTCGAGGCGCTGCACCAGCTCCGTCATGGCCGTCGAGTCTCCGTCACGGGTGGAGAGGAGGAAGAGCGAGTAGGCGGAGTCGTGGGCGAAGCTCATGGAGCCCAGGCCGGCGAGCGCGACGCCCCACCGCACCAGGGCGGTCCCGCGTCCGGTGACCAGCGTGAGCGGTGCGACAAGTCCCGCCACCAGCAGGAGGGCCACGGCGAGCTGGAGCACGGCGTTGAGGTGGAGCAGGCCGGGGTGGTCGGTCGCGAGCGCCACCTTGTCCGCCGCGACGCGCGTCGTCAGCGGCACGACCAGCATCTTGACGGTGAAGACGGGGAACACGAGCCCGAGCGCGAGGGCGCCGGCTCGTTGGACGGGAGCGATGGACGTGGTCACGGTGTCGCCTTCCTGCTGCGGTGGTGGACGGCGGCGACGCTAGGAACGTCTCCGCGCCACGACGTCAGGCGTCCGGCGCTGCCGCGTCAACAGTTCGCGGTCCGGACCGGGCCGGTCGTCCCTCGTGGCGATGATCGGGGTCGTCCGCGAAGATGACGCCCCGGCGGCCGTGCGCCCCATACCGTGGCGATCATGTGGCGCAGCCCGGCCCGACTCATCCGGTCGCTGACGTCGTCGACCTCGCTCGACGCGTCCGCCGGGGTGCTGCTCGCCGTCTGGTTCACCGCGACGGTGCTGTCCGAGCGGTTGGAGCCGCGTGCCGCGGCGCTCGGCTGCGGGCTGGCGATGAGCCTCCCGTTGATCTGGCGCAGCCGGTGGCCGGCCACGGCCGGCCTCGTGGTCGGGACCGGGTTCCTGGCGCAGTCCTGGCTGGGCGTCGACCCGGGCAAGGAGATCGCGACCATCGTCGCGATGTTCCTCGCGGCAGCGAGCCTCGGCGGGATCGACCGGTTGCGGCGCTCGGCGTCGGCGGTGGCGGCGCTGCTCGCGCTGGCCGTGCTGGCGGCGTCCGGGGTGGTGTTCGCGGCGGTGGTCGTCCTCGGTGGGTGGCTCGTCGGGCGCGTGCTGCTGATCCGCCGCCAGGAGTCGCAGCGGCTCGCGACCCTGGCCATCGACCACGAGGTCCGTGCCCGCACCGCCGTGCTGGAGGAGCGTCAGCGCATCGCGCGCGAGCTGCACGACGTCGTCGCGCACACCGTCAGCGTCATGGTGGTGCAGGCCGGCGGCGCGTCGGAGGTCATGGGGACCGCTCCGGAGCAGGCACGGGCCTCGCTCGAACGGATCCAGGACGCCGGGCAGCAGGCGCTCCAGGAGCTGCGCCGCCTGCTCGGCGTGCTCCGCACGGACGAGGACGAGCAGACCTCGCCGGCGCCGGCGCCGGGGCTGTCCGCCGTCCCGGAGCTGGTGCGCAGCCTGCGGTCGGCCGGCATGCGCCTGACCTTCGACGACGCCGCGCAGTGCGCCACGCGGCTGGACCCCGGCGTCGACCTGACCGCCTACCGGATCGTGCAGGAGGCGCTGACCAACGCCCTCAAGCACGGGAGGGGCGACGCCGTGGCCCTGTCCATCGAGCGCACGGACGAGCGGGTGCAGCTGTCCGTGGTCGGCGGGCGACCGGGACGAGCGCCCGGCGTCGGGCACGGTCTGGTCGGGATGAGAGAGCGGGTGGCCGCCTGCGGAGGCACCGTCACGGCCGGTCCCGGCCCGGACGGGCGCTTCGCGGTGACGGCCTGGCTGCCGGCGACGCAGGGCATCGCGTGACGATCCGGGTGATGGTCGTGGACGACCAGGAGCTGGTCCGTGCCGGGTTCGCCATGATGATCGACGCGCAGGACGACATGCAGGTGGTGGCCGACGCGGGCGACGGCGAGCAGGCCCTGCAGCGGGCGGCCGAGCACCACCCGGACGTGGTGATGATGGACCTGCGCATGCCGGTGCTCGACGGCATCACGGCGACCCGCCGGCTGGTCGCCCAGCACCCGGCGGTCCGGGTCTGCATGCTCACGACCTTCGACCTGGACCGGCACGTCTACGACGCCGTCCGGGCCGGCGCGAGCGGATTCCTGCTCAAGGACGTGCGGCCGCGAGACCTGGCCCACGCCATCCGGGTGGTGGCCGACGGCCAGGCCCTGGTGGCGCCGCAGGTGACCCAGCGGCTGCTGGCGGAGTTCACCAGCCGCCCGCGGCCCGGTCAGCACCATCCGTCGCTGGCCGCCCTGACCGAGCGCGAGCGCGAGGTCCTCGTGCTCATGGCCGAGGCCCGCTCGAACCAGGAGATCGCCGACCGGCTCGTCCTGAGCGAGGCCACGGTGCGGACCCACGTGTCCCGGGTGCTCGCCAAGCTCGGCCTGCGCGACCGGGTGCAGGCGGTGGTGCTGGCCTACGAGACCGGCCTGGTGCGGCCCGGTGGCGGCGGCCGTGGTGACGGAGCGGGCCTCAGATCGTCGTGATGGTCACGACGGAGCCCTTGGGCGCCTTCTCGCCGGCGCCGGGGGACTGCCCGAGCACCCGGTCCAGGATCCGGGTGCCGCGCTGCTCCACCCGGAAGCCGGCCTTCTCCAGGACCTTGCGCGCCTCCGAGGCCTTCATGTCGCGCACGTCGGGCACCTCGACCAGCGGCGGGCCCTGGCTGACCACCAGGGTCACGGTGTCGCCGCGGTAAAGCGTGCCGCCGGTGGGGGACTGCGAGATGACGCTGCCGGCCGGCACGGTCTCGCTGTAGTCCTGCCGCGTGGCGACCTTCAGGCCCTTGCCCTGCAGGTCGGCGGTGGCCTGGTCGGCCGGCTTGCCGGTCCAGTCGGTGACCGGGATCGGCTGGCGGCCCTTGCTGACCACCAGCGTGACCGGCGCGCCACGCTTTAGCGGGGTGCCCGGCTCCGGGTCGGTGCGGATGACGGTGCCGGAGGGGACCTTCTCGTCGTAGGCCTGGCTGACCGCGGCGGTGAGGTGCAGGTCCGACAGCGCGGTCTTGGCCTGGTCCAGCGGCTTGCCGGCCAGGTCCGGGACGTCGTAGCGCTCCTTGCCCTTGCTCAGCACGAGCGTGACCGTGCCGCCCTTGCGGACCTTGCCGCCCGGGTCCGGGTCGGTGCTGACCACCTTGCCCGCGGCCACCGTCTCGGAGAACACCGGGGCGCCGGTCCGGGTGTGCAGGCCCTGCGCCTCGAGCTTGGCCTGGGCGGCCTGCTCGGTGAGGCCGAGCACGCCGGGGGTGATGGTGTAGGCGCCCGGGCCGGCCCCGAGGTACCAGCCGGCCACCCCGCCGCCCACGGCCAGCAGCAGCACCACCAGCAGCGCGATGAGGCCGCCGCGCCGACGGCGCCGGGGCGCGGGCAGCGGGCCGGTGGTCGAGGTCGCCCCGTGGCCGGGCGAGGAGCGGCCGGGGAACGAGGAGCCGTCGGGGCCGGGCTGCCCGACGACGGCGGTGGGGGCGACGTCGCCGCGCGCGGGGGCACCGGCCGGGAGCGGCACCACCAGCGTGTCGGCGGTGGCCGGCGCGGCGTCCAGCGCCTCGTCCGGCAGAGACCGGTGCACCGCGGAGAGCTCGGCGAGCAGCCGGTCCGCGTCGCCCGGGCGCTGGTCGGGGTCGCGGCTGGTGGCCCGGCGCACCAGGTCGTCCAGCTCGCGGGGCAGCCCGGGCACCCGGCTGCTCGGCGCCGGGACGTCGGAGTGCACGTGCTGGTAGGCGACCTGGATCGGGCTCTCGCCGTCGAAGGGCTGGCTGCCGGTGAGCATCTCGAACAGCAGCACGCCGGCGGCGTAGACGTCGGACCGGGCGTCGGCGACACCGCGCTCGACCTGCTCGGGGGCGAGGTAGGCGACGGTGCCGATGAGCATGCCCTGGGTGGCGGTGGCGCTGCTGGAGGCCGTGACCGCACGGGCCAGGCCGAAGTCGGCCACCTTGATCCGGCCGTCGTCGGCCAGCAGCACGTTCTCGGGCTTGACGTCGCGGTGCACCAGGCCGGCCCGGTGCGCGGCGCCCAGGGCGGCCAGCACCGGCTCGAGGACGTCGAAGGCCTGGCGCGGGGTGAGCCGGCGGCGCTGGCGCAGCAGGTCGCGCAGCGTGCGTCCCTCGACGTGCTCCATGGTCAGGAACACGGTGTCGCCGTCGGTGCCCTGGTCGTAGACCGCGACGACGTTGGGGTGCGACAGGCGGGCCGCGGACTTGGCCTCGCGGATGAAGCGGGAGCGGAAGGAGTCGTCGGCGGCCAGCCCCGCGTGCATGGCCTTGACCGCGACGGTGCGGTCCAGGCGGGTGTCGACGGCGAGGTAGACGCTGGCCATCCCGCCCTTGGCGATGCGGGACTGGATGCGGTAGCGACCGTCGAGGAGCCGCCCCAGGAGGGGGTCCTGCACGGTCGTGTCCACGGTTCGAGTCTACGGTCGGGGGGCGCCGCCGCCCGGGAGGCGGGAGCGAGCGGCTCCGGCTCAGCCGCCGAAACGGGCCTTGAGCGCCAGCACGTTGGCCACGTAGCGCTTGGTGTCGTCGTACATCCCGCGCGCCCGGACCGAGGCCAGGCCCTGGTAGTAGCCGGCCACCACCTGGTGGGCGTCGTGGGTCTGGGCGGAGAGCACCTGCAGCAGCACCACCCCGGCCAGCACGTTGTCCTCGGGGTCGAGCAGGTCCAGCGGGCGGCCGACGAGGCTCGAGACCCACTGCCCGGTGGAGGGGACCACCTGCATGACGCCGATCGCGTTGGCGACCGAGACGTGCCGCATGCTCCAGCCCGACTCCTGCCAGGCGATGGCCAGGGCGAGCGCGGGGTCGACGCCGCGGGCCCGGGCGGTGCGCACGATGAGCGCCTTGGTCTGCTCCCGGCTGGGCAGGGACATGGCGGCCAGCCGAGCCCGGTTGCGCGCGGCCGCCGCCACCGTGGCGGAGGGGTAGGTGCGCCCGGCGAAGCTGGTGGCGCCGTCCTGCTTCGCGGGCTTGGCCGCCGGCTTCGAGGTCGGCTTCGCGGCCGTGACCGTCCTCGTGCCGACGCGCAGCACGGTCCCGAGCTGCAGCACGTCGCTGCGCAGGTGGTTGGTCTCGCGCAGGACCTTGACCGTGGTGCGGTGCGCCCGGGCCAGGTCCCACAGCGTGTCGCCGGCCACGACGGTGTGCAGCACCGGCGCGGTCCTGACCGTCGGCTTCTGCGGGCTCTGCTTCGCCGGAGCGCCTCCCGTGGCACCTGCCGCCGGGGGGATCCGCAGGGTGGTGCCGGCCACGACGAGGCTGCCGTCGGCCCGCAGCCCGTTGGCCTTCACCAGCGCCGAGACGCTGGTGTGGTGCTGCCGGGCGATCTGCCACAGCGTGTCGCCGGGCTTGACGGTGTAGGAGGCCCAGCCGGGTGCGCCGGCGGTCACCACGGCGGTGAGCAGCACCGCCGAGCCCGCGCCGCGCGCCGCGCCGGCGGCGCCCTCGCGCAGCTCGCCAGCGAGCGGGAGCGCCTCCTCGGTGGCGTGCCGGGGGGTGGCGCGCTCGGGCGCCGGCGCGGAGCCGTCGTCGGTCCGGATGCTCACGGTGCGGGCACTCCTCACGGTGCTGCTCAAGGCCCCGAGCGGGGTCTCCGGCAGCGGTGTCTCGGGCCGGATCGCGGCGGCCGGGCCGCCTCTGCTGGTGCTGCTGTGAACGATGGTGCTGAAGTGACTATCGGTGCAGGCGATCGGTTTGTCACCCGCAGGGCTTGAACAACAGGGGTGTAATTCGCAGGTCACGCCCTCTCCCGGAGCGTCGGCGGGTGGCTGCGTAGGGTGCCGGCGTGGAGCGGGACGGGCGGGTCGTGGTCGTCGGGGCGGGGCTGGCGGGGGTGGAGTCCGTCCGGGCGCTGCGCACGCTGGGCCACGAGGGGCCGCTCGTGCTGCTCGGGGACGAGCCGCACCAGCCCTACGACCGGCCGCCGCTGTCCAAGGGGGTGCTGGCCGGGCTGGAGGACGATCCCCGGCTCGACATCGACCTGGACGAGCTGGGCGTGCAGCTGCGCACCGGGGTCCGGGCCACCCGCCTGCGGCCGGGGGTGCTGGAGACGTCGGCCGGCGAGCTGGCCTTCGACGGGCTGGTGCTGGCCGTGGGCGCGCGCCCTGTCCCGGTCCCGCACGCGGTCACGGTGCGGACCCTCGACGACGCCCGGGCGCTGCGGAGCCGCCTGGTGGCCGGTGCCCGGGTCGTGGTGGTCGGGGCGGGCTGGATCGGCGCCGAGGTGGCGTCGGCGGCCGCCGCAGCCGGTTGCGAGGTCGTCGCGGTGGAGGCGCTCGCCGAGCCGCTGGCCGGGGCGTTGCCGGTGGAGCTGGCGGCGCGGACGAGGCGGTGGTGGTCCGAGGCCGGGGTTCGGCTGCGCACGGGCACCCGGGTCGCGGGCATCGAGCAGGGCGGGGTGCGCCTCGAGGGGGACGAGCTCCTGGCCGGCGACGTCGTGGTGGTCGCCACCGGGGTGCGGCCGGCCACCGGGTGGCTGGCCGGCAGCGGGGTGGAGCTCGACGTCGCCGGCGGGGTGGTGGTCGACGAGGGGCTGCGGACGTCGCTGCCCGCGGTGGTGGCGGCGGGGGACTGCGCCTCCTTCCCCTCCCGGCGCTACGGGCGTCGCCTGCGCATCGAGCACTGGGACACCGCGCTGCACGCGCCGGAGGTGGCGGCGGCGTCGCTGCTCGGGCAGGAGGCGGCGTACGACCCGGTGCCCTACGTCTGGTCCGACCAGTTCGGGCGCACCGTGCAGTGCGTCGGGCACCTGCCTTCCGCGGACCGCTGGGTGCCGCGGGAGACCGAGGCGGGGTGGTGCGCCTTCGGGATCTCCGACGTCGTGTCGGAGAAGGGGCCGCTGCTGGTCGCCGCGGTCGGCGTCGGGCTGCCGCGGGACGTCGTGCAGGCGCGCCGGGTGATCGAGCGCTCCGGCGGGATCGGCCCGGTGGTGGACGAGGCCGGGCTGACGGACCCGGCGGTCCAGGTGCGCTCGGCGGTGCTGGCCCAGGGCTGAAGGGGCAGCGGCGGAGCCGTTCTGGCAGGCTGGCCGGGTGGAAGATCTCGACACGCTGGTGCCCGAGTGGCTCACGCTGCCCGACGTCGCCGAGCGGCTGGACATCGACGTCACCCGGGTGCGCCAGCTGCTCAAGGAGCGCGGGCTGGTGGCCGTGCGCCGCGGTGAGCGCAACGTGCTGAGCGTGCCGGCGCGACTCGTCGGTGACGGAGCGGTGGTCAAGGGCCTGGCGGGCACGCTGACGGTGCTGGCGGACAACCGCTTCTCCGACGAGGAGGCGGTCCGCTGGCTGTTCACCCCCGACGACACGCTGCCCGGCACACCGGCCGACGCGCTCGCCGAGAACCGCGGCACCGAGGTGCGGCGGCGCGCGCAGGCGCTCGCGTTCTGACCGTCGGGTCCTGGACCGCGCTGTGGGCACCCTCCGGCACCTGGCCTACGTCGGGATGCTCGTCTTCTGCCTGCTCGGCACGCTGCCGCTGGAGCTGGTGATCGGCACCCGGGTCTACGCCCGCTGGCGACGCCTGCTGCTGACGCTGCTGCCGGTCGTCGTCGTGTTCGTGGTCTGGGACCTCTACG
>JBQCIO010000121.1:0-8449 GCA_051953655.1 Motilibacteraceae bacterium
GTTAACGCCGTAATAAGTCGAGGGGGGGGGTCTGGTGCCCGGGGGGGGGGGGGCTCCCTGGGGGGTTTGTGGACTTGACGCGGTGGGGGCGGGGGGGGGGCGCCCGCCGGGGGCCCTGCTCTGTCGTTCCTCGGCCGATCAGTCGATCTTCTTCGCCTCTGCGCCATGCACGGCCAGCGCGAAGATCACCACCACGTCCAGCGCGATGATCAGGAGCGACCAGAACGGGTACGCGGCCACGAACGCGAGGTTGACGACCGCGCTGATGACCGCGAACGCGATGCCGAGCACCCGGGCCCACATCCGCCCGGCCATCACCCCGAGGCCGGCGGCCACGGCGATGATCCCGAGGATGAGGTGCGCCCAGCCCCACCCGGTGTAGTCGACCTTCACCAGCAGGTTGTCGCTCGACACCCAGTAGTAGCTGTCCTTGAACAGCGCGGTGAAGCCCATGATCGCCTGGAAGGCGCCGATAATCACCAGCATGATCCCTGCGAAGTAGACCCAGCCGACCCAACCACTGGGCTCCGGCACACTCTCGCGGGTGACGCTGAGGCCGCCGGTCGAGGTGGTCGTCGTCGTGGTCGTGCCGGTCTGCCGTGTGTCACTCATCTCGTACCCCCTCGGTCGGGCGAGCGCCGGTGGACCCAGCGATCTGTTCCTTGTCCTGCAACGCGTTCTGCGAGCACGTGCAGCCGCTGCCGACACCTCGACGCTAGGCGCAGTGCCCCTCCCTCCGACGATGCATCGGAGCTTTCGATGCGACGGGCCTTCAGTCCGCCGCCGGTCCCTAACAGGGCAAGGTGGCCCTGGTGCACACAGAAGGAGCGAGGGCACACGCACCTCACGAGCTGTGGCGCTCCGAACCGTTATGCATCCGTGACTCGAGTCGGTCGGTTTCCCTAGGTGTAGCAACGAGAACTGTCGGTGCAGCCGCATAGGTTCGAGGCATGTCAGAGCTCGCGGTGCCGCCGCAGCAGGCCCTCCCCCAGTCGATCCGTCAGGTGGCCGCGGCGATCGACACGGCGCTCGATGCACCGGTGTGGCCGGTCGAGACCGGCGAGCTCTCCCCGCTGCTGCAGCTGGTCTTCTCCTGCGAGAACAAGCTCGCCGCGCTGCGCCTGTCGCTGGTCAAGGAGGCCGACGATCGCTCGGTGGCCGACGCGGTGCACGCCCGCACCACCCCGTTCTGGCTGGCGCAGCTGCTCACGATCGACCACGTCGACGCGGCCAAGCAGGTCCGCCTGGCCCGCGAGGGCAGCGACCAGGTGCTGGCCGCGATCGCCGACGGGTCGGTGTGCGAGACCAAGGCGTTGGCGATCGTGGACGGGCTGCGGCTGATCAAGCGGATCGGCACCGTCACGGTCGAAGAGGTCGAGCAGGGCGAGGAGTTCCTGCTGGACTGGGCGCCCCGGCTGACCCGCAAGCACCTCGCCGTGGCCGCGGCGAAGATCGCCGACGTCCTCGACCCGGACCGCGGCAGGAAGCTCGACGAGGACGAGAAGCTGGCGCACTCGCTGCGCGAGGTCGCCATCACCCCCGACGTGGCCACCGACGGGGCGATGTACCGGATCAGCGGGCGCCTGACCAAGGAGACCGCGTCCCTGCTGATGACCACCCTGGACGCGGTGATGCGGAACGACGCCGAGAACGACGAGGAGTCCGCGCTACCCCGGTCGGCCCGCCGGACCCTGCCCCAGCGGCGGGCCGACGCCCTCGCCACCCTGGTCCGCCTCGCCACCGACCACGACGAGCTGCCGTTGCGGCACGGTGAGCCCGTGCAGGCTCTGATCACCATGCCGCTGCAGGCCCTCGAGCAGCGGACGGCGAAGGCAGGCCTGCTCGACCCGGACACCGGTCAGCCCGCCGGCTACCTGCCCGGGCTCACCGAGCACGGCGACCGCCTCGCACCGGCGACCCTGCGACGCCTGGCCTGCGACGCCAAGCTCGTCCCCGCCGTCCTGGGCAGCAGAGGCCAGCCGCTCGACCTCGGCCGAGAGGTCCGCCTGGCCACCGCCACCATCTACCGGGCCCTCGCCGTGGAGTTCGGCGGCTGCTGCGGCATCGGCTGCACCGCACCCCCGTCGCAGACCACCGCCCACCACCTCGACCATTGGGCCGACGACGGCCCCACCAGCCTGGCCAACAGCGCACCCCTGTGCGGCCATGAGCACTGGCTCGTCCACGAAGGCGGCTGGGACCTACGACGCACCAGCGAACCCGGCGTCGTCGAATGGCGCCCACCCGCCTGGATCGACCCCGCACGACCCTGGATCAGACGCGAACCACCACCCCGCTGAGCACCACGTGGGGCCGGTCGCTCAGGCCGGCGCGACGACCTTCGTCATCACGCAGTTCTTCTGCCCCTTGGCGCGCTCGAAGACGAAACCGGCCTCCTCGTACATCCGCCGGGTTCCGTTGTAGAGGAACGAGGACGACACCTTCTTACCCTCGGGCTGCTTGGCCATGTCGTGCGGGTAGCCCTCGACCACTCCCCCGCCGGCCTGGGCGATGAGGTCCAGCGCGCCCTGCAGTGCGACCGCCGCCAGGCCGTGCCGCCGGTAGCGCCGGTCCACGAAGATGCAGGTGACCCGGTAGTCCGGCGGCGTCACCAGCCCCGCCTCGTACTCCTGCCGGTGATGGATGTTCGGCAGCTCTCCCGGCGGCCCGTACTCGGCCCACGCCACCGCCTCGTCGCCGTCGAAGACCAGCGCCGCGTGCGCCCGTCCCTCCTCGACCAGACGGCACTTGAGGTCGCGGTTGCTGTCGTACGTGCGCTCCTTGTCCTTGGACAGCGTGTGGAACCAGGTGCACCAGCACCCGCCGAAGATGCCCCCGTGGCGCTCGACGAGGTCGGCGAACGCCGGCCAGGTGTCCGTCGTCAGGGGACGGACGGTGAGACGGTCGAGCTCGACCGCGGTCTTGGGCGACATGGCGGCAGGCTAGGGCGGGTTCCGGACGAGCGGTGTCCGGTTGTTCCAGGTCGTTCCTAGAGCACGGACTGCCCGATCGGCCCCGGGTTGTACGCGACCTCCCACCGGAACCCGTCGGGATCAGCGAAATAGCCGGTGTAGCCACCCCACTCCCGGGACGTGGGCGCGGCCACGAGGCTCCCGCCGGCGGACTCGGCCTCGGCGAGCACACGGTCCACGTCGGCCGGTGAGGCGACGTTGTGGGCCAACGTGAACGGCAGCGCACCGGAAGGCCGTGCGATCGGCCCCAGCTCACCGACGGCGGAGCTCTCCTGCCACAGCGAGAGCACCACCTTCTCCCCCACCCGGATCATGACCACCTCGCCGGGGACGTTCAGCTCGGCCGGCCAACCCAGCCCGTCCACGTAGAACGCGCGGCTGCGGTCGACGTCGCGCACCACGAGGGTCACGAAGCTCAGGCGGGGGTCCACACCTCGACCGTATCGCCGGCGCTCGGGCTCGCCGCGGCCCCGCCGCTCATCCCGCACTGAGGTCGTCGCCGGCCCAGCGAGCGAGATAACGGACGAGGTCGCCCACGGCGGCCCGGTCCAACGGTTCAGCGCGCTGAGCTCGGTACCAGACGGCTTCCGCAGCCGCGCAGAGCGGCGCCAGCTCGGGCCGTCGCCCTGCCATCCACCGCGCTCCCGCCCGCTTCGAGTGCGGCGTCTCCGTGACGGCGTAGGCCGTCGACCGGCAGACCGTCAGCACCGCGTAGGCCAGCGCCTCGTCGCCCACCAGCTCGTCCAGCCAGCCGGGCCACGCGACCAGCTCCGCCAGCAGCACCTGGCGCACGAGCGTCCAGGGCACCGACGGCAGCAGTCCGTCCTCGCCGTGCAGGGTCCTGCCCCGGGCGGCGGCCTCCCAGTCGAGCACCCGGCGTCGCTCGGCCGGGACGAGGTGCAGGGGCTCGCCCGGGCTGATCCGTCCCACCAGCCGCGTCGACGTCCCCGTCCCGACGACCTCCCGCACCGCCTCCCGGGAGACCAGTCCCACCTCGATCCGGTCGCGCCACTCCGGGTGCGCCCGGAACAGCGCCTCGACGCGGGCACCGAGGGCGTCGACGTCCTCCTGGGTGGGGTCCTCGGCGAGGACGGCGAGCAGGTCGACGTCGCTGCGGGCCGGTTCGAAGTCACCGTGCAGCCAGGACCCGAACGCCACCACGCTCAGCAGCCGGTCGGAGAACCCGCCGACCAGGAGGTCGAGCACCTCCGCGGCGACCACATCCGGCTCCAGCCCGACCACCGACTGCGACACGTCGGCACCGTCCCATCCCGGAGGCTGTGCGGCCAGCGATCGCGCGAGAACCTTGGGGGAAGTCAGGCGGCGGTGTCGGATCGGCACGGCGGCGTTCGTTGCCTGGGTGAGCGCGGCCACGACGGGCCGCCGATGACGCAGGAGATGACCGACGATGCAGTACCTGCTCTCCGTGATCGACGACGGCGCCGGCCTGGCCACCGACGGCGAGGCGGCCGCCATCGACGCCTTCAACGACCGGCTCCAGGCCGAGGGGCACTGGGTGTTCGCCGGCGGCCTGGGCGCCCCCGACCCGGCCACCGTCGTCGACAACCGGGGCGCCGAGCCGGTGTTCACCGACGGGCCGTTCGTGGAGTCGAAGGAGTACCTGGCCGGCTTCTGGATCATCAACGCCCCCGACCTCGACGTCGCGCTCGCGCTGGCGGCCGAGGGGTCGAGGAGCTGCAACCGGAAGGTCGAGGTGCGCCCGTTCCTGTGACCTCGACCGACGTGCGCGAGGCGATCACCCGGGTCCACCGCGAGGAGTGGGCCCGGGTGGTCGCCGCGCTGGCCCGCCGGTTCGGCGACCTCGACGTGGCCGAGGACGCCGCCGCCGAGGCGTTCGCCACCGCCGTGGAGCGCTGGCCCGCGGACGGCGTCCCACCCAACCCCGGCGCGTGGCTCACCACCACCGCCGCGCGCAAGGCGATCGACCGGATCCGGCGCGAGGCCAAGCGCGCGGACAAGGAGAGGGAGGCCGAATCGATGAACGACCTCCACGTGCCCGAGCCGCTCGGCGTCATCGACGACGACCGCCTGCGGCTGGTCTTCACCTGCTGCCACCCCGCCCTGGCGATGGAGACCCGGGTGGCGCTCACCCTGCGCCTCGTCGGCGGGCTCACCGTCTCCGAGATCGCCCGCGCGTTCCTGCTGCAGGAGAGCGCGATGGGGCAGCGGATCACGCGCGCCAAGGCGAAGATCAAGGCCGCCCGAATCCCCTACCGGGTGCCCTCCGCGGACGACCTCCCGGCCCGGGTCTCCGGCGTCCTCGCGGTCCTCTACCTCGTCTTCAACGAGGGCTACCTGGCCAGCGGGCCCGACACCCCGCCGGTCCGGGCGGAGCTCACCGCGGAGGCGATCCGGCTCACCCGCCTCGTCCACGCTCTGCTGCCCGACGACGGCGAGGTGGCCGGGCTGCTGGCGCTGATGCTGCTCACCGAGGCCCGCCGCGCCGCCCGCGTCTCGCCCGACGGCGAGCTGGTGACGCTCGACCAGCAGGACAGACGCCGCTGGGACGCAGCGCTCATCGCCGAAGGTCACCGGCTGGTGCGTGATCGGCTGGCCACCGGCGTGGCCCCCGGCCGCTACCAGCTCCTGGCGGCGGTCAACGCGGTGCACACGTCGGCCCGTCATGTCGCCGACACCGACTGGGCGCAGATCCTCGCCCTCTACGACCAGCTCCTCCGCCTCGACCCCTCGCCCGTCGTGGCCCTCAACCGCGCCGTCGCCGTCGCCGAGCTCGACGGCCCGCAGGTGGCGCTGGCCGACGTCGACCGTCTCGATCCGGCGCTGGACAGGTACCACGCCTTCCACGCGACGCGCGCCGACCTGCTGCGCCGCTTGGACCGTCGGGACGAGGCGCGGGCGGCGTACGACCGGGCGATCAGCCTGACGGGCAACACCGCAGAGAGCGCCTACCTCGCGCGACGACGACGCGAGCTCTGAGGGCGTCAGGCCTTCCGCCGTCGCCTGGTGCGCGACGCTGAAGCAGCGACAGGCCCAAACGGCGGGCGAAACTATGGGATAGCCGACTGCGTCCTAGTGGACTTGGGCTGCAACTTCTTATATTCACCAGTTGGGAACACGCCCGCGTCTACCACGCCCGCAAACACCGACACCCTCACCTTCACTCCGCACTCGCTCGGTGTCGGAGGTACCTGCGAGGCTGCACCCATGTCAGTCCCAAAGGGTAAGAAGTACGCGGGCAAGGCTAGCGAAGCACGCGTCCGGTTTCTCGACGCCAGCGATGATGTCCGGTCCTACTTCGCACTCTGGCAGATGCTGCGTGGGCAAAGGGCCGCTCGTGATCACCTTGTCGTCGCCAGCAGAGGTGTCTTTGTGTTGGTCGCGGCCATGTGGGAAGCCTTCTGCGAAGACCTTGCCCACGAAAGTGCTCGACTCCTGGTGGAAGGCGCAGGAGGTTGGCGTGATCTGCCGCCATCACTGGCGAGAACTATCAGCAGAGAGCTGAGAGAGGATCGGGACGAGCTGAGCGCTTGGAGACTGGCCGGAGACGCATGGCGCGATGTGGCCTTGACTCGTATCGAACGTATCGCAATGTCGACCGTCTGGAACACCCCGAAGGCCGGCAACGTCGACAGCCTCTTCGAGAAGGCTCTCGGGCTGAAGGGGGTGAGCGATGGTTGGCATACATCCCGCGCTGGGGACCAGGGGCCCAAGGTCGCCCTCAATGAAGCAATTGCTCTTCGTGGAGGGATTGCGCACGGCGAAAAAAACCAGGCGGCGATAGGCAAGGCTCAGGTGTCCGCGTTCTACCAACTGACCGCCGATCTAGCGGAGTGCACCGAGGAATCGGTAGGCACCTTCATTGCAGAGCGCACCGGGAGGGATCCTTGGCCCCTACGGCGAATTTCTGAGCGCGCAGTCGACGGTCGCTAGCCCCGACAGTCGCCGGAGACCGAGACAGACAGGCGAGCTAGGCGGTACGCGGTGCGCCTCACACCGACCTCCTGCACGGGTCTGAAGACGGTCGCCTCGCGTCGTTAATCAATCGTTGCCGCCGTCTGCCTAACTGGACGCGGCCGCGTGACCAACCAGAAAGGGACCGGCCCAGAGAGGGCTGACCTTTAGACGTTGAACCGGAACTCCACCACGTCCCCGTCGGCCATCACGTAGTCCTTGCCCTCGATCCGGACCTTGCCGCGGGACCGGGCCTCGGCCATCGAGCCCGCGTCCATGAGGTCGTCGTAGGAGACGACCTCGGCCTTGATGAAGCCGCGCTGGAAGTCGGTGTGGATGACGCCGGCGGCCTCTGGGGCGGTGGCGCCCTGGCGGATCGTCCAGGCGCGGGCCTCCTTGGGCCCGGCGGTCAGGTAGGTCTGCAGGCCGAGGGTGACGAAGCCGACCCGGGCCAGGATGGACAGGCCCGACTCCTCCTGGCCCATCGAGGCGAGCAGCTCGAGCGCCTCCTCGTCGGGCAGCTCGACCAGCTCGGACTCGATCTTGGCGTCGAGGAAGATCGCCTCGGCCGGCGCGACCAGCGCGCGCATCTCGTCCTTGAGCGCCTCGTTGCCCATCTCCTCCTCGTCCACGTTGAAGACGTAGAGGAACGGCTTGATCGTGAGCAGGTGCAGGTCGCGCAGCAGCTCGACGTCGACGCCGGCCTTGGCCGCGCCGGCGAACAGCGTGGTGCCGGTGTCGAGCAGCTCCTTGGCCTGCTGCACGGCGGCGACGACCGGCGCGGTCTCCTTCTTCATCCGCGCCTCCTTCTCCAGGCGCGGCAGGGCCTTCTCGATGGTCTGCAGGTCGGCGAGGATCAGCTCGGTGTTGATCGTCTCGATGTCGTCCTTGGGCGCCACCTTGCCGTCCACGTGCACGACGTCGGGGTCGGTGAACACGCGGATCACCTGGCAGATGGCGTCGGCCTCGCGGATGTTGGCCAGGAACTTGTTGCCCAGCCCCTGCCCCTCGCTGGCCCCGCGGACGATGCCGGCGATGTCGACGAACGACACCGTGGCCGGCACGACCTTCTCGCTGGCGAACAGCTCGGCCAGCTTCCCGAGCCGGGCGTCGGGCACCCCGACCACGCCGACGTTCGGCTCGATGGTGGCGAACGGGTAGTTCGCCGCGAGGACGTCGTTCTTGGTCAGCGCGTTGAACAGCGTGGACTTGCCGACGTTGGGCAGGCCCACGATCCCGATGGTCAGGCTCACGTCGTCCCAGGGTACGGACCCTCCGCGCAGCCCCAGCCGGGTCACAGCCGAACAGCAGCAACGGGCACGAACGTGACAGGGCGTGAGGACGTCAGCGCTGCCCCGCCTCGCGCTCGCCGTCGTCGTCAGCGGCGCGCTCGTCGCCGCCCTCGCCGTCCCCTGGCTCCTCGTCACCGGATCGCTGGCCGGCGGCCTCCCCGGGCGGCTCGGTGGGGCGAACGGCACAGAGGCGGCCGTCGTCGACCAGGCCCTGCCGGGCAATACCCGGGTCCTGGCCGCCGACGGCTCGCT